>NZ_VSWF01000001.1:0-466368 GCF_009668305.1 Comamonas sp. CAH-2
AAAATAGCAAAGCTTCCTGCCAGGAGTGGTAGTTCAGTTGGTTAGAATACCGGCCTGTCACGCCGGGGGTCGCGGGTTCGAGTCCCGTCCACTCCGCCACAGATTCCCTTGGGGGTATAGCTCAGCTGGGAGAGCGCTTGCATGGCATGCAAGAGGTCATCGGTTCGATCCCGTTTACCTCCACCAAATTTTGACGGCTGGCTGCAAAGCCAGAAGTTCTAGGAATTGACCCTATCGTCTAGAGGCCTAGGACATCACCCTTTCACGGTGAGTACCGGGGTTCGAATCCCCGTAGGGTCGCCAAGTTTGAAGCGCTGGTAGCTATCTAAAAAATAGCAAAGCTTCCTGCCAGGAGTGGTAGTTCAGTTGGTTAGAATACCGGCCTGTCACGCCGGGGGTCGCGGGTTCGAGTCCCGTCCACTCCGCCATATAAATACCAAAGCCGCATTTATTTCGATAAATGCGGCTTTTTGCTTTGTAGCTGAGATGCCGATTTTTGTGCAACCCAAACCTCATTCAAGAGGCTTTGGGGTTGTCGCTTTGCGCCGATTAGCGTGGAGCCAGGCGAATCGCGCCGTCCAGGCGAATCACTTCGCCATTGAGCATGTCGTTTTCAATGATGTGTTTCACCAACTTGGCGTAGTCTTGCGGGGTGCCTAGGCGGCTGGGGAAGGGGACGCCTGCAGCCAGGGCATCCTGGACTTCCTGGGGCATGCCGAACAGCATGGGGGTGCCAAAAATGCCCGGGGCAATCGTCATGTTGCGGATGCCGCTGCGTGCCAGATCGCGTGCAATCGGCAGGGTCATGCCGACCACACCGCCTTTGGAAGCCGCGTACGCCGCTTGGCCGATCTGTCCGTCATAGGCGGCCACGCTGGCGGTCGAGATCAGCACGCCGCGCTCGCCCGTGGCTTCGGGTTCATTCTGGCTCATGGCCTCCGCAGCCAGGCGGATCATGTTGAAGCTACCCACCAGATTCACCGTGATCACCTTCTGGTACAGCGCCAGGCTGTGAGCGCCGTGCTTGCCCACGGTCTTTTCAGCGGGAGCGATGCCTGCACAGTTCACCAGACCCATCAGCTTGCCCAGTGCGGTCGCTTGCTGCACCACCGCCAGGCCATCGGCCTCGCTGCTGACGTCGCAGCGCACGAAGTGGCCGTTGATCTCTGCCGCGACGGCCTGACCCTTGTCGGCCTGCATATCGGCCACCACCACCTTGGCGCCATGGGCGGCCAGCATGCGTGACGTGCCTTCGCCCAAGCCGGACGCACCCCCTGTGACGATGAAGACCTTGCCTTGGATGTCCATGTATGCTCCTTATATTTCGTTGACGTAAACGTCAATTATGAGAGCGGTGGCAGCCAAATACCAGCACCCAAGGTGCGTGGAGGGACATCGGTCGCGATGCGCAAATGCAGGGGTAAAAAAAAGCCCGGTCAAAAACCGGGCTTGAAGGGATCCAAGAAACGGGGGTTTCGAGAGGATCCAAGGAGACAACTGGGGACCTGAAGAACAGGTCAATGTATGTATTCTAGGGTAAACCCTAGACTTTGTCTAGATGATTGATCAAAGTCTTTGCAAATCAGCTTTTACGGCTGCTGGTCGCGGCGGCCTGCGTGGCCGAAGCGGCGGTGGCGGACACGGCCTTCAGGTTGGCTTCGGCCAGATCGGAGGCTTGCTTGACCGCTTTTTGCACGCTTTCGAAGGCGTTGTTGGCGGCAGACACGGCGCTCTTCATCACGGCCACGGCGGTTTCGGAACCGGCAGGGGCGTTCTTGGCGGTCGATTCCACCAGGTTGTTGAAGCCTTGCTGGAACTCGCCGGCCTTGGCTTCCAGCGTCTTGCTCAGCTCGGTGCTGGTGCTGGTGGCGATGTTGTACAGGTGGCGGTTGTAGGCCGCGGTCTTTTCGGCCAGAGGCTGGAACAGGCTGCTTTGCAGCGCCAGCAGCTCTTGTGCGTCCTTGACGTTCAGCAGGGCCTGGGTGTGGTTGGCGGCTTCGGTCAGGGCGGCGCGCGAAGCGGCCACGTTCAGTTCCACAATCTTTTCCACGCCTTCGAAGGCTTTGGTGGTCAGGCCGAACAGGGTTTCCAGGTTGGCCTTTTGGGTTGCGATGAGTTGTTCAGGTGTGAGTGCCATGGTGATCTCCTTACTGATGAAAAGGGGGAGTGCAGCTGCACCTGAAACTTCAAACTCTATGTTGCAGCGCAGCATGGATGTATTTTTAAGCAAGCTTCACATCGGTGCAAGCACTTTTTTGTGCAATGCAGCAAAAAAAGGTATGAACGGCCACCTTTCCTGTAACCGGCTGTTTTTCTGGGTGTTTACCCGAGGTTGTCGCCTCCAGGGCGGCCACCGGGGCCTGGCGTTTGCACAATCATGGCCTATGACCAGCAAGCCCCAACTCCCTCGGCCCGCGCCCTTGCCCCGCACGGCGTTCCGGGTCTTTCGCGACATCCCCACCCGGTGGTCGGACAACGACGTGTACGGCCATGTCAACAACGTGGTGTATTACAGCTGGTTCGATACCGCCGTGAACGCCTACCTCATCGAGCAGGGGGCGCTGGACATCCACCACGGCAGCACAATCGGCTTGGTGATTGAGACCCAGTGCAACTACTTTGCCCCGCTGGCTTTTCCGCAGACTGTGCAAGCCGGGCTGCGTGTCAGCCAGCTGGGCAACAGCAGCGTGCGCTATGAAATCGGTCTGTTCGCCCAGGGGGAGGAGATGGCCGCGGCCGTGGGGCATTTTGTGCACGTGTACGTGGACAAGGCCTCGCGGCGGCCTTGCGCCTTGCCTGCCGCCTTGCGCGCCGCCCTGGAGCCGCTGGCCGCCTAGGCGCGCTGCCAGCATCCTTGAATTCGATAGCAGTCTGCGCCTGTGCATCAAGGGCAAACGTGGGTTTGGGTGCAGATGTTCTGCCGTAGCCAGGCCAGGGATTGGCCTACACTGTGGCTTTCGCCCTTGCGCCGCACGCCATGATCATTACCAGTCTGCTTGATACCGACCTGTATAAGTTCACCATGATGCAGGCGGTGCTGCACCAGTTTCCCGGGGCTCAGGTGGAGTACAAGTTCAAGTGCCGCAACCCCGGGGTGCAGCTGGCGCCCTATGTGCAGGAAATCCGGGACGAAATCCGGGCCCTGTGCCAGCTGCGCTTCCAGGATGCCGAGCTGGCCTACCTGCGCTCGCTGCGCTTCATCAAGAGCGACTTTGTCGACTTCCTCAGCCTGTTCAAGCTGAACGAGAAGTACATCACCATCACCCCGCAAAGCAATGGCGAGATCGACATCGCCATCCGCGGCCCGTGGCTGCACGTGATTCCGTTCGAGATCCCGGTGCTGGCCATCGTCAACGAGGTGTACTTCCGCAACACCCAGCCCGTACCCGACTTTCTGGAGGGGCGCCGCCGCCTCGATGAAAAGATCCGCCTGCTGCGGGGTGACGGCCTGGAGGGCTTGAAGATTGCCGACTACGGCACGCGCCGGCGCTTCAGCCGCGCCTGGCACGAAGAGGTGCTGCGCGTGCTGTGCGGCAAGCTGGGCACGGGCACCCAGCGCCCGGCCCCGGGCCATGGCCCCGGGCAGTTCGCGGGCACCAGCAACGTGCTGTATGCCATGCGCCTGGGCATCACCCCGCTGGGCACTATGGCGCACGAGTTCTTGCAGGCCTGCCAAGCCCTGGGCCCGCGCCTGCGCGACAGCCAGGTCTTCGGCTTCGAGTCCTGGGCCAAGGAGTACCGGGGCGATCTGGGCATTGCCTTGTCCGATGTGTATGGCATGAGTGCCTTCCTGCGCGACTTTGACCTGTATTTCTGCAAGCTGTTCGATGGCGCGCGCCATGACAGCGGCGACCCGTTCGCCTGGGGCGAGCGTTTGCTGCAGCACTACCGCAACCACCGCGTCGATCCGCTGAACAAGACGCTGATCTTCAGCGATGCGCTGACCGTGCCGCGCACCATCGAGCTGTACCAGCGCTTCCATGGCCGCTGCCAGCTGGCCTTCGGCATCGGCACCAACCTGACCAACGACCTGGGCTACGCGCCGCTGCAGGTGGTCATCAAGATGACGCGCTGCAACGGCCAGCCGGTGGCCAAGCTGTCCGACACGCCGGGCAAGAGCATGTGCGAAGACAAGAAATACCTGGCCTATCTGCGCCAGGTGTTCGAGATTCCCGAGGAGACCAAAGAATGAAATATGCGCGCGCTGCCCTCGTGGCAGGCTGTATGGCGGCCTTGCCCGCCCTGGCCCAGGCGGCCGAACTGGACGGTGCCAGCCTGGCCCTGTGGTGGGCCGTGCCGTTTGCCGGCCTGCTGCTGTCGATTGCCCTGATGCCGTTGCTGCTGCCCAGCATCTGGCACCACCATTTCGGCAAGATCACCGCCGCGTGGGCCTTGGCGTTCCTGGTGCCCCTGGTGCTCATGCACGGGGCGGGCGCGGCGGCGGTCAGCTTTGTGCATGCGCTGCTGGCGGAGTACCTGCCCTTCGTCATCCTGCTGACGGCGCTCTACGTGGTGGCCGGTGGCATCTACATCCGCGGCAGCCTGACGGGCACGCCGGTGCTGAACACGGTCATCCTGGCGCTGGGCGCGGTGCTCGCCAGCTTCATGGGCACGACCGGCGCTTCCATGCTGCTGATTCGCCCGCTGATCCGCGCCAATGCCCACCGCAGCAAGGTGGTGCACATCGTGGTGTTCTTCATCTTCATCGTCTCGAATGCGGGCGGCTCGCTGACGCCCCTGGGCGATCCGCCGCTGTTCCTGGGCTTTCTGAAGGGGGTGGACTTCAGCTGGACCCTGCTGCACATCTGGCCCCAGGCCTTGTTCCTGATCGGTGCGTTACTGGCGCTGTTTTTTGTGCTGGACTGCTGGATGGCACGTGGCGACGTCGCCGTGGCGCAGCCTGCGCAGGCTGCACGCGAGCCCTTGGGCTTTGACGGCAAGCTGAACTTTGCCCTGCTGGGTGCCGTGGTCGGCCTGGTGCTGCTGAGCGGCATGTGGAAAAGCGCAGTGGCCTTCGACATCCTGGGCACCGAAGTGGGCCTGCCCGGCCTGGTGCGCGATATCGGCCTGATCGGGGTGGCACTGCTGTCGCTGGTGCTGACGCCCAAGCAGGTGCATGCCGACAACCAGTTCGGTTGGGGCCCGATGCAGGAGGTCGCCAAGCTGTTCGCCGGCATCTTCCTGACCATCATCCCCGTCATCGCCATGCTCAAGGCCGGTGTGGACGGCCCGTTCGGTGCCGTCGTGCGTGCGGTGACCAACCCTGACGGAACACCCAACATCGCCATGTACTTCTGGGCCACGGGGGCGCTGTCGTCCTTCCTGGACAACGCGCCGACCTACCTGGTGTTCTTCAACACCGCCGGCGGCGATCCGGCCGTGCTGATGACGGCCCTGGCGCCGACGCTGGTGGCCATCTCGGCAGGGGCGGTGTTCATGGGTGCCAACTCCTACATCGGCAATGCGCCCAACCTCATGGTCAAGGCGATTGCCGAAGACCGCGGCGTGCGCATGCCCAGCTTCTTCGGCTACATGCTGTGGTCCACGGCCATCCTGATCCCGCTGTTCGTGGTGATGACTTACATCTGGTTCCTCTAAGCCATGTCGCGTCGCAAAATCCTCATCGCCCGCGCCATCGACCCCCAGGTCGTGGCCTTCTTGCAGCAGCACTTTGACGTCACGACCAACGCGGCGGACACTGTCTGGTCGCCCGCGCAGCTGGCTGCCCAGCTGCAGGGCCAGGACGGCGTGCTGACCACCGGCTCCGAGCGCATTGATGCGGCCCTGCTGGCCGCCTGCCCGCAGCTCAAGGTGGTGGCCAACATGGCCGTGGGCTTCAATAACTTCGACGTGGCCGCCATGGCCCAGGCCGGGGTGCAAGGCACGAACGCGCCCGATGTGCTGACCGAGACCACGGCCGACTTCGGCTTTGCGCTGCTGATGGCCACGGCCCGGCGCGTGACGGAGAGCGAGCACTACCTGCGCGCCGGCCGGTGGACCAAATGGAGCTATGACATGTTTGCCGGGGCCGAGGTGCACGGCAGCACGCTGGGCATCATCGGCATGGGGCGCATCGGCCAGGGCATTGCCAAGCGCGGCGCGCACGGCTTTGGCATG
Organism: Comamonas sp. CAH-2; assembly: GCF_009668305.1. Taxonomy (NCBI): domain Bacteria; kingdom Pseudomonadati; phylum Pseudomonadota; class Betaproteobacteria; order Burkholderiales; family Comamonadaceae; genus Comamonas; species Comamonas sp. CAH-2. Next base: position 6,118 of record NZ_VSWF01000001.1, read on the forward strand.
AATGTGATCTACCACAACCGCTCGCGCCTGTCGCCCGCGCTAGAGGCCGAATGCAAGGCGCGGTATGTGAGCAAGGACGAACTGCTGCGCACGGCCGACCATGTGGTGCTGGTGCTGCCGTACACGGCCGAGAACCACCACACCATCGGCGCAGCCGAGCTGGCGCAGATGCAGCCCACGGCCACGCTGATCAACATCGCGCGCGGCGGGATTGTGGACGACGCCGCCCTGGCACAGGCCCTGAAGGCCGGCCAGATTGCCGCCGCCGGCCTGGACGTGTTCGAGGGCGAGCCCTCGGTCCACCCCGCGCTGCTGACGGTGCCGAATGTGGTGCTGACCCCGCACATTGCCAGCGCCACCGTGGCCACGCGCCGCGCCATGGGCCGGCTGGCGGCCGACAACCTGGTGGCCGTGCTGGGCGGGCAGGCGCCGCTGACCCCGGTGAACGCGCCGGATGCCACCGCGCGCGCTGCGCGCTGGGCAGTGTGAAAAAATAGGAGCTGGCGGCGCTTGCCCATCCTGCTTTTCAGGCATGAAAGTGCCTGAATGCAAGTTTTGGCTTGCGCTGCCAGCTCTGTTTTTATAAAGGAATGCACGTGGACTGGATGCCCTGGGTGTTGCTGGCGCTGCTGCTGGCGGTGGTGCTGCTGCAATTGCTGCACTGGTTCCAACCGCGCCCCCAGCCGGCCGACCTGGACCTGCTGGAGCGCCTGGAACACCTGGAGCGCGCCCAGCAGCTGGCGCAGATGGCCGTGGCCAAAAGCGAGGGCGCACTGACCGGCCTGGGCCAGCAGGTGCAAGGCCTGGTGCACAGCCTGGGCCAGAACCAGACCACGGCAGCCGACAGCCTGCGCCAGTTGGTGGACGCCCACATGCAGCGCCAGTTGCAGGAGGCGCGCCACAGCCGGCAGGAGCTGCAGCAGCACTTCACGCAGCTGCAGCAGGCCCTGGGCCAGCAGTTGCAGCGCCTGAACCAGGACAGCCACCAGTCGGCCGAGCAGTTGCGCGGCACGCTCAACGAGCGGCTGGCGACCATCCAGGCCGACAACGCGGCCAAGCTGGAGGAAATGCGGCGCACTGTGGACGAGAAGCTGCACGCCACGCTGGAGCAGCGCCTGGGCGAATCCTTCAAGCTGGTCAGCGACCGGCTGGAGCAGGTGCACAAGGGCCTGGGCGAGATGCAGTCCCTGGCCAGCAGTGTGGGCGACCTCAAGCGCGTGATGACGAATGTGAAGACGCGCGGCACCTGGGGCGAGGTGCAGCTGGGCGCCATCATCGACAACGTGCTGACGCCCGACCAGTACGCCAAGAACGTCAAGACCGTGCCGGACAGCAACGAGCTGGTGGAATTCGCCATCCGTCTGCCCGGGCGCGATGGTGCGCAGCCGGTGTGGCTGCCCATCGACGCCAAGTACCCGGTGGAGCACTACCAGCGCCTGCAGAACGCCATGGACGACGCCGACAAGGCCGGCATGGCCGCGGCGGGCCAGGCACTGGAAAGCTCCATCCGCGGCGAGGCGCGCAAGATTGCCGCCAAGTACGTGGCGCCGCCGCACACCACGGATTTCGCGATCATGTACCTGCCCACTGAAGGCCTGTTTGCCGAGGTGATGCGCCGCCCCGGCCTGGTGGAAGCGGTGCAAAATGAGTGCCGCGTGGTCATCACCGGGCCGGCCAATCTGGCCGCCATGCTCAACAGCCTGCAGATGGGCTTCAAGACGCTGGCGATCGAGCAGCGTTCCTCCGAAGTCTGGGGGGTGCTGGGCCAGGTCAAGACCGAGTTCGCTAAGTTTGGCGAGGTGGTCGAGGCGACGCGCAAATCCATCGATGCGGCGGCCAAGAAGTTCGAGCAGGTCGACGTGCGCACCCGCGCCATCCAGCGCAAGCTGCGCGACGTGCAGGAGCTGCCCGATGCGGCAGCGCTGGCGGCCGCATCGCCTGCCGCACTGCCGCAAGGCCGTGCACCGTCACCGTCCTTGGGGGGCGTGGCGGATTCTGAGGACGAATGAATCTTGTGAATGGATCCTTGCTGCGCCTGATCCTGGCGCAAATCTCCATCCATGCCTGCATGACGGGCATGCGCATGGCGACCCCGCTGCTGGCCCTGCGCGAGGGCTACAGCCCGGCGGCGGTCGGCGTGCTGCTGGCGCTGTTTGCGCTGACCCAGGTGTTTTTGTCGCTGCCCGCGGGGCGCTACGCGGACCGCCATGGGCTCAAGCGCCCGCTGGCCATCAGCGTGGTGGCGGCCAGCCTGGGCGCCGGGCTGGCGGTGATCTTCCCGGTGTACCCGGTGCTGTGCCTGGCGGCGCTGCTCAGCGGCGGGGCCTCGGGGGCCGCCATCATCGCCCTGCAGCGCCATGTGGGGCGCGAGGCGCACGACAAGGTCACGCTGCGCAAGGTCTTCAGCTGGTTGGCGATTGGCCCGGCGGTCTCCAACTTCCTGGGGCCGTTCATGGCCGGCCTGCTGATCGACTATGCGGGCGGCGAGGCGGCCAGCACCACGGGCTTTCGTGCGGCCTTCCTGCTGATGGCGCTGCTGCCGCTGAGTGCCTGGCTGTGGGTGCGCACGGTGCCGGAGCACGCCAGCGAGCCGCCCCCCACCTCGCCGCGCTCCGGCACGGCCTGGGACATGCTGCAGCACCAGGGCTTTCGCCGCCTGCTGCTGATGAACTGGGCCCTGTCGTCGTGTTGGGACGTGCACACCTTTGTCGTGCCCATCCTGGGGCATGAGCGCGGCCTGTCGGCCTCGGTGATCGGCACCATCCTGGGCGCGTTTGCGATTGCGGCGGCTGCCATCCGCGTGCTGATCCCGCTGCTGTCCGAGCACCTGAGCGAATGGAAGGTGGTGCTGGGCGCCATGGTCTGTGCCTGCGTGCTCTTCATCGCCTACCCCTTCATGCCGGGGGCCTGGTCCATGATGGGCTGCTCCGTCGTGCTGGGCCTGGTGCTGGGTTCGGTACAGCCCATGGTGATGAGCATGATCCACCAGATCACCCCGGCGCACCGCCAGGGCGAGGCCTTGGGCCTGCGCATGATGGCCATCAATGGCTCCAGCGTGGTGATGCCGGTGCTGTTTGGCTCGATTGGCACCGTGGTCGGGGTGTCGGCCCTGTTCTGGGCCGTGGGGGCCATTGTGGGCAGCGCCGCGCGCCTGCCCTGGCTGATGGGACAGCACGACCTGAAGCCCGAGCACCTGCCGCCGCAGCCCGAGCGCCACTGCGACTGACACCGGACGCCGGCATCAAAAAAGCGACCCCACAGGGTCGCTTTTTGCTGGTGTAAGGGGCGACTGCCCAGCGCCAGGTAGGCGGCGCGGACTCAGTCCGGCAGGCTGTAGAAGTCCTTGATGATGGCCCAGGCCGCTTCGGGCGTGTCCACGAAGTGGAACAGGTCCACGTCCTGCGGGGAGATCATGCCTTCCTCGATCAGCAGGTCGAAGTTGAACAGTTTCTGCCAGAACGCGCGGTCGAACAGGATGATGGGCACGGGCTTGACCTTGGTGGTCTGCACCAGGGTCAGCACCTCGAACAGCTCATCCATGGTGCCGAAGCCGCCGGGGAAGGCCACCAGCGCCTTGGCGCGCATCATGAAATGCATCTTGCGCAGCGCGAAGTAGTGGAACTTGAAGCACAGCTCCGGCGTGATGTAGCGGTTGCCCTGCTGCTCGTGCGGCAGCAGGATGTTCAGCCCCACATTGGCTGCGCCGGCTTCGTAGGCGCCGCGGTTGGCGGCTTCCATGATGCCCGGGCCACCGCCGGTGCAGATGTAGATGCGCTTGTCCTTGGGCTGACGCTGGCTGTGTTCGGCCACCAGGTGGGCGAAGGCACGTGCGCTTTCGTAGCGCTGGGCATTGCGCACGTCGCGCTCGGCGGTGCGGATCTGGGCGACATCGCCGCTGGCCTGTGCCAGGGCCAGGCGTTCTTGCGCCGTGGCCGCATCCACAAAGCGGGCGCTGCCGTAGACGACGACCGTGTGTTCAATGCCGTGGGCCTGGTGGCCCAGGTCGGGTTTGAGCAGTTCCAGCTGGAAGCGGATGCCGCGTGCTTCGCGGCGGGCCATGAACTCGGGGTCGGCAAAGGCCAGGCGGTAGGCGTCGGGCAACATGGGGTCTGCCACCACGCTGTCGCGCACGGCGGCGGGCGCATCCAGCGGTGCCAGCTCTTCGGCCAGCGAGCGCTCATGCAGGGAAGTCATCGCGTCCATAAATCTCCAATTGCACTGTCACGGGAACAAGGCCTGATCTTCGCAGATTGCAGGCCCCCAGCGACCAAGATGAATGCTGGCTTTGTGGATTTACAGTGGCCGCCCCCGGTTCGGCGTGACCTGTCCGTGTTGCTGTTGCCCAGCCGGTCGCCTGGACATGGGCGCAGCAGGGCCCACGCCTTGGGCGGAGGGAAGGGCTGGGTGGTCCTGCGTCAGCGCAGGGCCTGCACCGTGGCCAGGCCGGCGATGGTCAGCGCCAGCGAGGCGGTCAGGTGCGACACCGTCCAGGCCAGGGCCAGGCCCCAGCGCTGGGCCTGGAGCATGCCCACGACCTCGGCCGAGAAGCTGGAGAAGGTGGTGAGCGCGCCCAGGAAACCGGTGACGATGGCCAGGCGCCAGACCGGATCCAGCTGGGGCAGGGCGTTCAGCCAGCCCACGGCCAGCCCAATGCCGTAGCCGCCGATGGCATTCGCCAGCAAGGTGCCCCATGGCAGGCCGCCGGGGGCACTGAGCCACAGGCCCAGGCGCCAGCGCAGCAAAGCCCCGAGGCAGGCTCCGGTGCAGATGGCAATCACATGCAGCATGGTGTGGTGGGGTATGAAATCGGCATCCAGCCCTTGTCGGGCAAGCGCAGAATGCTCAGTTTTTAGGGGTTTCTTCGGGTTCTTCGTGCTGGGGCTCGTTGGGCACGATGCGGCTGACGCTGGGCGGCACGTCGCGGCCGGCGCGGCGGGCGCGGAACAGGGCGGCCCGCATCAGGAAGATGGTGGTGATGGGCACAGTCACGGCGATGAACACCGCAATCAGCAGGGCGTGCAAGGCCAGGCCCTGGCCCGTAGCGGTGAAGAAGACGAAGGTGGCCCACATGATGAGCCAGCAGCCCATGGTGGCGATGATGGAGGGGGCGTGGACCCGCTCGAAGTAGCTTTTCAGGCGCAGCAGGCCCAGCGAGCCCAGCAGGGCAATCGTGGCACCGCCCAGCACCAGGGCGGCGATCAGCATCTCGGCCCACAGGGGCAGCGGGACTTCGTTCATTCAATCACCTCCCCGCGCAGCAGGAACTTGGCCATGGCGGTCGAGCTGACGCAGCCGAACAGGGCGATCAGCAGCGCCGCCTCGAAGTACATGGACGAGCTGTACAGAATCCCCAGCACCAGCATGGCCAGCATGCCGTTGAGGTACATGCAGTCCAGTGCCAGCACGCGGTCTTGTGCCGACGGGCCCTTGAGCAGGCGCGCCAGCGTGCAGGCCATGGCCAGCACCAGCAGGAACAGGGCCAGGGACAGAACCCATACCAACCATTGGCTCATTCGAAAATCTCCATCAACGGGCGCTCGTACTTGGTCTTGACGTGGTCGATGATCTCTTGCGGATCACCGACCTCCAGCACGTGCAACAGCATCACCGAGCGGTCGCGCGAGATCTCGGCCCAGGAGGTGCCCGGTGTCATGCAGGTGATCATGGCCAGCACCGCCAGGCCATTCGGGTCGCGCAACTCCAGCGGAATGTGCACAAAGGCGGCCGGGTGCTTGCGCATCGAGGGAAAGGCCAGAAAGCGCACCACGTTGAAGTTGGAGATCGAGGTGTCCACCACGGCATTGGCGGCCAGCTTGAGGATGGCCCAGGGGCTGCGCACCCGCACCGGCAGGGGGCGCAGGCCGCGTGTCACCACGGGGATCAGCAGGCCCAGGATGGCGCCGAGCACCAGGTGGCCGGCGCTGACCGAGTGGTTCAGCAGCAGCCACAGCAGGAACAGGGCCACCGACAGCAGGGGTGCAGGAAACAGGAGCTTCATCATGGCTGTGACTCCCGCAGGCTGGTGTTGGGCACGATCTGACCGGGATTGGGAATCGGCTTGGTGGCCATCACGGCCTGGATGTAGGTGCCGGGGGCGTGCAGCGCATTTGCAGCGTTCTGGGTGTATTGCATCACATGGTCGGCCTTGACGGTCAGCACGATGCACAAGGCCATCAGTGCGGCGATCGGCAGGCCTTCAGCCACGCGCAGCTCGGGCGTGCCGCGTTCATGGGTGGCCCAGAAGTGGCGGATGCCGGCGCGTGTGAGCGCGATCAGGGCGAACAGCCCGGTGCTGATCATCAGCGTCAGCAGCACCCAGCCCCATTGGCCCGCCTGGTAGCCGGCGGACTGGCCCAGGCCCATGGGATTGATCAGGTTGGTCAGCATGGCGAACTTGCCGATGAAGCCGGACAGCGGCGGCAGGCCGGTGACCACCAGGGTGCACATGATGAAGGCCAGGCCCAGGAAGGCAGCCGAGGCCGGGATGGCGCGTCCGATCAGCACCCGTTCGTTTTCGTCCAGGTTCAGGCCCTGGGTCGGCACCAGCTCGGCACTGAGGAAGGGCGCTTCCTCGTCTTCGAAGTCAGTCAGCGAGCCATCGTTGCGCCAGCGGTCCATGATGTCGGCCAGCATGAACAGGATGGCCACGGCCAGGGTGGAGCTGGGCAGGTAGTACAGCAGGCCGGCGGTCAGCATGTTCTGGCCAAAGCCGATGGCCGCCAGCAGCGTGCCCGAGGACAGGATGGCGGCATAGCCAGCGAGGTGCGTGAGCCGCGTGGCCGCCAGGGTGCCAATGCCGCCAAACGCCATGGTGAGCATGCCACCGGCAATCAGCCACATCGAGCCAAACGCGGCCGATTCACCGGCCTCGCTGGAGAACATCAGCGTCCACAGGCGCAGGATGGTGTAGATGCCCACCTTGGTCATCAGTGCGAACAGTGCGCCGACCGGGGCGGTGGCGGCGCTGTAGGCCGGCACCAGCCAGAAGTTCAGCGGCCACAGCGCGGCCTTGATCAGGAAGGCCGTGGCCAGGATGCCGGCGGCGGTGTGCAGCAGTCCGCGGTCGGCACTGGAGACATTCGGGATGGCCTGGGCCAGATCGGCCATGTTCAGCGTGCCGGTGATGCCATACAGCATGGACACGCCGATCAGGAACAGCGAGGACGCCGCCAGATTGATGGCGATGTAGTGCAGGCCGGCCTGCACGCGCAGGCGCCCCGAACCGTGCAGCAGCAGGCCGTACGAGGCGGCCAGCATGATCTCGAAGAACACAAACAGGTTGAACAGGTCGGCCGTCAGGAAAGCGCCCGACAGGCCCATCAGCTGCAGCTGGAACAGCGGGTGGAAGTGCACGCCGGCCTTGTGCCAGCGGGCGGCGGCAAACACGCTGGACGCCAGGGCAATGCTGCTGGTCAGCACCAGCATCAGGGCGGTCAGACGGTCCAGGGCCAGGACGATGCCAAACGGGGCCTGCCAGTTGCCCGGCAGGTAGACCCCCAGGGTGGTGCTGGAGCCGGCCTGGTCGGCCCACACCAGCAGGGCGATGGCCACCAGCAGGCCCAGGGCCGTGGCGCCGATGTTGAGCACCACCTTGATGCTCTGGTGCTCTTCCTTCAGGAGCAGCATGAGCGCAGCCACCAACATCGGCAGCATGATGGGGGCCAGCATGAGGTGCGGCATCAGCGATGCCATCCATTCCAGAACCGGACTCATGGCATCTCCTGCACATCGCGCGAGCGGACACCATCCACATGGTCGGTGCCGGTCATGCCGCGCGAGGCCAGCAGCACCACCAGGAATAGCGCGGTCATGGCAAAGCCGATCACGATGGCCGTCAGCACCAGGGCCTGGGGCATGGGGTCGGCGTAGTGGGCCAGGGTTTCAGGGATGCCAGGGCGCAGCACGGGCTCCTTGTCGATCGCCAGCCCTTCGCGGCCCATGCTGAAGATGAACAGGTTGACGGCGTAGGACAGCAGGGACAGGCCCACGATGACCTGGAAGGTACGTGGGCGCAGCAGCAGCCACACGCCCGAGCCGGCGAGGACGCCGATAGCAATGGCCAAGACGGTTTCCATCAGCGGCCTCCTTCCTGCGCAGCTTGCGCTTCTTCCTGCATGCGGGCGTGGTAGCGGTGGCCGCGTACCGATTGGTGGGCAATGGCCGTCAAGATGAGCAGGGTGGAACCCACAACCAAGGTGAAAACTCCTATGTCGAAGAAGGTGGCGCTGGCCAGGTGGATCTGACCCAACCAGGGCAGACTGAAGTGGAAGGTGTGGCTGGTCATGAAGGGGTAACCTGCTGCGATCGAACCCAGACCGGTCAGGATGGCGAACAGCAGACCGAAGCCGATCCAACGGCGTGGATACAGCGGCATGTGCGCCTCCACCCAGTGTGTGCCGGAGATGATGTACTGCAGCAGCAGGGCCACCGAGAACACCAGACCGGCGACAAAACCGCCGCCAGGCTCGTTGTGGCCCCGGATGAACAGGTAGACCGAGACCATGGTGGCAAACGGCAGCAGCAGGCGCACCAGCACCGCAGGCACCATCAGGTAGCCGACGGCCGTGTCCCCCGCATGGCGCGGGTTGATCAGGTCGGTCTGCAGGTCGCCGGGCAGGTAGCGCTGCTGCTCGGGGATGTCCATGGTTTCACGGGCGGGACGGAAGCGCCGCAGCAGGGCATAGACCGTCAGGGCGACGATGCCTAGCACCACGATCTCGCCAAAAGTGTCAAACCCCCGGAAGTCGACCAGCATCACGTTCACCACGTTGGTGCCACCGCCCTCGGTGAGCGCGCGTTCCAGGAAGAAGGTCGAGGTGCTCTCGGGGAAGGGGCGGCTCATCATGGTGAAGGCCAGCCAGCCCACGCCACCGCCGGCGGCCAGGGCAATCAGCAGATCGCGGAGGCGGCGTGCGCGGGCGCGCAGTTCGGTCGACAACGCGGGAATGCGCAGGTTCTTGTCGCGCTTGGGCAGCCAGCGCAGGCCCAGCAGGATCAGCACCGTGGTGACCACTTCGACCACCAGCTGTGTCAGTGCCAAATCGGGGGCGGAGAACCACAGGAAGGTGATGCAGGTGCACAGTCCCGCACCACCCAGCATGATCAGTGCGGCCATCCGGTGGTACTTGGCCTTCCAGGCCGCGCCCAGGGCGCACAGGCCGCCAATCAGCCACAGCACGACAAAGGCGGGGGACAGTGGCAGGTTGGCGCGGTGGCCCAGCTCCAGACCGCGGATCCACAGCGGCAGCACACCGGTGGCCAGAGCCACCAGCACCAGCCACAGCATTTGCCACTGCAGATGGTGCGTGCTGAGCAGGCGCCGTGTGTTGCGCGCCAGCAGGGTCAGGCGGGCGATGACGTTTTCGAACATGCGCTTGCCATTGAGTTGCTGCAGCAGCGGTGCGTCGTACTGGAGCGCCCCCTGCAGGCGCAGCCAGCGCAGGCTGGCGTACAGCGCGATGCCGCCGATCAGGGCCACGATGCTCATCACCAGCGGGGTGTTGATGCCGTGCCAGACCGCCAGGCTGAATGCCGGCAGGTTGCCCCCGACCACCGGCAGCGCTGCGGCATTCAGGAAGTCGCCGACGATCCAGGCCGGGAAGATGCCCACTAGCAGGCAGATCAGCACCAGCAGCTCGACGGGCACGCGCATCCAGTGTGGCGGCTCGTGCGGTTTGCGCGGCAGGTCCTGGGCCTTGGGGCCGAAGAACACATCGGCGGTGAAGCACAGGGAATAGGCCACGCTGAACATGCCGGCGATCGTCGCGGCCAGCGGCAAGGCGATGCTGACCCAGTGGTCCGCATCGACGAACACGGTCTCCGCAAAGAACATCTCCTTGGACAGGAAGCCGTTGAGCAGCGGCACACCGGCCATCGCCGCGCTGGCCACACAGGCCAGGGTGGCAGTCACGGGCATCATCTTGCGCAAGCCCGACAGGCGGTCCATGTCCCGGCTGCCGCTTTCATGGTCGACGATGCCAGCCGCCATGAACAGGGAGGCCTTGAAGGTGGCGTGGTTCATGATGTGAAACACGGCCGCCACGGCCGCCAGCGGGCTGTTCAGGCCCAGCAGCAAGGTGATCAGGCCCAGGTGCGAGATGGTGGAATAGGCCAGCAGCCCCTTGAGGTCGCGCTGGAACATGGCCAGGAAGCCGCCAATCAGCAAGGTGGTGACGCCGGCGCCCCCCACCAGCCAGAACCACTGATCGGTGCCGGACAACACGGGCCACAGTCGTGCCATCAGGAAGACACCAGCCTTCACCATCGTGGCCGAATGCAGGTAGGACGACACGGGCGTGGGCGCAGCCATGGCATGCGGCAGCCAGAAATGGAAGGGGAACTGTGCGCTCTTGGTCAGCGTGCCCAGCAGGATCAGTAGCAGCATGGGCGTGTACAGATCGTGGGCGCGCACCTGCTCGCCCGCGGCCAGGATGTTCTCCAGGTCATAGCTGCCGACGATGTGCCCCAGGATCAGCATGCCTGCAAACATGCACAGACCGCCGGTGCCGGTGACCGTCAGCGCCATGCGGGCGCCACGGCGCGCATCTTGGCGGTGGTGCCAGTAGCCGATCAGCAGGAAGGAAAACAGGCTGGTCAGCTCCCAGAAGAAGACCAGCTGGATGATGTTGCCCGAGAGCACGACGCCCGACATGGCGCCCATGAAGGCCAGCAGGAAGGAGAAAAAGCGCGGCACCGGGTCCGCCGGCGACATGTAGTAGCGCGCATACAGCACCACCAGCGAGCCAATCCCCAGGACCAGCATGCTGAAGATCCAGGCAAACCCGTCCATGCGCACCACGAAATTCAAGCCCAGTGCAGGCAACCAGGTCAGTTCTTGGCGTATCACGCCGCCATCTGCAATCTCCGGAAAGAACAAGGCGGCCTGGATGGCGCACGCCAAGGCAATGATGCCGGCCAGCGTGGACTCCGTGTTGCGCGCATTTGCAGGCAGCACGGCGGCGAGCAGGCTTCCAATGAAGGGCAGAAGGATGAGCGAGATCAGGGGCATGAATTCTTGTTGTGGGGTTCGATGGTCTCGGGTGCTATGGAAATCTGAGCTTAAAAGGCCAATGGCGGATAGCGTACAGCAACAAAAAAGCCCGCCATTGGCGGGCGTTTTTTAAGCATAAATGAGAAATTCACATCTTTTCTGGTTTTTTGCCTGTAGTTTGTACGGGCTTTGCTGTGGAGGGATCCGGGGCGGTGGCTTTAGGTTTGGTGGCGCTTTGGTTGGCCGAGGGCTTGAAGCTCTGCCCGTTGATGGTGAGCCCACCATCAGAAAGCTTGCCGGCCGAAGTGGGTGCTATCCCTTTGACGCGCGCGATCAGGTCGTCCCAGTTCTTGAACGGCCCTTGCTTGCGGGCGTCAATGATGCGGGTGGCGGTGGCGGGACCTATGCCCTTGACCTCCGTCAGCTCGGCCGATGTGGCCTTGTTGGCATCAACGGCTGCAAACGCCAGTGCTGTATAGGCTGCCAGAAAGAAGGCGAGCAACTTTTTAAGCATGGGGTGTCTCCCTCAACAGTTAGAGATGAAATATGTGCACAAAGTGCATGCCCATGCTAAGAGACTGCAGCGGTTGGATGAAGTGGGGAGGGCTGGAATTCTGGCTGATCGGTGCCTGATGGATCAAAGGTTGGGCGGCTGTCTTGGGGGGCGGTTAGATTGGTGGGTTGCTTGGAGGGTACCTGCCTGTGGTGGTGGCCTTCACGATCGCCCCTCCAGGAAGTGAGCAGGTCCTTATTCACCGCGTGCTGCATCGGTGGGTGATGGACTGGCTGGCGCGAACGGGTACAGCATGCCATGGCGCCGAGGCCATTGAGCTTTCCTGGGGTAAAACTACAAAAGCGTGTGAGCTTGGAAAAAAATGCTCAACTTTCTGCGGCGGCTGCCGAAGAGAAACTTGTTCGTATTTTTAAAGGCATGGTCTATGTTGCTAGTAAGCCCCAGTTCTACAGGTTCTGCCCATGCGCAACCCGAAGCCCGCTCCTGCACCTTTCAGATGCCTGTGTTCAAGCCTGGAACGCGCGTGCTGCGGGCGGGGCGCGAGGAAACCGTGAGTCACGTGGTGCTGCGGCGCCGTGAAATGATGGTCTACCTGATCGGGCACGAAGAACCCGTGAAGCCCGAGCGCCTGAGTCTGACGCCGACGTGGTTCACCACGACGCGCCGCCCCGAAACCCTCAGCTGGTATCTGTAAGCGGCAGGCATAAAAAAAGCTCCCTCAGGGGAGCTTTTTTTATGCCGCTTGCGTGGCCATGACCTGTCCCAGGCGCACGGGGCTCGCAGCCTGCCATGCAGGGTTGAACTCCAGCGTGCTTTTCGGGGTCAGTAGCACAATCGTGGACCCCAGCAGGAAGCGGCCCATCTCCGCGCCCTGCGCCAGTTGGATGTTCTGGTCCTCATAGCGCCATTCACGAATCTTTCCTGGGCGCGGGGGGTTGACCACGCCATGCCAGGTGGTGGCCATGCTGCCGACAATGGTGGCCCCCACCAGCACCATGACGAAGGGGCCGAAGGCTCCGTCAAACACGCAGACCACGCGTTCGTTGCGTGCAAACAGTCCCGGAACCCCGCGCGCCGTGGTGGGGTTCACGGAAAACAAATCGCCCGGGACGTGGATCATGCGCAGCAACCGGCCGGCACACGGCATGTGGATGCGGTGGTAGTCTTTGGGGCTCAGGTAGATGGTGGCGAAATGGCCATCCTGGAATTGCGCTGCCAGCTGTGCGTCGCCGCCGACCAGGGCCTGCGTCGAATAGTGGTGGCCCTTGGCCTGAAAGATCTGGTCACCGGCAATCTGGCCCAGCTGGCTGATGGCGCCGTCCACCGGGCAGATCCAGTCTGCAGTCGCCAGGGGGCGGGCATCTGGCTTGAGCGCCCGTGTGAAGAAGGCGTTGAAGCTGGGGTAGGCGGCCGGATTGGGGTCGAGCGCCTCGGACATGTCAACGTTGTAGCGCTTGATGAACCAGCGGATCACCGATGTGGTGGTCGCCCCGCCTTGCAGGTTGGCGAGGCGCCCCATCAATTGCGTGAGTGCCTGTTTGGGCAGAAGGTATTGGGGGATAACCGAGAGACGATCAGACACAGGCAGCCATAAGGAGGGGAAAGTGGGGGATTCTATCGGCCAGTGCTGCGGTAATGATGGGGAGTGACACCAAGTGCTGCAGGCTGCCGGCACAATGGCGAGGCGTTCTGTGTGGGCGGCTGTTGCCGACCATGCCAAAGTGTGCCATGCCTGATTCCCTGAAAAACTCCCCTCTTACCACCCTGGAAGCCAACCGCACCCCGCTGAGCCGCTGGAGCTTGTGGCTGCGCAACTTTCTGCCGGCCTCAGTCCGGATTGGCTACGCCGAAGCCTTGCGCATGTCGGTGGGGGTGGCCTTGGGTATCTTGATCACTGGTGTTTTGTCGCGCTGGTGGGCAGAGGTTCCTGCAGGCATGTGGATGGTCTCGTCCTTGGGAGCGAGTGCGGTCCTGCTGTTTGGCATGCCTGCCAGTCCATTGGCCCAGCCTTGGCCGGTGGTGGGGGGGACGGTGTTGTCAGCGTTGGTGGGGGCCGCATGTCAAGCTCTGATTCCCGATGTTGCAGTGGCGTGTGCTGTGGCTGTGGGCTTGTCGGTGATGTTGATGGTGCCGTTGCGCTGCATGCATCCCCCGGGCGCGGGGTTTGCGGCCTATGTGGTGCTGGAGCACATCAATGGTGTGACCCTGGTGCTTTTCCCCATCCTGTTCAATGTTGCGGTGCTGTTGGTGTGTGCGGTGATCTACAACGCCATCACGGGGCGGCGTTACCCCCATCCCCAGCACAGTTTGCGGCGTGGCTTTGTCGCTGATGGGCAAGGGCTGTTTGCGGCGGAGGACCTGGATGCTGCGCTGCAGCACTACAACCAAGTGTTGGATATCAGTCGTGCTGATTTGGAGGGTTTGTTGCACGTGGCTGGGCGCTCTGCTTTCAACCGCAGTTTTGGCAATCTGCGCTGTGCGGACATCATGTCCCACCCTGTGTTTGCCGTGGAACCCGGTGTCTCGCAGAAGGAGGCCTGGGCGCTGATGCGCCAGGAGCACGTCAAGGCCCTGCCCGTGGTCCAGTCGGACGGTGTGGTGGTCGGCATGGTCAGCATGAGCGATTTCGTGCGCCAGGCTACCCTGGATGCGCCGGAGAGCATCGGGCAGCGATTGCGGCATTTGGTGACTGGGCGCAGCTTCAGCAAGTCTCGGGTGGAAGAGCTGATGGATGCGGATACGCCCGTGGTGCAGGAGGATTGTCTGCTGGTGGACTTGGTCCCCATGTTCTCTGCGGGGGGGTGCCACCATTTGCCGGTAGTGAGTGCGCAGCGCAAGCTGGTGGGCATCGTGACCCAAACCGATTTGATTCGCGCATTGAGCGCCGCCATCAGTGTGCCCACCGCGCGGCCAGTCTGATGCGCAACGTTGCACAATGCGCAAGAACCAGGGTTTGCAATGGAAATAGGCCGCAGCAGCTACAATTGGGCGCTATTTTTTGCGGCGTACCTGCTGCTTTTGGTTCCGTTGGCCCTCTGTTCAGTTTGCGCCGTGCGCAAGCTTTCATTCAGCAGCGTTGATTGGGTGCCCCAGTCAACGCAGGTTTGAAACAAAGGCGCGGCAAACAGACTCCTATTGATACACAGTGATTGAACATGGCAAAAGAAGAATTGATTGAGATGCAAGGCTCTGTGACCGAAGTGTTGCCAGACTCGCGTTTTCGCGTGACGCTGGACAACGGTCACCAGTTGATTGCATACACCGGCGGCAAGATGCGCAAGCACCACATCCGCATTCTTGCGGGCGACAAGGTTTCGCTGGAAATGTCGCCCTACGATCTGACCAAGGGTCGCATCACCTTCCGCCACTTGCCCAACCGCGGGCCTGCGCCGACCACATCGCGTTGATTCGCCAAAGCCTGATTTTTTGTCAAAGTCATCAAAAAGAGGGCTTATAATCTGAAGCTTGTCGGAGCGTAGCGCAGTCTGGTAGCGCATCTGCTTTGGGAGCAGAGGGTCGCGAGTTCGAATCCCGCCGCTCCGACCATTGGATCAAGGGGTTAGCTCATACGGGCTAACCCCTTTTGTCTGTCTGCGTGCACAGCAGCAGTACCGAGCATTTCTTAGATGGCAACTAATCGCAGGCTCGCCACATCCTGCATCTTTTGTCTGCACATGGCATGTGCGTGCAGTGCAAAGCCAGTACCCCCCCAGAAACCCTCGGCATGTGGCATACACCCTTACGTGTGGTGTTTGTGATCCTGCTGGAAAGCCTGCGTGCTTCGCAAGTTGCAGCAAATGCGCAAGGCCTTGAATACCAGCCAGTCTGAGCTTGGTCACGCACTTTTCTGGGTGTGTGCAGGGCTGCTTGTGCGCTTCTCTCATAAGGCGATAGCCCTATGAAGGTGAGCTAAGACCGGAGCCGTGTCCTGTCTGTGATGCTTGCAATTGCGAAAAGCCATTCGCTGCTTGCGTCCCCAAGCATCAGTGTGAACCTGCGTCGCTCCGTTGTCCTGTTGCCTTTTGAGTACTTGAGTTGCCTGTGGACTGCCCGTTCCTGGGGGTTGGCGCTTGACACGGTGGTCGACGATGGCCCTATCGTCATCTCAATCATCAGCGGCCTGTGCATTGCCTGGTTGAGCAAGAACCTCCGGCACCCGAGGACCTCGAATCCTGAGCATGCGCAGTTGCCGTCCTGCGGCCGCCGCAGTTGCTTCGGACCACCTTGCTTGTCTCCAAGGCTGTCATGTTTGTGATGGCGTTGTTCCGAGTGCAGCTTGGGTTCAACGATGCGGGTGCCTGGGCAGCTTCATCGCCTGTTGGGCTGACATTCGCGGGCTGTGGAGTGCGTTCGGTGCTGCTTTGATGGACGGCAAAAATCGTTGGCTGGCTGCAGGAGCTGCACCTGATGCAACCCTGGCGGCGCTGGCACTCTAAGGCTTCTCGCAGTGCTTGTTGTTCAGCGGACTGTTCCGTTACGTCGGTCTGTGATCATTCAGCACAGTGTGCATAACTGGTGGAATTCTTGTTGCTGAGGTCAATCATCGCTGTATCAGTAGCACAGAGTTTGTTCTGTGCATTTTGATGATTTTGTGAGCATCAGACGCTGATCTTGCAATGCTTTAAGGTGAATTTGATTAGATTCCATTTGTTAGCAAACGCAGATTGCTATTTTTTTCATAGTTAATGGCGACAGTGCATCCGTGATGCCATCTTTGGCCATGAACCAGTCGCAGGGCTTTCTCAAACGGTTGTTGGCGAGCAGGGGGGGGCTTGCAGGGCGTGAAGCGAAGCATGCGGTGTGAACGAGTCAGCAGCCTGGGGGGCAGCTGGCTACGCGTTCTGGTGCTGGGATTGCCGGCCAATCCGATACCAAGCTTCGCTGGATGCGAAGACTGGTATTCAGCAGCCGGGTTGCCGTTGTCGTGGATGAAAAAGCCCGCACAAGGCGGGCTTGGTCAGGCGGTGCGGCCAGCAACAAGTGCCGCAGCAACCGCAGCTGTTGAATCGCTTATCGGACGTCTGCGCAGGACTTGGCAGCACGCACGCTGATGGCAACGGCTTTGGGGAAGCGCTTCATGGCATCTTCCAGCGCTGCAAACGTACTGGGGAATAGGGCTGTGTAGTAGGCCCCTGCCACTTTGATGATGCATCGCTTCATGGGTGTCTCCTTGATCTCGGCGGGTACTTACCATTTGTCGACCATTTTGTATCAAACTGAAACAAATATTTGTAACAGCACCCTGTCCGTGTGCCCATCCAGTCAAGGCGCTCGTGCGCTGGGCCTGGTCCGGCCGATGAAGGCCAGAGGCAATCCAAGTGACCCGTCACAAGCGAGGGAGGAGTGTTCGGGCAATAAAAAACCGCCTCAGCGGGCGGTTGGCAGTGGGAGGCATGGATATCAAAGCGCATCAACGCTGTATTCACCCAGAGGCGCTTCCTGGGTGAGCAGATGGATCACCTCTTCGGGCGCGCGCGGCTCTGGTTGAGGAGCGACCTCGTACTGCGCGGACTGGAGCTCGATAACGGAGTGGAAGAAAGTCATGACTTTTCCTTTCAAGTCGTTAGGGTGGGGCTGCGTCTCTATCCAACGTTTTCTGTCCGCAAATGGTTGACTACGTGTGTGAAAACCGCGTGACAACGACAAAGTGTTACTGGTGTCGCGCGTATGCCCACAAGGGCAGTGTGTGATGACGCTGTGGTGGCCGGTCTGCTATTGGATGCCTTGGTGGTTGATGGTGAGCAAGGGGGCACATCACAAATTTTTCAGAGGAATGAGACAGAGTGGGATACCGGTACGGTGTGCTGCATTCGTTGTTGGAAGGTTGAACATAGATGTGGCAAAAGCCGTTGGCGTGCGACTGATCCCAAGGGTGGTATTACGTTAGATGTGGTGGCCACGCAAGCACTTCGCGTAGACGTCGCAAACGTCGCTGTGGCTATGAGTTTTGCTCTGCCTTGTTGAAGCGTGTTGCGCATGGTTTGCTCTTTGAGGCTTTGTGCTTTCGTGACATGCGTTGACTGTGTGGTTGGGTCTCTGTCTGCAACAAGCTTTTCGTCGTATCAGTGATAAACAAACGTGATTGGCCAAGCCACGAAGCGTTGGTTGGAAGCGCGATCATCCGGCTGTCCGCTCGGATGTGGGTGAGTCGGCTTGCAGCGCATGGCTTGCATCGCATTCGTCCAAAGTATGGACCTAGCTTTGGTATGCATGGGTCTGCAGTTTCTTCGGACACGAGACAGTCGGTCTTGAAGGCATGCAGGCATGCCTTTTTTACACCCACTAAGCCATGACCAGTGACGCACCAACGGAGCGGTTGCAGGTGTGCTTAAAGCAGGATGGGTGTGGTACGAGAATCCCGAGGAAACCCTGGATTCAACGCGCTGACCGTTGGTCGTCAACCTCGTGGGGGCGCTTGATTTTTGGCACATACTGGGCACATCAGCGTTGAAAACTCAGGTGAATATGTGCTACCACTTGATGCGTCGAACCCGCTTTGGCTTGCGTCCATGTGCGCCATGTTCAGTGCCGAGTCGCCCGTGGGCAAGGCCGTCCTTGACAAGGATTTGCGCTACGTATTCATCAACCAGACTCTGGCCGACTTCAACGGGCGATCGACACAGTCGCACATAGGCCGCACTGTCCAGGAGGTACTCCCCGATGCCTTCCCCACCCTGGAGCCCCTGCTGCGCTCCGTGCTGGATCAAGGGGTGGTGCAAGGCAATCTGCATGTGAGCGTCGAGACGCCTAACTCCCCGGGTGGATTGAGTGAGTGGGAAGCCAGCTATTCCCCCATTCATTTGCCCGACGGCAGTGTCGGCGGGGTGTATGTGCAAGCGGTCAATCTGACCGCCAAGCTACGCGCCGAGCGCGCGCTGTCCAACAGCGAGAAGCACCTGCGCCGTGTGCTTGACAGCCTGTTTGCCTTTGTGGGGGTGATGCAGCCGGATGGGACGCTGATTGAGGCCAACCGTGCGCCGTTGGATGCCGCCGGCATTCAGGCGCAGGACGTACTGGGACGGCCATTCTGGGACACTTTTTGGTGGAACTATTCGACGGACATACAGGATTGGCTGCGCAACGCGATCAACCGGGTCGCGCAGGGCCAGGTGGTCCGCGAAGATGTGACGGTGCGCATGGTCGGTGATACGCGCATGACCCTGGACTTCATGCTGGTGCCGATGCGCGATGACCAGGATGTGATCACCCACCTGATCGCTTCCGCCATCGACATCTCGGATCGCTTGGCCGATCAGCATCGCATCGAGGCCGCTTTGCGGGAGCGCACGGTGCTGCTGCAGGAAGTGCACCACCGGGTGAAGAACAATCTGCAGATCATCGCGAGCCTGTTGCGCCTGCAGTCGCGCACGGCGGTACCCGAAGTGCAGCAAGCCTTGCAGGACAGCCAGAACCGTGTCATGGCGATGTCCTTGACGCACCAACTCTTGTACGAGCGCAACGATTACTCGTCCCTGGAACTCGGGCCGTACCTGAAGCGTTTGGTGGGCAGCCTGCGCGATGCGCACGGGGATCTGCTGCGGCGCGTGCAAATGCGTGCGGACGCCCCTGATTCGGGCATCAGCATTGACCTGCAGCAGGCCGTGCCTGTGGCCCTGGTCGTCAATGAGCTGCTGACCAATGCGCTCAAGCACGGCTTTCCGGCTGGCCGTGCCGGCGAGGTGGTGGTGAGTGCGCGTGAGGATGCGGGCCAGATCACGATTACCGTCTCTGATACGGGCATTGGACTGCCCGATGGCGCCAGCCAGGGCACGATTTCCAGCCTGGGCTTCAGCCTGATTGGCCTGCTGACCGAGCAGTTGCAAGCCACCATCCACTGGCCCCCATCCGGCGCTCCGGGCGCCACTTTCACCCTTCAACTGCCATTGCGTGCTCCCCTACGATGAACAGCATCCCGAACGCATCCGATCTGAGCCCTACCGCCCGGCTTTTGATCGTGGAGGATGAGCGGATCGTTGCACTGGACCTCAAGCTGACGCTTGAAGCCTTGGGCTTTGAAGTGGTGTCCACCGTGGCCACCGAGGCCGATGCGGTCCGCATGGCGATGTCATACCGCCCGGATCTGGTGCTGATGGACATCAACCTGGAAGCGGGGGGCGATGGCATCAATGCGGCCGTCGAACTGACGCGTTTTGCCGATGTGCCGGTGATCTTTCTGACCGCGTATGCGGACAATGAAATCTTGCGCCGTGCCAGCGCTGTCGCGCCGTATGGGTATCTGGTCAAACCAGTGCAGCAGCGAGAGTTGAACGCCACGGTGCAGATGGCGCTGGCGCGGGTGCGCGCATCGCGCGAGCGACTGCAGGCCGAGCGGCGATTGCGCTTGGCGCTCGACAACGCGCGCATGGGGGTGGTCACACTGACAGAGGGCGCGGACCTGGTGGAGATCGATGGGCACTTTCCGCCGATTGCCGACAAGGCGCTGCGCGGGCTGCGGATGGGGGTGGAGCAGTTCCTGCAACACCTCACCGATGATTCCCAGAGCAAGGTGCACAAGTTGCTGGAAGACGGTGAAGATCTGCACTTGCTGACGCGCTGGCGGCGCAAGAATGGCGAAGAGCGGCTGGGATGGATGGAGGTGCACGCGGGCTATGTGGTCAGCGAGCAGGCTGTGGTGGGGGTCTGCCGGGATGTGACGCGCGAGGTGGAGCGTGAAGAAGCCTTGCGTCAGGCTGCCGTGGTGTTCGAGTCGGCGGCCGATGCCATCCTGATTCTCGACCCCGAAGGGCGGGTGACCACGGCCAATCCGGCATTCACGCGGCTCACGGGTTGGCCCAACGCGGACATTCGTGGGCGGCACCCGAATGAGTTCCTGCATGCCCGCCGTGGCAGCGACCGGGAGCTGCTGAACGGAACGCCGATTGACTTTCTCGGTCACGCCGAAGTCGTTTGCCTGCGCCACGATGGCACCAGCTTCCCTGCCTGGGAGCACGTGGCCCCTGTGCGCGATGACTCCGGCAATGTGACGCACCGGGTGTTGACCTTCACGGACATTTCCGCCTTGCGCATGGCTGAGAGCCGGGTGCGCCACCTGGCGTACCACGATCCCCTGACAGGCCTGGGCAACCGCAACCAGCTGCGAGAGGTCCTGGCCAATCTGCCGGCCGCCGAGCCCGACGACGAGGCCGAGTGGGTCTTGATGTTCATCGACCTGGATGGCTTCAAGGTGATCAATGACAGCCTGGGCCATGAAGTCGGGGATTCGCTGCTGGTGGTGGTGGCCGATCGCATCCGGGGGGTGCTGCGGCAGGGGGATCAGGCGATCCGGTTGGGCGGGGATGAATTTGTGCTCTTGGTGCATTGCGCGCACGACAGCGATATCGAAGGGCTGGCAGACCGCCTGCTGCAGGTCATGCAGATTCCCCTGGATCTGGTGCCCGGCTCGTCGGTGCAGGTGTCTGCCAGCATCGGGGTGGCTGTCTTTATGCGAGACGGGGACACGGCCGACTCCTTGCTGCGCAGCGCCGATATCGCCATGTATGCCGCCAAGACCGCGGGGCGCAATCGCTTTGAGCGCTATCACCCCCGCATGGCCGAAGTGGCGAATGAACGGCTGGCGATCGAGCAGGGTTTGCTGCAGGCCATGCTCAACGGTGAACTGAGTCTGCATTGGCAGCCCCAGGTGTCGCTGGACGGGCGGCGTGTGGTGGGAGCGGAGGCCCTGCTGCGCTGGACCTCGGTGCAGCTGGGGCAGGTGGGGCCAGAGCGCTTCATCCCCGTGGCTGAAGAGAGTGGGATCATCCGCCCCCTGGGAACCTGGGTATTGCGCCAATCGCTGGCCACCTGGGCCGAATGGTGCCGGGCGGGACTGGTGCAAGGGCGGCTGGCCATCAACGTGTCGGCCTTGCAGTTGCAGGACGATACGTTCATCGATGTGCTGGCCCGCGAACTCAAGGAGGCTGGCCTCCAACCCCAGGATCTGGAGATTGAAGTCACCGAGACCGCCCTGCAGCGTGTGCCGCAGGTGGAGCAGCGCCTGACCCGCATTGCTGACCTGGGCATTCAAATTGCCCTCGACGACTTTGGGACGGGTTACTCCTCGCTGTCCATGCTCAAGCTGCTGCCCCTGAACCGGCTCAAGGTGGATCGCGCCTTTGTGCACGATGTGGTGACGACGCCGTCGGACCAGGCGATTGTTCGTGCGATTGCGGCCATGGCGGATGCGCTGGGTCTGGAGCTGATTGCAGAAGGGGTGGAGGAGGAGGATCAGCGGCAGTGGCTGGCCAACTTGGGCTTCAAAGAGGCGCAGGGCTGGTTTTTTGCCAAGGCCATGAGTGGCGTGGACTTCATGCGCTGGCTTGCGGATCGCGGCGATACGCCAGACCCTGCTGACCAGGGTCGTGCCTGAATCCATGCCAGCGGCTGTCATTGTGCTGTTGCTGCTGGGGTGTTCGCTGCCTGCATTGCTTCCCGGGCAGCGTCAATTTGGCGCTGCGCTGGCCGTGGTCGCGGTGCTGCAGGTCGTCTGGGTGGTCCTGGCGTTGCAGGACCTGGAGGCCAACCCCAGTGGTGGCGACGGACCAGCCTTTTTCGCACTCGTCTTTCTTTTCGGTGTGGCCCAGGTGGTTATTCTGGCTTCGGTACTGGGCCGGGGGCTGGTGCGCTGGTTGGCCCAGAAACTGAGTGGGCGCGCGCGGCAGAATGCCGTCCGCGGGCTGGTGGTGGTGGGGATGGTGCCGCTGGTAGTGGTGCTGCTGCTGCGCTGGGCTGACGGGGCTTCCGGCACGGCGGTGGTCTTGGCCGTGCTCGTAGGTTTTCCGCCTTTATGGCTGGGGGCGGCATTGACGCTGTGGCCCGGTCAGGCATCCATGCCGGGGCGTTCGCCCTGGTAGCAGCAGGCTGTGCATGCCTTGCGTCAAGGTCGTCCCCATCTTTTGCTGCGTCACTTTGTAAGTTTTTTCTTACAATTTGCGCAGGAGGAATTGGTATGCGCTGGTTATCGCGCTTGGCCTGCTGTGCGTTACTGGCGTGGCATGGCGCTGCATCTGCCCAGGTGTGGCGATGTCCAGGACCTGAGGGTCCGATCTTCACCGACAAACCCTGCGTCTACGATGGCGCGGTTCTGCACAAAAACTCGGCCTGGGAGGAGCGGGTGCGTCCGACGCAGCCCCAGCCGCCGCGCCGCGTGGCGCCCGCTTCGCGGGCTGTGCCGGCGCAGGCTTCGCCGACGCAACCAAGTGATGGCAACGACCTGCTCGCCAGCGAGGGGCATCCTGCTGAGCCGCCAGCCGATGTCCGTCCGAGGACACCCCCTCTGGAGAGTGCGGTCGCACCGCCCAGCACTCCACCACCCGCCACCGCGCAGCTGGAAGAGGACCGGCCCATGCCGCCGATGCCGTCCATGATTTCCATTTGTGCCGGAGGCTTTTGCCTGGGCCACTGAGTGCGGGGCGTTCAGCGTGTGTGGGGTGTGCCGACCGAGGTCGCCCAGGGGTCGTATTTGCTCTCCAGCCGGTAGTCGGGGTAGGCGCGCCGGTGTTGTTCCGACAGCCTGTGCAAGGCCAGGAACACATTGTCGGCAAAGCCCTGTCGCACGCTCGGGCGGTCATCACGTGTGAGCGATTGCATGTAGGGCAGGAACCCCGGCTGCCCCCATAAAGCCAGCAGCTGCTTCCCGATGTGCGGGTGGGCGTGGTTGATGGTCTTGAAATCTGCGTTGTCGTCGAGCATGACGTTGCTCCCGGTGGCTGCGGTGAAGTGCATGGTGGATACCGCAGCGGGTCTTCAGCCTCGGCCCATCTTCCAAGCCCCCCTGCGTTGTGCCTGTCGGTGCAGGGCGCATTCCACCCCACGCCGAGCGCCAGTCCATGCGTGGGAGGCGCTGTGCCGGCACGGTCCTTGCTGGCGCAGTGCTGCATGCTGCGCCCCTGCGTGTGCGACGGGCATCAAGACGATGCCTTATGTGTGCTCGGCGAGCACTGCGTCGCGCACGCCGTCCAAGGAGGGCGGGAATTTATGCGGAGCAATTTAGCGTGCTGGTGCACCAAGGCCCGGCGGATAGTCCAAAGTGCTGCACTGGAATTGCAACGGGATTCCAGGAGGAGGTCCAAAGATTGGAGAGAAATTGGCATCTAGCGCTCATCTAGTCTGCGCTAGCAGCTATCAAAAAAGAAATTCGCTGGTGGGCCATGACAACACCGCAGGTCTAGGCGTAGCCGGTGGGCGGTGACGGGGACTGTGTGATAGAGGTTCCACGTACACCTGGCCATGCGATTGGCGGTGCAGGCTGGAAAGCGTCGATGCGCTAGCATCGTGGGTTGATTTTTGTATACAGCTCTCACCGGCGGTGGTGCGGGCACCTTCGGGAGAGCTATGAAAGACGCCCAGCAGGCCCGTGTGCGATGGCACCAGCTCAGCCTTTACATCGATAACCATTTGCACGATCGCTACCTGGCGCCACCGTTGACGCTGGTGGTCGCGGCGTTGCTGACGCTGTGGGTGCCGGTCTGGCAGGCGGTGCTGTGGGCGGGGCTGGAGCTGGTGGCGATTGCGGTGTACACCTGTGTCTACCTGCAGTTTCGCCGTACTGCGAAGCCACTCGATGAGACCGTGTGGGTGCGCCGCATCGCCTGGGCGCACGGCGTTCACATGGTCATGTGGTCGTCCATCGTGATGTGGGCCTATGTGCCCGGCAATCTGACCAGCCTGATGTTTGTGATGCTGGTGCATGTGGGCCTGATCTCTTTGACGGTGGTGATGAGCAACCCGCACCGCCGGCTGCTGATGTCCGATCTGGTGGCGCCGACGGTGGCCCTGGTGGCGCCACCTGTGCTGGATGGCACGCTCTTCAGCGCCGGCCTGGCGCTGCTGGGCATCTTCTACATCGCCTTGATGCTCATGGTCGGTTTGAAAATTCATGCCAGTTCGACGGAAACCCTGGTGCTGCGCGAGCGCAACAGCGAACTGATCCGCGAACTGGAGCAGCAGCTCAAGACCGACGGGCTGACCGGCTTGAAGAACCGTGACCACTTCATCACCACGGCGCGCAATGAGCTGGAGCGCCATGCACGCTACCAGCAGCCGGTTGCGCTGCTGATGGTGGATATTGACCATTTCAAGCAGATCAACGACACCTACGGCCATCTGGCCGGTGACGAGGTGCTCAAGGCCGTGTCCAGCGTGTTTGTGGACATGGTGCGCACCAGCGATTGTCTGGCGCGCCTGGGCGGTGAGGAGTTCGCCGTGCTGATGCCGCAGACAGCGCTGGACGCGGCGATGGCGGCGGCGGAACGCTTGCGCATGGCCGTGGCCAAGGTGCGCTGCCCGCTGGACGATGACGTGGTGGCGCCGACCGTCAGCATCGGCATCGCGATTGCGCCCGATGGCAATGAAACCCTGTCCTCCCTGATGCGGCGCAGCGATTTGGCCATGTATGACGCCAAGGGACGGGGGCGCAACTGTGTGGTGGTGGCGCCCGACCGCAACGCCAAACAGGTGGCCTGAACGGCATCGCCTGGCTAGGCCACCATGGCCTGGCCAGGATCTGCGGGTTGTCTAGGGGGCTTTCTGTCGTCGCACGTAGGTGAACTCTTGCGTGGCGTGGGGCAGCGTCAAGGTCAGCGCATGACCCGTCAGCTGAAGCGCCGCCTGGTCAAAGCGCACTGCGCCGTAATTGCCGAGGCGGGCCCGCACCGTGAAGTGGTTGTGGGTGGGGTGAGCCGGGACCAAGATGGTCTCTGGGTAATGCCTGAACACTCCGTGCAGGCTCAGGTGGATGCTGTCGATCGGGAGCGCAACGTCCCCGGCCTCCAGGGAATCCTGGGTGAGGTGGTCGGCCGTGAACGCCTGCCCGTCCGACTCAAAGTGAACGCTGGTGATGTAGGACGCCACGGGCGTGCCTTCCTCCTGGAATACGACGCGTGCACCGGGGTGGCTGGCCTGGCTGGAGCGGACGAGTTCGAACTGCGGATCCGTGGAGGGCGCTGTGGAGTTCAGCACAATCTGCTGGCCCCGTTTTTCCCAGGTTCCTATATCGGTTTCGTCCGCCGATCCATAGATGAGGACAAACTTGTAGGAGCCATCGGCGCGCAGCTGGATGGCAGAAACCATTTCTCTCACCCCCTGGAGCTGGTAGGTACCGACAGGGCTGGCGAGGTCTTGGGCCCTAACGGCCTGGCCGCTGAAGCCGCTGCACGCCGCCATCCACATTGCGGTGCACTGCAGGAGCTGGCGGCGGGATGGTGTTGGGAAACCGGTCATGGCGTCACTCCCCGTGCGCACACGCTGCGCCAAAGTTGGACCAGGTGGGCTTGGAGGCCAAGTGCGCGTGCTTTTGCCGCTGGGGTGTGAACGCTGAGTCCAGCGTGCCCAGGGCGATGCAGATCCAGTCACTCCAGTCGCCATGGGTGCGGGACCAGAACAGCGGGGACCCGCAATGCCCGCAGAACTGGCGCCACACCGTGGCCGACGACGCATAGGCGCGCAGGTCTGTGTCACCGGCGGTGATGTGCAAGTCGTGGCGCGGAACGGCGCCGTAGGTCGCAAAGGCTGCGCCATGGCTTTTCTGGCACTGGCTGCAATGGCAGTGGGTGACCGCTTGGGGGGCTGAGTGCAAGGCGTAGCGGACCTTTGCGCAAAAGCAGCTCCCGAGGTAAGTTTCAGACACAGGCTCAGACCTTCTAGAGGCAAAACTGCCATCCTAACCACTGTGACTGGGCAGGTGCGCGGGCAATCGATGGGGTGGGGCCGGAAGTACAGGCCTGCGGCACCTTGGTTGGGTGATCCCGGCAGGCGCGGGCATGTCCGGGCGACGGTGGAGCCGCTCCTTAATCACGGGCAGGTACAGACCAGCATGCAGCCAAGCCGCAAGGCATCGCGGTGCGCCCATCGATGAGGGGTGCCAAAGTGCGGCGCAGTTTTTTTGGTGCCGAAAAAATCAGTTATACTTTTAGCTTGTCGGAGCGTAGCGCAGTCTGGTAGCGCATCTGCTTTGGGAGCAGAGGGTCGCGAGTTCGAATCCCGCCGCTCCGACCAAAATTGAAGGGCTAGATCGCAAGATCTAGCCCTTTCGTTTTTGCTGCCTTGCGTCTGGTGTGCACGACTTGGATGTGCGTGCGCAGCGCCCGGGCTGGCGCTGTGCAAGGCCTCAGCGGTTAGCGGCGTCCCCAGGTCATGACCGCGGTGCCGGCAATCGCCATGGCGCCGCCCACCAGCATGGGTGTATCGATGGTTTCGCCCAGCAGCAGTGCCGAGATCAGTACGCCGAACAGTGGCACCAGGGTGATGTAGCCCGAGGCCGCGCCCGCACCCAGGGTCTTGACGCCGTCGAAGTACCAGGCATAGGCCAGCGCGGTGGCGCCAAAGGCCAGGAACAGCAGGGCGCCCCAGGCGGTGCCATCGCTGTGCCAGACCAGGCCCAGGCTGCCAGGGCCTTCGACGATCAGGCTGGCCGCCAGCAGCATGGCGGCGCCGATGGTGCTGGTGACGGCGGTGGTGGACAGGGCGTCCACGCCGGTCAGCATCCAGCGGCCGATGAGGGTGTACAGCACCCAGCACACCACGCAGCCCAGAATCAGCAGCTCGCCCAGGCCGATGCTGCCTTGCAGGATGCCCAGCGGCTGCCCGTGCGAGATCACGACCACCGCACCCACCACCGCCAGCAGCATGCCGATGGCAATCGTGGGGTTCAGGCGTTCCTTGAACAGCCAGGCGGCCATCAGCAAGGTCATGACCGGATTCAAGGTGATCACCAGGGCCGCCTTGCCGGCCTGCAGGTGCTGAAGGCCCGACAGAAAGAACGCCGCGTAGCCAAAGACGCCGGTAGCACCGGCTGCCAGCATACCCAGCCAGCGCTGGGGGCTCCAGTGCCGCAGCTGGGCAAAGCCGCCGGCCCAGTACATCCAGGGAATCAGCACCAGCGCAGCCAGTGCGAAACGCAGGCAGGCGCCCGCCAGGGGGGGCATGGATTGGGCGATGATGCGCCCCGCAGGCCAGGAAGCGCCCCACAGCACGGCCATGCCGACCAGCCGCAGGTGGGGTGCAAAAAAGGTGTTCGATTGCATGGGGTGTGACTATGCACCAGTGCGGCGGGCGTGGCGCCCAGTGGCTGGCGCTGTGGGCCATCGTGCGGTCGATGGCCTGGGGATGGGGTGGAGATGGGCTAGAAAATGCCCAGGTACAAGCCGCTGGCCAGGGCTGCGCCCAGGGCCTGGCAGGGTTCCAGCGCGGCCGCGCTGAGTTGCTTGGGGGTAGCAATCGCCTCGGGTGTCTGGGCGTGGGTGCAGACGATCAGGGGCTCGGCCACGGGCTTGAGGCGCCAGCCCGTGGCAATGCGGGCGATCTGGCGGGCGGCGTTGCTGCCGTCGCTGCCCGCACAGACCAGGGTGGCGTAGGGACGGCCATTGATGCGGTCCAGGACTGCGTAATAGCTGCGGTCGAAGAAATCCTTCAGCAGGCCGCTGATGGCGGCCAGGTTCTCCGGGGTGGCGAAGACATAGCCGTCGGCCTGCAGCACATCCTGCGGACCGGCGTCGCGGGCGTGCAGCAGGCGCACATCGACTTCGGGCTGTGCCTGCTGCGCGCCCTGGCGCACGGCCTCGGCCATCTGGCGGGTGCCGCCGGTGTGCGTGTGGTAGACGATGAGCAGGGTGAGGGGGCGTTCCATGGCAGCAGCATACGCACAATCACTGCGTGTGAACGCTGAAAAAAAGAGAGCTGCCTGCGCTGGTTGCTTCACGGTTTCAGATGCTTTTGTATCTGAAATGGACGTGATGCCAGCGCGAACAGCTCTCTTTTTCTTGTCGGGTGATGGGGCGGATTACAGCTCTTCGACGCGGCGTGCGGGGTAGCTGTCCCAGCTCTGGCAGCCCGGGCAGTGCCAGAAATGCTGGCGGGCCTCGAAGCCGCAGGCGGCGCAGCGGTAGCGGCTCAGGGGCTTGCTGGCGTGCTCCAGCGCCTTTTGCACGACGGGGTGGTGCTCTTCGTGCGTCAGGGGTTCACCGGCCAGCCATTTGGTGGCTGCGACCAGCGAGGGCTCCAGGCCCAGGTGGTGCACGTACCAGTCGCGGCGATCGCCCTGGCCTTCGGTGGGCGTGGTGTTCAGCGCCACCAGGGCATCCAGCAGATCCAGCGAGGGCGATTGGGCGTAGCGTGCGCGCAGCAGTTGCGCTGCTGCTGCCTGCTGGCCCGTGGCGGCCGCCACCTCCAGCATCAGCGGCACGGCCAGTGGCAGGCCCTGGGGCGTGCTCTGGGCCAGTTCCTCCAGCGTCTTCCAGGCGTCGTGCGACTGACTCAGGCGGTGCTGGATGCGTGCCAGCTCGATGCGTGGGCGTGGGGTCTGCGGGGCCGTGCGCACG
Source organism: Comamonas sp. CAH-2 (assembly GCF_009668305.1). NCBI lineage: Bacteria > Pseudomonadati > Pseudomonadota > Betaproteobacteria > Burkholderiales > Comamonadaceae > Comamonas > Comamonas sp. CAH-2. The sequence continues at coordinate 34,934 of NZ_VSWF01000001.1, forward strand.
GCCTCGTGCAGCAGCTGGCTTGCGGTGTCCAGCTGGGCGTGGCTGGCCTGCTCGGTCGCCTGTTCGCACAGGTAGTGCGCCAGGCGGCCGCTGAAGTCGCCCTGGTTGGCGGCCTGCATGCGGCGCGCGATCTCGGCCGCCTGCACCCAGTCGCGCGAGCGTTCGTAGATGGCCAGCAGGGCCAGGCGGGCTTCGGCCTCGTAGGCCGTGCCTTCCAGGCGGCGCAGCGCTTCTTCGGCGCGGTCCAGCAGGCCCGCCTTCAGAAAGTCCTGGGCCAGGCCGTGCTGGGCGCGTTCGCGGTCGTCCTTGCCCAGGTCGGCGCGCGACAGCAGGTGTTCGTGCACGCGCACGGCGCGGTGGTATTCACCGCGGCGACGGAACAGATTGCCCAGGGCGAAGTGCAGGTCCGCGGTCTCGGGGTCGTTCTGCACGGCTTCGATGAAGGCGTCGATGGCCTTGTCCTGCTGCTCGTTGAGCAGGAAGTTCAGGCCTTTGAAATAGGCCTTGGGCGCCTGGCGGTTGTCCTGGCGCACCTGGCGCAAGTCCATGCGCGAGGCCAGCCAGCCGAGGGCGAAGGCCACCGGCAGGCCAAGCAGAATCCAGCTGAGGTCAAATTCCATGGATCGTCGGGGGGAGTGGTTCGGCGGGGGCGGGCGCTGCGGCCTGCGTTTCGGGTTCGGTCGCGGTCTGGCTGAGCTTGGCGGCCGTGCTGCGCTGTTTCCACCAACGCGGCACCATCACCAACACGCCGGCGATCAATCCGCCGACAAAGGCCGCCAGCACCACCAGTACCAGCGGTGCCTGCCACTGCGTGCCAAAGAAAAAGTGCACGGTGGCGGTTTGCTGGTTGTTGAGCGCGAAGGCGAACAGGGTGAAAAAAATGGCCGCCTTGAGCAGCCACAGCAGGTATTTCATGCGAGCCCTTCCTTGTTGCCCTGGATTTTAGGCGCACAGGGCGGCAGGCGGGCAATTGGTGGGGATGTCGTGCGCAGGACGTCAGTCTGCGGTCGGGGTGGTCGCAGGTGTGCCCTGGAAGTCCACGGCTTCGCGCAAGGCCTTGCCGGGTTTGAAATGCGGCACCCGCTTTTCGGGGATGTGGACCGATTCACCGCTGCGGGGATTGCGGCCAATGCGCGCAGGGCGGCGGGACACGGAGAAGCTGCCAAAGCCACGGATCTCGATGCGTTGGCCATGCACCAGGGCATCGCTCACGGCATCTTGGATGGTTTTGACGGCGTGCTCGGCATCGCGCTGTGTGAGTTGGGCAAAACGTGCGGCCAGCTCTTCAACTAAGTCAGATCGGGTCATGAAGCAATTATCCCAAGCAGTACCTGGAAAAGACGGCGGGCGCCGTGACAGCGCCCGCCGGGGTCTTGCTACCTGTGAATCAGGTGCAGACTTTACTTGTCAGCGTCCAGCTTGGCGCGCAGCAGGGCGCCCAGGCTGGTGGTGCCGGCATTTTCCTTGGAGGACTGGGCCGACAGGGAAGCCATGGCTTCTTGCTGCTCAGCCATGTCCTTTTGCTTGATGGACAGCTGGATGTTGCGGGTCTTGCGATCCACGTTGATCACCACGGCGGTCACTTCGTCGCCTTCCTTCAGCACGGAACGGGCATCTTCCACGCGATCGCGGGACAGTTCGGACACGCGCAGGTAACCCACGATGTCGTCGCCCAGATCGATTTCAGCGCCACGCTGGTCCACGGTCTTGACCTTGCCGGTCACGATCTGGCCCTTGTCGTTCACGGTAGCGAACGTGGTGAAGGGGTCGCTGTCCAGCTGCTTGATGCCCAGGGAGATGCGCTCGCGCTCGACGTCCACGCCCAACACGATGGCTTCGACTTCTTGGCCCTTCTTGTAGTTACGCACGGCGGCTTCGCCGGTTTCGTTCCAAGACAGGTCAGACAGGTGCACCAGGCCGTCGATACCGGCAGCCAGACCCACGAACACGCCGAAGTCGGTGATGGACTTGATGGGGCCCTTCACGCGGTCGCCGCGCTTGGTGTTCTGAGCAAATTCTTGCCAAGGGTTGGCCTTGCATTGCTTCATGCCCAGGGAGATGCGACGCTTGTCTTCGTCGATTTCCAGAACCATCACTTCCACTTCGTCACCCAGCGAAACCAGCTTGGAAGGAGCGATGTTCTTGTTGGTCCAGTCCATTTCGGAAACGTGCACCAGGCCTTCGATGCCGGGTTCCAGTTCCACGAATGCGCCGTAGTCGGCAATGTTCGTGACCTTGCCGAACAGGCGGGTGTTGGAAGGATAGCGGCGAGCCACACCCATCCATGGGTCGTCGCCCATTTGCTTCAGACCCAGGGACACGCGGTTCTTTTCGGTGTCGAACTTCAGGATCTTGGCAGTGATTTCCTGGCCAGCGGTCACCACTTCGGAAGGGTGACGCACGCGGCGCCATGCCATGTCGGTGATGTGCAGCAGGCCGTCGATGCCGCCCAGGTCCACGAACGCACCGTATTCGGTGATGTTCTTGACCACGCCTTGCACGATGGCGCCTTCCTTCAGGGTTTCCATCAGCTTGGCGCGCTCTTCGCCCATGGAGGCTTCCACCACAGCGCGACGCGACAGCACAACGTTGTTGCGCTTGCGGTCCAGCTTGATGACCTTGAATTCCATGGTCTTGTTCTCGTAAGGAGTCAGATCCTTGACGGGACGTGTGTCGATCAGCGAACCGGGCAGGAATGCGCGGATGCCGTTGACCAGAACGGTCAGGCCGCCCTTGACCTTGCCGGAGGTGGTGCCGGTCACGAATTCGCCGGATTCCAGCGCCTTTTCCAGCGACAGCCAGGAGGCCAGACGCTTGGCGGTGTCGCGCGACAGGATGGTGTCGCCGTAGCCGTTTTCGATCGAGCCGATGGCCACGGACACGAAGTCACCCACTTGGACTTCGATTTCGCCCTGGTCGTTCTTGAACTCGTCGATTGGCACATAGGCTTCCGACTTCAGGCCAGCGTTCACCACCACGAAGTTGTGCTCAACGCGCACGACTTCAGCGGTAATGACTTCGCCGGGACGCATTTCAGTGCGTTGCAACGATTCTTCGAAAAGGGCGGCAAAAGATTCAGACATGTAGATCCTTACCCGCTTACAGATTTCCGGCAGCACCATTGCTGCGCGTTTTTAAGGCTGTAGGCGGAGGTGCAGGCAAAACCTGCAGGGTTAAAGGGTTGCAAACCGCATCACCAGTGCGTCAACGGCGCGAATGTGGTGTGCGGGCCGGGTGCCAGTCTCAAGCGCGGGGCGCAAAAGGCTGGCGTTGCTCCCACCAGGTCAAGATCTGCTGCACGGCTTGTTCAATCGTGCCTTCGGAGTTGTCCAGGTGAAGGGCGTCTTCTGCGGGTTTCAAGGGCGCTGCAGCGCGATTCATGTCGCGGGCATCGCGGGCTTGAAGGTCCGCCAAAAGGTCATCCATGTTAGCAGAAAGCCCTTTGGAAATCAATTGCTTGTAGCGGCGCTCGGCGCGGCACTCGGCGGTGGCCGTCAGGTAGACCTTCAGCGGGGCGTCCGGGAAGATCACGGTGCCCATGTCGCGGCCATCGCCGACCAGGCCAGGCAGCCGCCGGAAATCGCGCTGCACCTGCAGCAGGGCCTCGCGCACGGCGGGGAAGACGGCCACGCGCGAGGCGTTCATGCTGGCGTCCTCGGTGCGGATGGCCAGGGAGATGTCCTCGCCGTCCAGCAGCACGCGCTGATCGGGCGTGAAGCCGATGCGGGAGCGGCGGATCAGGTCGGCGATCGCCGGGGCGTTGTCCTCGGTCAGCGTGATGCCGGCGCGCGAGGCGGCCAGGCCGGTGATGCGGTAGAGGGCGCCCGAGTCCAGCAGCGCAAAGCCCAGGCGTTCGGCCACCAGGCCGGCGATGGTGCCCTTGCCCGAGGCCGTGGGGCCGTCGATGCAGATCACGGGGGTGGGGCGCGAGGCCTGGGCCACGCCGAAGAAGGCCTCGAAATAGTCCGGGAAGGTCTTGGCCACGCACTTGGGGTCTTCGATGCGCACCGGCAGGCCGGCGGGGTTGAAGGCCGCCAGCGAGAAGCACATGGCCACGCGGTGGTCGTCGTAGGTGTGGATGCTGGCAGCGCGCCAGTCGGCCGCCGTCGCAGGGGGTGTGATGCGGAGGAAGTCCGCGCCTTCCTCCACCGTAGCGCCCAGCTTGCGCAGCTCGGTGGCCATGGCGGCGATGCGGTCGGTCTCCTTCACGCGCCAGCTGGCGATGTTGCGCAGCGTGGTGGTGCCGTCGGCGTACAGGGCCATGCTGGCCAGGGTCATGGCCGCGTCGGGGATGTGGTTGCAGTCCAGGTCGATGGCCTTCAGGGGCCAGGCGCCGCGCGCGATGTGCAGCCAGTTGGGGCCGCTGGTCACCTGGGCGCCCATGGCCTGGGCGGCTTCGACAAAGCGGATGTCGCCCTGGATGGAGTCCTGGCCTACGCCCAGCACTTGGATGCCGTTTTGGCCGCCAGCGCCCGTGGCAATAGCACCGAGTGCTATGAAATAGCTGGCGGAGGAGGCGTCGGCCTCGACATGGATGTCGCCGGGCGACTGGTAGCGGCTGCCGGCCGGAATCACGAAGCGCTGCCAGCCCTCGTTGCGCACGGTGATGCCAAAGCGCGCCAGCAGCTCCAGCGTGATGTGGATGTAGGGCTTGGAGATCAGTTCGCCCACCACCTCGATGCAGATGTCGCTGTCGCTGGCCAGCAGGGGCAGGGCCATCAGCAGCGCGGTCAGGAACTGGCTGGAGACATCGCCGCGCACGGTGATGGGGGCATTGCCCAGCTGGCTGAAGTTGGGTTGGCCGATGCGCAGGGGCGGATAGCCGGGGTTGCCCAGGTAGTCGATGTGGCAGCCCAGCTGGCGCAGGGCGTCGACCAGATCGCCGATGGGGCGCTCGTACATGCGCGGCACGCCGGTCATCTCGAAGTGGCCACCCAGCACGGCCAGGGCCGCCGTCAGCGGGCGCATGGCGGTGCCAGCATTGCCCAGGAACAGTTGCGCGCGCGCATTGTTGGGCAGGGCGCCGTCGATGCCGGTGATCTGCACCGGCTGGCCCGGGGTGACCTGGGCGGGCGTGACCTGGCAGCCCAGCTCGCGCAGTGCGGCCAGCATGACGCGGGTGTCGTCCGAGTCCAGCAGGTCGTGGATGGTGGTGGTGCCGGCGCTCAGGGCGGCCAGCAGCAGCACGCGGTTGGAAATGCTTTTGGAGCCGGGTAGTTGCACGCTGCCGCTGGCGGTGGCCAGGTGGGGCAGGTCAAGAAAGGCGGTCTGGTACATGCGTGAAATTCAAAGGTTCAGGCCGTGGGCGTGGTGGCTGCGGGCGGAAGGAAGCGGCACTGCGCCCGCGCGGTGCTGGCCAGGGTGATCATGGCCTCCAGGGCCTGGGCGTCGCCCGTGTGCAGCACCTGCTCGAAGGCCTGCAGGGCGCGCTGGAAATGCTGGGCCTGGGCCAGCACCTCGTCTTTGTTGGCCAGCAGGATGTCGCGCCACATGGCTGGATCGCCGGCGGCGATGCGCGTGAAGTCGCGAAAACCGGGGCCGGCGACGCTCAGGAAGGCATCGGCCTGGGGCTGGCCGATGACGCTGTGCATCATTGCAAAGGCCAGCATGTGGGGCAGGTGGCTGACGGTGGCGAAGGCGGCGTCGTGCGTCTCGGGCGACATGCTGCGCACGTCGCAGCCCAGGGCCTGCCACAGGGCTTCGGCCTTGTGCAGGTGGCTGGTCAGTGTGCGCTCGGTGGGGGTCAGGATGACCTTGGCGCCGCGGTACAGCTCGGCGTCGGCGTGCTCCACGCCGGCCACTTCCTTGCCGGTGTTGGGGTGGGCGGGCACAAAGCTGGCAATCTGGCTGCCCAGCGCGTTGCGCGCGGCCTGCACCACGTCGGCTTTGGTGGAGCCGACGTCCATGATCAGCGTCTCGGGCGTGACCAGGTGCTTGATGGACTTGAGCGTGGCCTCGGTCGCCCCCACGGGCACGGCCAGCAGCACCAGGTCGGCGCCGGCGGCGGCCAGCAGGGCCGAGGGCGCCTCGACATCGATCACGCCCATCTGCAGGGCGCGGGCCGTGGTGGTGGGGGACTTGCTGTAGCCCACCACGCGCTGGACCAGGCCGGCTTTCTTCAGCGCCAGGGCGAAGGAGCCGCCCATCAGGCCGCAGCCGATCAGGCCTAACTGTTCAAACATGCAGCCTCCTCACGCCGGCACGGGGTAGGTCCCCAGTACCTTGTAGAAGGCGGACAGCGCTTGCAGCTCTTGCAGGGCCTGGGCCACGTGGGGCTGGGCGGGGTGGCCCTCCAGGTCGATGTAAAAGTAATACTCCCACTGGCCGGTGCGGGCCGGGCGCGACTCAAAGCGCGTCATGGACACGCCGTGCTTCTTCAGCGGCACTAGCAGGTCGTGCACGGCACCGGGGCGGTTGGGCACGGAGATGACCAGGCTGGTGCAGTCCTTGCCCGTGGGCGCGGGCGTGGCCAGCGTGTGCGGCAGACAGATGATGGCAAAGCGCGTGCGGTTGTAGGCATCGTCCTGGATGGCGTGGCTGACGATGTGCAGGCCGAACTGCTGGGCGGCACGCTCGCTGCTGATGCCGGCCCAGGTGGGGTGCAGGGCCGCCAGGCGCGCGCCTTCGGCGTTGCTCTCGACCGGGCGGCGCTCGGCGTGCGGCAGGTGCTTGGACAGCCAGGCGTGGCACTGGGCCAGGGCCTGGGGGTGGGCAGCCACCACCTCAATGCCTTCCAGCGTATTCGTGCTGCGCAGCAGGTGGTGGCGGATCAGCAGGCTGACCTCGCCCACGATGTGGCAGGGCGTGTTGCGGAACATGTCCAGCGTGCGGTTGACCACGCCCTCGGTGGAGTTCTCGACGCCCACCACGCCGTACTGGGCGCTGCCAGCGGCCGTGGCGTGGAAGACTTCCTCGAAGGTGTTGCAGTACAGGAAGTCGGCGGCACCGCCGAAGTACTGCACGGCGGCCTCCTCGGTGAAGGTGCCTTCCGGGCCGAGCACGGCCACGCGCTGGGGCGATTCGAGCGCCAGGCAGGCGGACATGATCTCGCGCCAGATGGCGGCCACGTGCGCACCCTTGAGCGGGCCGGGGTTGTTGCTTTTGATCTTCTCAATGACCTGGGCCACGCGGTCGGGGCGGAAGAAGGCCGTGCCTTCCTGCTTCTTCAGCTCGCCGACCTGTTCGGCCACATGGGCGCGCTGGTTCACCAGGCTCAGCAGCTGGCGGTCCAGGCTGTCGATTTCGTTGCGCAGCTTCAGCAGCTCGGGGCTGGCTTGCGGTTCTGTGCTCATGGCATCCTCAAAATTCAGAGCTGTCTGCGCAGGTGTTTCAAGAGGTTCAGGTGAAAAAGCCTCTGAAACCTTGAACCATCAAGCGCCGACAGCTCATTTTTATGTGTGTCCCGTGCGAGGGGCACCGGGGCAGGCTCAGGCGCTGGTGCGCTCGAATTCCTGCATGTAGGCCACCAGGGCCTGCACGCCAGCCAGGGGCATGGCGTTGTACAGGCTGGCACGCATGCCGCCCACGGACTTGTGGCCCTTGAGCTGCAGCAAGCCGGCGGCCTTGGCGCCGGCCAGGAAGGCGTCGTTGCGGCTTTCGTCGCGCAGGAAGAAGGGGATGTTCATGCGCGAGCGGTAGGCGACATCCACCTTGTTCAGGTACAGCTGCGATTTGTCCAGGTACTGGTAGAACAGCTCGGCCTTGGCGCGGTTGCGCGCTTCCATGGCGGCCACGCCGTGCAGGTCGCCCTCGGTCTGGCGCAGCAGCCACTGGAAGGTGAGGCCCGCCATGTAGATGCCCCAGGTCGGTGGCGTGTTGAACATGGACTGGTTGTCGGCCACGGTCTTGTAGTTGAAGGCCGAGGGGCAGATGTCCAGCGCCTGGCCCAGCAGGTCATCGCGTACGATGACAATGGTCAGGCCGGCGGGGCCGATGTTCTTCTGCGCGCCGCCGAAGGCCAGGCCGACGCGGCTCCAGTCCAGCGGGCGCGAGGCGACGTTGGACGAAAAATCGATCACCAGCGGTGCATCGCAGCCCAGGGCCTGCAGGTCGGGCAGTTGCTGGAACTCCACGCCATGGATGGTCTCGTTGCTGCACAGGTGCACGTAGGCAGCGTCCTGGGACAGTTGCCAGCTGGCCGCGTCGGGCACGCTGGTGAAGCCGCTGGCCTCACCGCTGGCGGCCAGGTGCTGGCGGGCGTACTTGCCGGCTTCCTTGAAGGACTTCTGGCTCCAGCTGCCGGTGACCACGAAGTCCACCGTGCCGCCCTTGGACAGGTTCAGCGGGACGATGGCGTTCTCGGCCAGGCCGCCGCCCTGCATGAACAGGATGTGGAAGTGGGCGGGCACGGCCAGCAGCGTGCGCAGGTCGGCCTCGGCGCGCTCGTAGATGCTGATGAATTCCTTGCCGCGGTGGCTCATCTCCATCACGCCCATGCCCGAGCCGCCCCAGTTGAGCATCTCGTCGGCAGCTTGCTGCAGGACTTCTTCAGGGATGGCGGCGGGGCCGGCAGAGAAATTGAATGGGCGCTTCATGGTGGGCAATCAAATCACGCGCCAACGGCCGAAAGGGGAGCGCTGGCAGCTATCAAAAAAACGATCTTAGGCGAAAAAACACCCCACAGCTTGCGCAGTGGGGTGTCGTGGTTCAGGACTCGGCGGGCGCCTGCGGTGCCTCGCCGTTGTCCGTCTCTCCGTCGCCATCGCCGTCGGTGCCGGTGGCATCGTTCTCGGCGATGCGCTGCAGGCCAATCAGCTTGGCGCCTTCGTCCAGGGCCATCAGCGTCACGCCCTGCGTGGCGCGACCCATCTCGCGGATCTCGGCGACCCGGGTGCGCACCAGCACGCCCTTGTCGGTGATCAGCATGATCTCGTCCTCGGCACCAACCAGGGTGGCGGCCACGACCTTGCCGTTGCGCTCGGACTGCTGGATTGCGATCATGCCCTTGGTGCCGCGGCCGTGGCGGGTGTACTCGCTGATGTGGGTGCGTTTGCCGTAGCCGTTTTCGGTCGCGGTCAGCACGCTTTGCGCGCCGGGCTCGACGTTGCCCGAGCCGTCGTCGGCTTCGGCCACCAGCATGGCGATCACGCTCTGGCCGTCGTCGATGTTCATGCCGCGCACGCCGCGGGCATTGCGGCCCATGGGGCGCACATCGTTTTCGTCAAAGCGCACGGCCTTGCCGCCGTCGCTGAACAGCATCACGTCGTGCTTGCCGTCGGTCAGCGCCGCACCGATCAGGTAGTCGCCTTCATCCAGGCCCACGGCGATGATGCCGGCCTTGCGCGGGTTGCTGAACTCGGTCAGCGCCGTCTTCTTGACGGTGCCCATGCTGGTCGCCATGAAGACGTAGTGGTCTTCAGGGAAGCTGCGGTTGTCGCCGGTCAGCGGCAGCACCACGTTGATCTTCTCGCCGTCCTGCAGCGGGAACATGTTGACGATGGGGCGACCGCGCGAGTTGCGCGAGCCCGAGGGCACTTCCCAGACCTTGAGCCAGTACATGCGGCCGCGGTTGGAGAAGCACAGCAGGTAGTCGTGCGTGTTGGCGATGAACAGCTGGTCGATCCAGTCGTCTTCCTTGGTGGCTGTGGCCTGCTTGCCGCGACCGCCACGCTTTTGCGCACGGTATTCGGACAGCGGCTGGCTCTTGATGTAGCCCGTGTGGCTGAGCGTGACCACCATGTCGGTGGGCGTGATCAGGTCTTCGGTGGACAGGTCCTGCGCGCTGTACTCGATGGTGGAGCGGCGCGCGCCCAGCTTGGACTGGCCGAATTCGGCCTTCAGGGTGGTCAGCTCGTCACCGATGATGACGGACACGCGCTCGGGCTTGGCCAGGATGTCCAGCAGGTCTTCGATGGTGGACATGATCTCGCGGTACTCGGCGACGATCTTGTCCTGCTCCAGGCCAGTCAGGCGCTGCAGGCGCATCTGCAGGATTTCCTGGGTCTGCGTGTCCGACAGTCGGTACAGGCCATCCTGGCCCAGACCGAATTCGCGCTCCAGCGATTCCGGGCGGTAGTCGTCGGCATTCACCACGCCGCCGTCTTCGCGGGTGCGGGTCAGCATCTCGCGCACCAGCTTGCTGTCCCAACTGCGGGTCATCAGCTCGGCCTTGGCCACGGGGGGCGTGGGGGCGTTGCGGATGATGGCAATGAAGTCGTCGATGTTGGCCAGCGCCACGGCCAGGCCTTCCAATACATGGCCGCGGTCGCGCGCCTTGCGCAGCTCGAACACGGTGCGGCGGGTCACCACCTCGCGGCGGTGCTGCAGGAACACCTGGATCAGGTCCTTGAGGTTGCACAGCTTGGGCTGGCCGTCAACCAGTGCGACCATGTTGACGCCGAAGGTGTCCTGCAACTGCGTCTGCTTGTACAGGTTGTTCAGCACCACCTCGGGCACTTCGCCGCGCTTGAGCTCGATCACCAGGCGCATGCCGGATTTGTCGGACTCGTCCTGGATGTGGCTGATGCCTTCGATGCGCTTTTCGTGCACCAGCTCGGCCATGCGTTCCTGCAGCGTCTTTTTGTTCACCTGGTAGGGCAGCTCGTCGACGATGATCGCCTGGCGCTGGCCGCGGTCGATGTCCTCGAAGTGCACCTTGGCGCGCATCACGATGCGGCCACGGCCCGTGCGGTAGCCTTCCTTGACGCCGTTGATGCCGTAGATGATGCCGGCCGTGGGGAAGTCGGGCGCGGGCACGATTTCCATCAGGTCGTCCACGCTGGCGTCGGGGTTGCGCAGCAGGTGCAGGCAGGCGTCCACCACCTCATTCAGGTTGTGGGGCGGGATGTTGGTGGCCATGCCCACGGCAATACCGGCCGAGCCGTTGACCAGCAGATTGGGCAGGCGCGCGGGCAGCGTCAGCGGCTCACTTTCGGAGCCGTCGTAGTTGGGGCCGAAGTCGACGGTTTCCTTGTCGATGTCACCCAGCATTTCGTGGGCGATCTTGGACAGGCGGATTTCCGTGTAACGCATAGCCGCCGCACTGTCGCCGTCGACCGAGCCGAAGTTGCCCTGGCCGTCGACCAGCATGTGGCGCAGCGAGAAATCCTGCGCCATGCGCACGATAGTGTCGTACACCGCACTGTCGCCGTGCGGGTGGTACTTACCGATCACGTCCCCGACGATACGCGCCGACTTCTTGTACGGGCGGTTCCAATCGTTGTTCAGTTCGTGCATTGCATACAGCACGCGTCGATGCACAGGCTTCAAGCCATCGCGCGCATCGGGGAGGGCGCGCCCCACAATCACGCTCATGGCGTAATCAAGGTAGCTGCGGCGCATCTCCTCTTCTAGGCTGATAGGCAAGGTTTCTTTGGCAAACTGGGTCATGTAGTGGTGCAGGGTTGTGCAATGACGACGAAGTAGGCCATTTTAGAAGGAATGTATTGTTGCTGATGGGCAACATCTCACCGGCATTAGGCTTTTGTCCTACCTCAAGCACCAGGGCTAGCGAGCCAATCGAATATTCCGTATGGCACAATGATTTCCAGCGTTCTTGGTGATAGTCACTGATGACGTGCATGAATTTCGCAGCTCGGCTGCGGCTTAATCCCCAAGAGGAGAACCATGAAGAAACTGAACAAAGTAGCGATCCTTTTTGCTTCCGCCGCTCTGGCAACTGCAGCTGGCGCTCAAGTGAAGCCTGCCGACGGCGGCAAGGCCATCGACAACTGGCAAAACGGCACCGGCGAACTGGTGTGGAAGAACGGCACCAACGAACTGTGCTGGCGCGATGCCAACTGGACGCCTGCTACAGCCGCTGAAGGCTGCGACGGTGCTCTGGTGAAGGCTGCCGCTCCTGCTCCAGCCGCTGCTGCTCCAGCTGCAGCTGCTGCTCCAGCTCCTGCTGTGGCTTCGAAGGTGACTTTTGCTGCTGACGCTTTCTTTGACTTCGACAAGGCTGTGCTGAAGCCCGAAGGCAAGGCCAAGCTGGACGATCTGGTGTCCAAGGTGCAAGGCATCAACCTGGAAGTGATCGTGGCTGTCGGTCACACCGACTCCGTGGGTTCCGACGCTTACAACCAAAAGCTGTCTGAGCGCCGTGCTCAAGCTGTGAAGGCGTACCTGGAGTCCAAGGGTATCGACAAGAGCCGCGTGTACACCGAAGGCAAGGGCGAAAAGCAGCCCGTGGCCGACAACAAGACCAAGGATGGCCGCGCGAAGAACCGTCGCGTGGAAATCGAAGTGGTCGGTACCCGCAAGTAATCTTTCGCAGATTGCGTCAAAAAGCCCCGGTCACGGGGCTTTTTTATTTCTGTCTTGAACTCGTAGCACAATCACTTCCATGACCGATTCGATCAATGTGGATCCAGCAGAGCTGGAAAAATTCTCGAGCCTCGCCCACCACTGGTGGGACATGGAGAGCGAGTTCAAGCCGCTGCACATGATCAATCCATTACGCCTGGGATGGATTGATGAGTTGGCCTCACTCCAGGGCAAACAGGTGCTGGATGTGGGCTGCGGTGGCGGTATTCTGGCGGATTCCATGGCGCGCAAAGGCGCCCATGTGACGGGGATTGATCTGGCGACCAAGTCCTTGCGTGTCGCGCAGCTCCATGCCTTGGAGACGGGAACTCCCAATATCCAGTACCGTGAGGTGCCCGTTGAAGCTCTGGCGGCAGAGCGTCCCGCCAGCTTCGACGTGGTGACCTGTATGGAAATGCTGGAGCATGTGCCAGATCCTGCATCGGTGGTGCAGGCCTGCGCTCAACTGGTCAAGCCGGGTGGCTGGGTGTTTTTCTCCACCATCAATCGCAATCTCAAATCCTATGGCTTGGCGATTGTGGCGGCGGAATATGTACTGAATATGTTGCCCAAGGGCACGCATGAATTTGAGAAATTCTTGAAGCCCAGTGAAATGGCTGGTTTCTGCCGTCAGGCCGGGCTTGCTGTGACGCATTCCAGAGGTCTGCAGCACAACCCGTTGACGGGGCGCTACTGGCTTAACGAGGATTGCAGTGTGAACTACATGCTGGCCACGCGCCGCTCCCACGTATGAGTCCGAAGTTGCATCAAGTCGATGCGGTACTGTTTGATCTGGACGGTACGTTGCTCGATAGTGCCCCTGATCTTGGCTTCGCAGCCAATCAGCTGCGCATTGATCGTGGCCTGCATCCTTTGGAACATTCGCACTATCGTCCTTTCGTAGGGACCGGTGCGCGCGGGATGTTGCGGATTGCCTTGGGCATCACGCCGGAAGCCGATGATTTCAATGTGCTGAAGGAAGAGTTCTTTAGGGCTTACGAACGCTGTATGGGGCATCATTCCCAACTATTCTCTGGGGTGGAATCTCTGCTACAGGATTTGACGGCGAATGCATTGCCTTGGGGGATTGTGACCAATAAAGCAGAGCGCTTTGCTTTGCCCATCGCGCGTTCCATCTCGGTTCTGACAAGTTCTGGTGCGGTGATCTGTGGCGATACCACGGCCCATTCAAAGCCGCATCCTGCCCCTTTGCTGGAAGCTGCTCAACGCTTGGGCGTTGATCCTGATCGATGCATCTATGTGGGTGATGATGAACGCGATATGGTCGCGGCCCGTGCCGCTGGGATGAAGGCTGTAGCGGCCTCATATGGTTACCTGGGTGGTGTGGACTCCGTTGCAGCCTGGGAACCGGATGCTGTGATTGACTCGCCCTTGGAGCTGACACGCTTTCTAGGATTGAATTAGAATAATGCTCATGGGGCTGTCCTGGTTTCGACGTGGGTTCGGGATCAGTGTGGTGCATGTCGAGCTTGAGTGATGCTCGTAAATCTCCATTCAAAAAACTAACTGCAAACGACGAACGTTTCGCACTCGCCGCTTAAATCCGGTGAGCCTTGCAACAGCACGCTGATGGGCTGGGCAAAGGGGTAGCAATACCTCTCGGCTGCAAGGGAATTCACATCAGCTGGCTTGGTACCGGGCACCTTGGTATTGGGCAAGATTCAAGGGTGCTGGCCCTGTTTGAAGCGTGTGTCTGCGCGGCGTACAGGGTGAGATTCAAAATCAGAACACTAAACATGTAGATCTGCCTGACGAAGGCTTGCGGACGCGGGTTCAATTCCCGCCAGCTCCACCATATACCCATCTTTGATGCTCTCGCATCACCTCAAAAACCCGCTCTCTCCTAGAGGAAGCGGGTTTTTTCTTGTCCTGCGTTGTCTTGCTGGATACCATTCCATCCCATCATTTTGTTGGTATTTTTGTTGGTAGGTGACGTACCAACAAAGGTAGGTACCAACAACCCGGAGTTGGTATGCCTCTCACAGACACTTTCGTTAAGCAGATCAAGCACTCAGGCCGGCCTGCCGGTGACAAGCACAGCGATGCACAGGGCCTGTACTTGCATGTCAAAGAGGCGGGCAAGTATTGGCGCTTGGCTTACCGGTTTGGTGGCAAGCAAAAGACGCTGGCCTTGGGTGTCTATCCAGCAGTGAGCCTGGCGAACGCGCGGCGCAAGCGCGATGAGGCCAGGGAGCAGCTGGCCCTGGGTGCTGATCCCAGTGTGCAAAAGCGCGTCCAAAAGATGCAGTCAACCCAAGCCGCGGCCAATACCTTCGAGGCGGTGGCCAGGGAGTTCCACGCGACCAAGGCAGATAGCTGGAGCCCTGGGCACTCCATGCGCTGGATGCGCAGCATGGAAAAGGATGTGTTTCCGACGGTGGGCAAAATGCTGCTGCCCGATGTCACCGCGCCCCTGATGCTGACCGTGCTCCGCAAGGTGGAGTCCCGAGGGGCCAGGGAGACTGCCAGCAAGCTCAAGGAGCAGTCCGGGCAAGTCTTTCGCTATGGCATCCAGACGGGCCGATGTAGCTCAAACCCGGTTCCAGACTTGTCCGGAGCTTTGGCGCCAGTCGTTGTAAAGCACATGGCGGCAGTGCTGGATCCCAAGGCTGCAGGCGCGTTGATGCGCGCGATTGACGGTTACCAAGGGCAGCCTTTGACACGTGCTGCCTTGCTGCTCTCCGCTCTGCTGTTTCAGCGGCCGGGCAACATAAGGGCCATGGAGTGGGCGTGGATCGACTTTGAGGCTGCAATGATGACCATTCCTGCAGCCAGCATGAAGCGAACGATTGAGGGGAAGATTAACGGCCGGCCGCACTTTGTGCCGCTGGCTCCCCAGGCGATTGAAGTCCTGAAAGAAATTCACGCCCTCACTGGCCATGGCCGGTACGTTTTCCCCAGCGCACGCACCGGTGAGAGGCCCATGAGTGACGCGACGGTGGGGGCGGCACTTAGAAGGCTTGGCTACACCAGCGATGAAATGACCGCGCACGGGTTCAGAGCCATGGCCAGAACGCTTTTGATTGAGCGGCTGCCAGGCATTCAGGCAGATGTGATCGAAGCGCAGTTAGCGCACGGCAAGTCTGGCCCACTGGGCGCGGCCTACGACCGAGCGGACTATATGGAGCAGCGCAGGCAGCTGATGAGCATTTGGGCCAATTACCTTGACCAGATCAAGAATGGCGCAGAGATCATTCAGTTCAAGCAGGCATGAGTGGCTGCATGACGCAGGGGGGCAGATGGCAGCTAGCGACCCAGAAGAGTCGGTCAGGTTTCCAAGACTACTGTCTGGTTCGCAGCGGTTGCGGCCATTCGCGATTGAACCCCTAGATCGCGTTGCATGGCGGGAAGCAGTCATTGCCCGTTCTCTGTACCATGACGTAGCGTTATAGAACGCAACCTTGGGGGGATGATGGTTTCTGGGCGGCGATCAAGCAATTCGAAGGCACCTGATGTCGTCAGGTATGGGGGCAAGGACCATGCGGGCCCGGCCAGCATCTATTGGTCTACAGAGCGTGCGCCCGCAGTGTCACTCGCTACGTTCAGCGCCCGATTTCTGCGCCTTGTCAAGGCCGGCGCGCTTTCCTCGGAAAACATAGACGAAGCCCTCTGGCTCACTGCAGATGAGTTCAGGCGTAAGTACGGAGCACGCCGCACTCTGGTCGAAATTGATGGGCAGTCGACCAACATACAAGCCTACTACTCGACTCATTTTACAGAAGCGGTGGTGGACTATCGAAACTTCTGGCAGCGTGTGCGTGCACTGGCCAAAGGCAACCAACTCTCTGGCGACACCCTCTCGCATGCTTTGACCCTGCCAGCGGCAACCTGGCGGAGCTTTTACGGCGGTGGTCGTCGCAAGGGCTTCGTCTATGACGGCGACGAGTATCCCGAGCAGTCAGGTAAGCACTTTCACAGCGTTGCGGCATTGCTGCACACGCTGAGCAGATACGAAGACCGCGCGCTGGTTTGGTCTCGGCTGAAGGCCGGCTGGAACCTTGACGACGCGCTCTCAGTTCCTACGGCCTTCGCCAGTCACCGGTCCGGTTCGATCTATCGCGTCATACGCCGCAAAACCGGCGCCGTGTATGTCGGCCTTACAGTGACTTCTGTCGAACAGCGTTGGGCCTTTCATGTGCGCAGAGCAACTGAGGGGTCGACATCGAAGCTCCATATAGCGATCCGCGAGGACGGAGCCGCGGGATTCGATATTGATGCCCTCGAAACTGGCATCATGGACCCCCTCTTGCTGCCAGCCCGTGAAGCCTTCTGGGTTGAGCGTCTGGGTGCGCTAGGGCCTCAGGGTCTCAATACAGCCAAGCCCGGTGGTCTAGGAAGTCCGGGCGGCAAGATCGTCCAGTATGGAGACGAGACGTTTCGGTCCATCGAGGAAGCAGCCGATGTGCTGAGTGCGCGCCTCGGTATGGCGAAGCATGTCGTTCGCACCCGGCTCCAGAAAGGCCTGCCCCTCCCGGAGGCAGACAAGGTACGGCAACGTAGCTGGCATCCAGAAGCCGGTTCTGACCTATTCCGACGCTGGAAATCGATGCAAAAACGTCACGCTAACGCTGTCGTAGCCGAATGGGTCGGCAACTATGACAGCTTCAAGGCCGATGTATCACCTGTGCCGGCCGACATGGAGTTGATCCGGAAGCGACCTAATGAGCCCTGGGGTCCCGGCAACTTCGAATGGGTCAACACCCAAACCAAGATCGAGAGGGTGCATGGCAAGGAGATCACAGTTAACGGGGTCAGCTACCCCTCGTTGACTGCTGTAGCCAGAACACATGGCATCGGCGTGAGCACACTGAAGAACCGTATCAACCAGCAGGGCATGTCTGTTGAGCAAGCCATAGCCGCGCCCCTGGCCGCCACTTCTTACAAGCACTCCCAACACCCGATAGTGGTCGATGGCCGTGAGTTCCGGTCGAAGCGACAGGCGATTCTCTATATCGCCGAAACGCGAGGCATCACGGAAGACCAGGCCAAGTACCGCTTCAACACGGGTGCCTTCTGAGTTCTCGCAGTCTAGGCCGTGCGAATCAGCGGACCGCCCACCGGGATGCGTTTCAGTTCAAGGCGGTCTGGGTCCAAATGCCGCGCGAGGTTGAATGTCGGTTAACGAACTCGACATTCGCAGTGACTGCTTGCGGCGAATGACTCCGTTCAGCCTGAAGCCGTCGCTTGTGGCAATGCTTCGGAGGACTGCTCCTGGCCGTTTGCTGCCCTTGCACGCTTGGCCACTCAAGCGAAGTCTGGGGGCTCAGAGGGTGGCTGAAAAATTAGAGACCTTACTCCGCCTGACGGAGTAGGAAGGCCGCTGATAGCTCCGGGAGACGGAGCAGGCGGCCCTTCTACTGCTCCGGGAGACGGAGCTATGGAGGTGGTTTTTGGGAGGCTCTCTACTCCGGGAGACGGACACCATCTAGAGAAGCCATCTGTTGTCAGTTTTTCCGTAGCACCTGGGCAACCAAGGTAGAAAAAAGGCTGTCGTAAATAAGGCTAAAGGACTTTGACTTTTTTAGACAGCGTTGCGTAGCGCATCTTGTCTGCAGCAGACCCATGCTGATGCTCGGGGGAAACAGCAATATTTCCCGCAGGTTCGTAGCCAGAAAGCGTGAAATCCAGCATTTTTATAAATGCTTCTTCTATCGTCAGCCCAGCGTGTGCGGCATAGGTCTGAATCCGTAAAGCTAAATCCCCATCAATCCATAGCTTCATACCTGGATGGCCCGCGCCT
Source organism: Comamonas sp. CAH-2 (assembly GCF_009668305.1). Lineage (NCBI taxonomy): Bacteria > Pseudomonadati > Pseudomonadota > Betaproteobacteria > Burkholderiales > Comamonadaceae > Comamonas > Comamonas sp. CAH-2. The sequence continues at coordinate 52,938 of NZ_VSWF01000001.1, forward strand.
GGGCCATATTGATCCATAGCTCCAACACCAGAGGTTAGCCATTGATACTCAACCGCGAGGGCTTGAGCTATTTTGAGAATGGTTTGACGTCTTGGGGCTGCTCTACCTGATTCGTAGCGACTGACTTGTGTTGGCGCCATGTCACATGCACGCCCAAGATCAGTCTGCGACCAGCCACGTGCCATGCGTGCCTGTGTGATCCGATCCCCAATGGTTGATGCTGATTCGTTCATATGGTTCCTAAAAGGTACTTGCAAAAAGTACCAAAAGTACTAAGATCGATCTTGTACCGGTTTGGTACTGTTTGAACTAAGAGGATTCTATGACCTTGAGCTGCATTGATGCGAAAAAGCCCAAACCGCCAGTTAGCGTAAAGCTGCCGAATGACTTGGAGGAGTACCTAAGAGATCAAGCGAAGGTCGGGTTTCGGTCTCTATCAAAAGAGATCACGATGCGACTGGAACAAAGCCGCAAAGCAGAAGAGGCCAAAGATGAAAAGCAGGCCTGAAAAAAGTGAAGCCCTGGCGGGTGCAACCGGCAGGGCTTCGAGTGTCAAAAACCAAGCAACCAAACAAGGAATCGACATGACTGATTCTAAAGCACCCGCCGTAGCAAGCACCAGCGTTTCGCAACAGGCTAGCCGTGCTCCTGTAGTCAATACGTTCCAGTCTGCTCGCCCCAAGGCTGCAGCAAGTCTTCTCGGTGTGGGGGTCTCCACATTCTGGCGCTGGGCCAAAGAGCGCGAGGACTTCCCGAAAGCACGCAAGTTGTCCAGCAGTTGCACCGTTTTTGATGTGCAAGAACTGATGGCATGGCGTGATGCCCAAGCCAAGCAGTGAGGGGTGGCGATGACGACAACATCCATCACATTCCAGATTGAGGCCGACAAGCTGCCTCATTACACGGACGCCTACCTGGCCCAGCTTTGGCACATCGCCCAAGCGAATCCAGCACCATTTGGTGATGCGCAGGCCTGTGACCTTGCCGAGCACGTAGGGCGCGAGATTGTGCGCCGCTGGCTGGCCACCACGCCGCCAGAGCTGTGGCACCACCAAGGTCGCCACGCCAGCCAATCCAACATCCTGGTCCCTGCGGAGAACTAAATCGTGAACATGAAGAACAAAGCCGCTCAGCCAGTGGCTCAGGCGGAGCTTTCCCTGGTTGATGCCATCGACAACATCCAGTGCCCGCTTCTTAAGGCGCAAGCCCTTTTGGCCATGACGTTTGGAGAGCCTGGGGAAGCCTTTCGCTCTATGGGGGGCGACTACCAAGACCGTGTTTTTTGGACTATCAGCGACCTTGTGACCGAGGCCACCAAGGCCGTGACAGAGATGGCAGCGCTGGAGGGAGTGCAAGCATGAGCAAGAAACCAAAAGCCTGCCCCGCAGACGAACGCCACATGCTTGCACTGCAATGCACTTGGGACATTAGCGAGCTGGCCCAGGCCGTCACGCGCATGGCTGACGAAGCCGCAGCAGATGGGGACGTGGCCGCAGAGGCGTTGCTGCGCTGCTATGGCGTGCGTATTGCCACGTTGAACTCACAGGTGATGTCCTATCTCGACAAGGAAACGCAGGTGACCGCGGAGCACATGCACAAGGCAATCTTTGGACGCATGAAGCAGTTTGAGGTGGCAGAAGCATGAGCAACAAGATCAAGACACCAAGCCACCCAAGTCCTTGGCACCCCGAATTCGTCGAGGCTCAGGAGAAGATCGTGCGCATCATCTTGGGTCGAGGCTCTGAGGCAATCTTCTTGCCGGAGCATGCTGAGCTGGTGCGCACGGCGGCCAAGTACGCCCCGCCCGAGCATGCAAAAAAGCTGGGGAACATGTTGCGCACGGTGGACTTCGTCGAGGCCAGCCAGGCTGCAAAACGTGTCATCGACGTGTATGGCCCAGGGGCGCTGACCTGGCTTGAGTACGCCCACCTGGTCGACAAGATGATGCAGAGTGCTGATCCAGAGTTGGTGGAGAACTTCCGGCTGCAGGCGCAGGCGTGTGGTTTGCTGCCGCCAGATGCTGGCAGGCCTTTGTCTCTGCTGGATTAGGGGGAAGGCATGGCTAATCAGTGGTTACGACTTTGGCATGACATGCCAACAGACCCCAAGTGGCGAACGATTGCGCGTCACTCAAAGCAATCCATCAGCGTTGTTCAAGCTGTTTGGGTTCAGTTGCTTGTATCAGCTTCTCAGAACGAATCAAGGGGGACTTTTTCAATCCTGGCTGAAGACATCGCCAGCGCCCTCAATGAAGATGAAGAGGTGGTAGAAGCCGTGATTTCGGCTATGCAAGGCCGCGTAGTTGATGGCAATCGTTTGACAGGCTGGGAGCGGCGTCAGCCGTTGAAGGAAGAGGGTGGGTCTGAATCTGCAAACCCAAGAGGCTCCAACTACGTTTACTACGTTTACGACCGTAGTAACTACGCAATCAAAGTAGGTACCAGTAGAAATCCATGGTCTCGAGTGCGCGATTTGCAAACAGGATCTGCAGGTCAGTACGAGCTACTTGGAGCACTGAAAACTGACGCAAGAAGCGAAAAAGCCTTGCATGACGCGTTGTCACTGAGCCATCAGCGCGGCGAGTGGTTTAAGTGCACATCGGCACTTAGTCAATTGATTTCAAAGACAAAAGATGGATCCATCCAGACTTTGGATGAAGCGGTTGCGTTTGTTTCTTCACTACCCGTAGAAGATCACACAACTACCGTAGAAATCGTAGCAACTACGAAAGATAAAGATAAAGATAAAGATAAAGATAAAGAAGAGAAAGAAACGCGCGAAGGCTCGCGCTCTGTCTCGGGCGGAAAGAAACAAGACCGGACCATCACCCTGAAGACCTACCTGGATGACTGCAAGGCTCGAGGTGAGAAGCCGATTCCTGATGACCATTTCATCCGCAAGTTCATGGTCGACAGCGGGATCACCGACGAAATGGCCCAGGTGGCGTGGCTGTGCTTCAAGGACGACCACACGATTGGCGCACGCAAAGCCAAGCGCTACATCGACTGGCCGGCCACCTTTGCCAACTCGGTCAAGTCGCGTTGGTACAGGCTCTGGTTCACGGAGGCAGAGGGAGAGGCCAAGTGGTCGAGCGAAGGTCTGCAGGCCAAGCGTGCCATCGAGGCTGCGCGAGAAGACAAGGCAGGTGGCGAGGCATGAACCCGGCTGACTTTCCTGTCGAGCAAACCAGCTACTCCCACGAGGCTGAAGCTTCGCTGATCGGCGCCGTGCTGATGCTGGGTGCAGACGCCTACGACCTGGCCAGTACGCTGGTGGACGGCGAGTGCTTCTACGACCCGCTGCATCGCCAATTGTGGGCGCAGGCCGAAAAGCTGGTGCTGGCTGGCAAGCACGTCGACGTGCCGACGCTGATGGACCAGATGCGCGGCTTTGAGGTGGACTGGGAGTACGTACACAGCCTGACCTGCGCCGGGTACTACCCCAAGCGAGGCATCCAGCAGCACGCTGAGATGGTGGCTGCCCATGCCCAGCAGCGGCACCTGGAAGCTGTGGCCGATGAAGTGCGAGAGTTGGCCCGCGATGAGTCTCTGTCGCTGGAGCAGCGTATTTCCAAAGCTGTGCTGTCGTTGGAGGGGGTGATTCAGGTCCGCAACACCGTGGAGGCCGCGCCGATCGAGCGCTATGCCGCCGGGCTGCTGGATCGTCTGCAGGCGATGGCAGATGGAAAGCTGCAGCCAGGCCGGCCCACTCGCATTCCTATGCTTGACCACAAGCTGTCAGGCGGTTTCCGCGATGGGCAGTTGGTGATCGTGGCCGCCCGGCCTTCGGTGGGTAAATCCAGCCTGGCCCAGCAGTTCGCTCTGACGCATGCACTGGATGGCATCCCTTCGGCTTTTTTCGGCATGGAGATGAGCAACGAGGAGTTGACCAACCGAACGACCGCGAACCTGGGCCGTGTGCCGCTGGGTGCGCTAAAGACCGGACGCCTGGATCACGGCGACTGGGAGCTGGTCACCGATGCTGTGGAGCGCATGCGTGGGTTGCCCCTGCACCTTCTGGAAAAGCATCGCATGAGTCTTGGGGATGTGAATAGTCAGGCCCGCAAGCTGGTGCGCCGCTTCGGCATCAAAACTCTGGTGGTCGACTACCTGCAGCTCATGAAGGAGCCCCCTCGAAGCCGTGACCGCGAGCGCCGTGTGGAACTGGAAGAAATCACACGAGGCATGAAGCAGCTGGCCAAGCAGATGGGGATCACCATCGTGCTGCTTTCCCAGCTCAACCGATCCATTGAATCTCGTACAAACCCGCGACCCGTCATGTCCGACTTGAAGGAGTGTGGTGCGATCGAGGAAGACGCCGACGTGATCTTGGCTCTGTGGACTCACCGCAAGGGGGAATGTGGCGATCTCAAGGGCTGCGCGATCCTGAAGAACCGTGACGGAGAAACCGGTGATGTACCTCTGCACTTCGAGGGGGCGTACCAGCGCTGGACAGAATCCACCGAGTCACTGCGCAGTAACACGCAGGGCGTGACGACCAAGCGACTGGCTGATGACTTTTAGAGCTATAAAAAAAGGATCGCAAAACAATCATGGAGATCCAGGCCATCATCATGATGGTGACGCCTGGTGGAGGACTGCTTGCCAAGCCAAGTAGCCAGATCGGCTTGGGCCGTTTGTTTAGAAGCAATCGAGCGCTGGGCCTCTGCGTGTAAAAGCTACCCGCCCCCCTAAGGTTTCCACATTTCAGGGTGCAAACCAAGAATTGACCTCATAGCGAAAACCTAGCGAGGTCAACATGAACCAACTCACTGTAGCGGGCAGTGCGCCCCTGACCATGACCAGCGCCGAGATTGGCGAGCTGGTCGAATCACGCCATGACAGTGTGAAGCGCACCATTGAACGCTTGGCCGAGCGTGGTGTGATTCAACTTCCACCATTGGTGGATGTTCCAAACCACCTAGGTCAGACCGTAAGCGTCTACCAACTTGAGAAGCGTGACAGTTTGGTGGTGGTGGCCCAGCTCTCGCCCGAGTTCACAGCCCGCATCGTGGACCGCTGGCAAGAGCTGGAAGCACAGCAGGCCCCAGCCTTGCCTGCCACCTACCTTGATGCCCTGCGTGCACACCTTGCATCTGAAGAAAAAGCCGCGGCTCTGGCCATTGAAGTCCAGAAGAAGGAGCAGGCCCTTGCCGAAGCTGCGCCGAAGGTGGAGTTCGTCGAGCGATATGTGCAGGCCAGCAGCGGGGCCTTGGGTTTCCGCCAGGTCTGCAAGACGCTGTGCCTCAATGAGAAGTGGTTGGCCGAGTTCTTGGAGCTGCACCAGGTCATGTACCGCTTGGCCGGCAAACTCACGCCTTACCAGCAGCATATTCAGGCCGGCCGCTTTGAAGTGAAGACCGGTGTGTCGGATAGCGGCTATGGCTATGTGCAGCCCAAGTTCACCCCCAAGGGGGTCCATTGGCTGGCTGCAGAGATTGCCAAGCACCATGCAGCCAAGCAGATGAAGGCGCTGGCAGCTTGACGGTCTGTGTGTGGATTTTGCCAACGCTTGCAGTCAGCAAAAAAATGAATAGCGTTCAACAGACAAGCCAAGGCGTGTACGTTGCCGGCCTTTTTAACTTCAGCCCCCGCGAGCTTGAGCGAATGGCGGGTCTCAAAAGCCTGGATGGCCTGGACATCGAGTGGCTGCCGATGCGGCAGGTTCATGAGTATGTGCCCATCGCCCAGGAAACCGCTAGGCGCCTTTGGGCCTACAAGCCGCCCAAGTGCATCACTGTGGAGCGGCGTGACGGCAAGCTTTATGCCCGGGTCGAGGATCTCAGAATTTACATGGCGAGGCGTAAATTGCTCACTGAGAAACATGCGGCCCTGGGGTTTGGCTCATTGGTCAGAATTTCCACGTTGCCTGAAGAGCGGGAAAACTGGGTCGGCAGGCGTGCGACGGGGAAGTATGCGGCGATCCAGGGCATGCTGTGCACAACGCAGGACATCGCCCGTGTTATGGGGGTGAAGCGCAATTCGCTCAGTCACAAGCACTATCGAGAGATCCTGCCACGTCCACTGCTGTGGAGACATGGGGGCGCTAAAGCGTCGAACCTTTGGCCGCGGGAGGTGCTTGAGTTTGCCCAGTTTGCGCGGGAGTCCTTGAGCAAATCGTCGAGAGCACGAAAGATCCTCGAAAAGGCGGCCAAGCAGATTGAGCAAAGTTACGAGCACCTGTGCGTGGACGACTTGATCTTGGCGCAAATGCGAAAGTCAGGTGGCCCGGAAACCAGTCCCCCCCTCTAAGGTTGGCGCAAACCTAGCGAAAACAGAAAACTTCACCCATCGCAAGCAGTTGGAGTGAAGGATGAACCAGTGTGCAACGCAAGAAGGTGCTGCCGGCACCGCAGCTTTCGCTGATGGGCTGCGCATCAGCAGCATCACGGAGACAGCGCGCAGGCAGCTCAAGAGGGCGGAGAACAAGGCGGCTACCGCCAAGAAGAAGCTGGATGGGGCCATCGCCAGCAAGAGTAACCGTACCCGGATTCTGGAGGCGATTGCCTCGTTGCATGAATCGGAAGCGGCGATTTCCAGGCAGCGCATGCAGACCATCACGGGCTTGACGCAACACGTCGTGGATGACCACCTCAATACGCTGGTCAATGAGGGAGTCCTGCGTCGATTGGTGGCAGGCGTTTATGCACCGGTAGCGACCTATCGGGAATCACGATCCATCTCTCATACCTTGCTGCCTGACGGCACTTCCAAGCTGGAGCTGGGGGAGCTGTGCATTGATCTGACGCCCAAGGAGCGCCGCATGCTGGGAAGCATGCTGATGGGCGACGCAGCCTTTCTCAGCAACCTGCAAACAACGCACGACTTCAACGTCTTGGCCAGTGAGCTGACCACCTGCATGTTGCTGCTGCGCAGGACCACTGCCTTTCAAGAACAAATTGGTGAGCAATTGGGTGTCACCGTGGATCCCGCAACCAAGGGCCTTGGTGATCGCTTGGCAGTGCTCGCTGACCGTTTGATTGAAGGCTCTTATCGCTCCTAAGCGCCAGGACATGAGGGACGAGACCATGACACAAGAACCCATCAAGACCCGGGCGCAGCGCTCCAACGCGGACTGGGGCGCTATTGAGACGCTCTACAAGACCACAGCCATTTCCGTTCGCCAAATTGCGAAAGATCACGGCGTGAGCGGACCAGCTATCGCCAAGCGTGCCGCCAGAGACAAGTGGGTGCGGACAGCAGTGTGTGGCGCCCAGCAAATCCCAGTAGCCACTGAAGAGGTGCAAACCGGTTTCAACCGTGAAGTGGGAAGCCAAGACGCCTGTAAAGCTGAGCCAGCTGGAAACCAAGTGCAAACCGGAAAGCGTGGCCGCAAGAGCAGCTACACCCCAGAGTTGGGTACCCACATTTGCCTGGAGATTGCAGGTGGCAAGAGCCTTCGCAAGGTGTGCTCCATGGAGGGCATGCCGGATATGAGCACTGTCCTTCGGTGGCTGGCAGATGACGAGAAGGAATTTTTCCACAAGCAATACGCGCGCGCGTGCGAGGCCCGTGGCGTCTCTTTGGCAGAAGAAGCGATGGAGATCGTTGACCAGCCAGTCAAGACGCCGCTGGAGTTGGCGCACAACAAAGCCAAGGCCGATCAACGCAAGTGGTACGCATCCAAGCTATCCCCCAAGCGCTTTGGCGACAAGCTGGCCGTTGGCGGTGCTGATGACCTGCCTCCCGTGCAAGTCCAAGAGCGTGAGCTGACAGAGGCAGAGCGCGCTGTGCGGGTGCTCAACGCCCTCAAGAGCACGCCGGATCTGATTGCATCGCTGGTGTCTGGCGTTCAGGGGTAAGCCGTGGCTGCAGAGTTGGACATCAACAAGGTCATTCAAGCCCTCAAAGGCATGACTCCAGAGGCCAAAAAGGCGCTGGACGCTGTGCTGCTGGCTGACGCGCCTATCTGGGTGCCGCAAGAAGGCCCGCAGCGCGCTGCTTATGACTCGCTGGCTGACATCGTTTACTACGGCGGTTCTGCCGGCGGTGGCAAGACTGACCTGCTACTGGGCTTGGCCCTGACAAAGCAGCGTCACAGCATTCTCTTTCGGCGCCAGTCGGTGCAATTGACCGGCATTGAAGAGCGCATGACCAAGATTCTGGGCTCACGTGACGGCTACAACGGACAGACCGGCATTTGGCGTTTGCCGTCCAAGCGCGTGCTTGAGCTGGGGCATTGCAAGGATCCTGGGGATTGGATCAAGTACCAAGGCCGCCCCCACGATGCCAAGCTGTTTGACGAGATTCCTCACTTCACAGAGACGCAATTTCGCAACCTGATCGGCTGGCTGCGTTCTGATGACCCCTCTGTGCGTCAGCGCGTGGTGTGCGCCGGTAACCCCCCTACAGACCCAGAAGGCGAGTGGGTCAAGCGCTTTTGGGCTGCGTGGCTTGATCCGATGCACCCCAATCCAGCCAAGCCTGGTGAGCTGCGTTGGTACATCACCAACGACAAGGGCGAGGATGAGGAAGTCAGTGGTCCAGAGGACGTGCTGGTGAATGGTGAACCGGTCAAACCCATGAGCCGCACCTTCATTCCATCCAGTGTCGACGACAACTACTTCCTGATGGCCACGGGCTACAAGCAGAAGCTGCAGGCGCTTCCAGAGCCCTTGCGCTCACAGATGCTGCGTGGCGACTTCAATGCGGGTTCTGTCGATCCCGCATGGCAGTTGATCCCCACGGATTGGGTCAAGGCCGCACAGGCGCGCTGGGAGAAGAAAGAGGCCAAGGGCACGATGACCGCGCTGGGCTTCGATCCTTCCCGTGGTGGCCAAGACAAGTCTTCGATAGCGCGCCGCCATGGCCAGTGGTTTGACGAGCTGGTGACCGCGCCCGGGTTGGTGACCAAGGACGGCCCCACGGCTGCTGCGTTCGTTGTGCCGCACGTCCGTGACGGTGCCTGCATCTGTGTGGATGCGATCGGCATTGGATCCAGCGCCTTGGACTTCCTGGTGGGCCTGAACCTCAATGTCCTACCCGTGGTGGGCTCTGAGGGCTCTGGGCTGATGGACAAGGCTGGCCAGCTGCGCTTTCGGAACAAGCGCGCCGAGATGTATTGGCGGCTGCGTGAAGCACTGGACCCCACCGTGCCTGAGCCCATCGCGCTGCCACCAGACCAAGAGCTGCTGGGTGACCTGACCGCCGTTCGCTACAAGGTGGTGACCATGGGCAGCAAGTCAGCCATTCAGATGCGCAGCAAGGACGAAATCCGCGAAGCGCTTGGCCGCTCCCCAGACAAAGGGGACGCAGTGGCCATGACCTTTATCTCCGACATCCCCGCACCTAAGGCAGAGCGCGCTCCAAAAAGCTGGCGCGACCGCCTGAAAAAGCACAGCGGTGGTGGCAACTACATGACTGCGTGAGGCAATCCATGAGCAATCCAAAAGCACGTGCCAATTGGGACCGCTGGCAGTACGGCAAGAACCGTGGCCATATCGACTACATGAAGCAGGCCGACCGCTGCGAACAGATGTATTTGGGTGGGGGCCGACAGTGGCGCGCCGAAGATCGCGCCTTTGTGGAGGGGCAAAAGCGCCCAGCCCTGGAGTTCAACGAAATCAAGGGAGCGGTCAATACCGCCATTGGCTACCAGATCCAGAACCGGATGGACATCGCTTTCAAGCCCCGCGGTGGTGAGGCTGACCTGGCCACGGCCACGATCTTGTCCAAGGTGGCTATGCAGGTGGCCGACCAGTGTGGCCTGCACTGGAAAGAAACGCAGGTGTTCAGCGATGGGCTGATTCAGCAGCGCGGCTACTTCGACGTGCGGATGAACTTCGACCAGAACATTCATGGTGAGATTCAAGTCGATACGCTGGACCCGCTGGATGTCATGCCCGACCCGGATGCCAAGACCTACGACCCCAAGGGCTGGTCTGATGTGACGATCTCGCGCTGGCTCACCCTGGATGAAATCGAAAACCGCTACGGCAAGAAGGCTCGCAAGATCGCTGACGAGAGCGGTGATGCTGGCTATGACTTTGGCGATGCTGGTGATGATGGCCCAGAGCGCAACAAATTCGGTGCAGGCGGCGTTGCTGGTGTGGCTGAGGCATTCAGCAGTCAAGCCGAAGGGCCGCACCGCTTTCGGGTGATTGACCGGCAGATTCGTGTCTACAAGCTCACGAAGTGCGTGGTGTTTCCTGATACGGGCGATGTGCGCCCCGTCGATCAGCTCTCTGCGGAGTCGCTGGCAGACGCACTGGCTAAGGGGGCTGTGGAAACCAAGCGCATGCAGCACCGCATTGAGTGGGTGGTCAGCACTTGCACCAGCGTGCTGCACGATGCAACAAGCCCCTACGATGATTTCACGGTGGTGCCGTACTTCGCGTACTTCCGCCGTGGCCTGACGGTGGGCATGGTCGATGATGCGATTGGCCCTCAGGAGGCGCTGAACAAGGCCGTGAGCCAGTTCGTGCACATCCTCAACACTTCGGCCAACAGCGGCTGGATCACCGAAGAGAACTCCATTACCAATATGGATTCGGGAGAGTTGGAGCAACGCGGTGCCACGACTGGCTTGCATATTGAGGTGAAGAAGGGGGCGAAGCCTCCCCAGAAGATCAAACCCAACGAAGTGCCAACAGGTGTGGATCGCCTGATCGATCGCGCTGACAAGGCCATCAGGGATGCGACGGTGCCCGATGTGCTGCGTGGTTCTGCAGGACCAGAGGTGGCAGGCGTGGCTATCCAAAGCCGGCAGTTTGCAGGGCAGCAGCAGCTGGCCGTGCCGCTGGACAACCTGGCATACACCCGCAGGCTGCTGGCGCGCCGTATCTTGGCCTTGATCCAGACCTTCTACGATGCCCACCGCATTTTTCGGATCACGGAAACCAACCCTTACACCGGCAAGCAAGAGGTGGAGACGGTGGAGATCAACCAGTACGACGGTGCGACTGGTGGCTATTTCAACGATGTGACGGTGGGCACCTATGACGTGGTGATCACTGAGCAGCCCATGCAGGTCACGTTCCAGAACAGTCAGTTCAACCAGGCTCTGGAGATGCGCAAGGCCGGCATCCGCATCTCGGACGCCATGGTGGTGCGCTACTCCAACCTCCAGGACAAGCACGAGATCCTGCAGGGCCTGCAGCCTGTACCGCAGGAGTCGAACCCCGTGGATGCTGCACGCGCCGCTTTGTTGCAAGCGCAGGCCAACCGCACAGCCAAGGAAGCTGACCGTACTGAAGCCCAGACGCGAAAGATCGATGCAGAGGCTACCAACAAGCAAGTGGAGACGCAGTACAGCGCCGTGCAGACCGGCCAAGTGATTGCTGCCAATCCCGCTGTGTCTGGTTTGGCAGATGGCCTGCTGCGCTCTGCGAATTTCAAAGACCACGATGCCGCGCCCATCGTGCCTGAGGTGGATGCGAATGCAGCCCTCAGCGTGCCTGCCAACGTGCCCACCAACACCAACCCTTTAACCCCCGCCAACCCCAGCGTTGGCATGAATCGCGGCATCAGAACCCCTGATGCAGATGGCGTGCAACCCTAAGGAGAACGACATGGCCAAAGACAAAAACCTGATTGCTACCTCTGGCGACCACGACAAATGGCAAGCCGAGGATGACATGCGCACCTTGGCGCGCGCCGAAGAAATTCGCAAGGACGCCAAGCGCTTTAAGGCCGCCGTGGCCATGGCCAAAGAGAAGGTCAAGGAGCTGGAAGCCCTGCAACAACTCTCTGCCAATTCCTAAGCACAACGTAGCCAGGCAATCCACCGACCACAGGAGAACAACATGCCCGCATTTATTCGCAACCTGCTGAACCGCCGTCTCATGAACCAGTTGGCTGAAGGCCAAGATTTGTCCGGTGATGGCCAGACGATGGCTGATGAGCTGCAAAACGACGATGACTTTGCATCGATTGAAGGACTGGATCGTGGCGATGGTCCAGGGCCTCAGACTGAGGCACCGCAGACAGCAGTTACACCAGCTGTTGATGTGAACTTGGAGGCGCTCAAGGCAATCGCGGCTTCAGCCGCCGACGAAGGCGCTGGTGATGAAGCAAAGCCACACGTGGGCAGCGTGCCAATGCCGCGCTTCCAAGAGGTTAATGAGCGCCGCAAACAGGCAGAAGCCGCGCTGGAAGCGGCCCAGGCAGAGTTACAAGCCGCGCGCAGCAAGAGCATTCCCAGCGAAGCGCTGGATGCCCTGGAAGAGAAGTACACGGCTGCCATGATGGATGGCAACACCAAGGAGGCTGTCAGTATTCGCCGCCAGATCAACCAGCATATTGAAGAGCAGGCCGTGCTGCGCATCAAGAACGAGCAGGCACAGCGTCAAGCGGCACAGGCCAGCAGTGACTTTGTGGATTCATTCCTGAGTGCAAACCCATGGCTGAACACTGAAGAAGGCATGAAGGTTCAGGACATCCTGGCGGACTTGGTGGAGGTGCGTGTGCATCGTGGCGAGCCGTTCGAGAAGGCATTTCAAGACGTGGCAAATGAGATTCTGCCGCGGTACGCGCCTGCAAACAGTGGGCCACCTCCTGCTGTTGACCCACGCGCCGCCAACTCGGTCAAGCGCGGGGCACAGGCTGCGGCTGCCCAAGCACCATCGATGCAAGGCGGGTTTGGCAATCGCGCCATGGGTACGGCGATGTATGACATCAACACCATCAGCGATGAAGACTTCATGAAGCTGAGCGAGGAAGACAAGGCGCGCATGCGTGGTGGCTGATGCCAGCTCTTGAGCCTACCCCCCTAAGGTTGTGAAAACCTGGGGGTGGGGTGGAAACTTCAGTTCACTCGCAGGAGGCCAGCACGCTCGCTGAAACTGGCCACCTTTCTTAACTCTAGCGAATCAGCCACGTGGTGAGGCGTTAAGTCGCCACCGTCTTTATAGCCCGACGCAAAACGGCTTGGCCGCTTGGCTGCCTCATTGCCATGTCTCCGCCTTTAGGGCTGCGCATGCCCGGACACAAGTACCAACTACTGCAAAAGGCATTGCCATGTCGTACACCGAATTTGGAAAGCTGAGCGAGGCTCAAGTCAAAGTGTGGGCCAAGGATCTGTGGCTCACCGCAAAACACAACTCTTTCGTGAACCGTTTCATGGGCACGGACCAGGGCTCGATGATCCAGGTGGTCAAGGAACTGACCAAGACCTCCAAGGGCGACAAAGCCATCATCCAGCTGGTCGGTGACCTGCAAGAAGACGGTGTTGTCGGTGACAACGAGAGCGAAGGCAACGAAGAAGCGATGCAAGCGCACGTCCAGGAAATCAAGCTGGACATGATCTCGCACGCTGTGATCAACAAGGGCAAGCTGTCCGACCAGCGCTCTACGATCAATTTCCGCAGCACCGGCAAGAACAGTCTGGCCGAGTGGCTGAGCCAGCGCATTGATGAGCTGGCCATGCTCACCGCCGCGGGCATCAGCTATGAGTACAAGACGAATGGCGCCAAGCGCAGCAGCAATTCGCAATTCCCTGTGCTGGAATTTGCGACCGATGTGAAGGCGCCTACGTCTGAGCGTGGCCTGATGTGGACCGGCGCTGGCCTGGACTACTCCAGCACCGCCAACATCACGAATGCGTTTGTGCCCAAGTACAACATGATTGTGGACTTGGTGACCCGCGCCAAGGAGCAGCGCATTCGCGCCCTGCGCAGTGGCGGCAAGGACTACTACGTGGTTCTGGTGGCTCCTGGCACGCTGGGCGCGCTCAAGAAAGACCCTGACTACAAGGACGCGCTGGTGGCCTTGGCGTCGCGTGATGGCCAGAACTCGCCCTGGTTCACAGGCGCTACCGTCACCATGGACGGCGCCGTGATCCATGAGCACAGCGATGTGTTCAACACCAAGGGCGCAGCAGCCGGCGCCAAGTGGGGTGCGGGCGGCAACGTCAACGGCACACGCACCATGCTGTGCGGCGCTCAAGCGCTGGCCATGCTGGACCTGGGCCTGCCCGACTGGAACGAGAAGTCGTTCAACTACGGCAAGCGCCATGGCATCAACGTGGACAAGTTCCTGGGCCTGCTGAAGCCTCAGTTCGAGTCGGCAGTGACCGGTGCCGTGGAAGACCACGCCATCCTCACCTGTGACCACTACCTGGCTTAACCAGGGCTCCCGCTTAAGGGCGGGGCCTTGGGGCTCCGTCCTTCCTGCAACCATTCTCGAAGGACAAAGATCATGGCCATCAAAAAGATCGCAGCCCGCCAGGAGCCGCAAGTCGCAATCCTGACCATCAAGCACTCTGACGTGACCGCCTACGGCACTGCAGAGCCCGCCATCGACGTGCCTGGTGGTGCCATCGTCACCGGAGGCGACATCACCGTGGTGGAGCCTTGGAATAGTGCCACCACGGCCACGCTCAAGCTGGGCGACAAAGCAGATGATGACCGCTACACCGCAGCGGCGGTGGACCTGAAAACCGCAGGCCGCACCGCGCTGACCTTGACCGGCCACAAGCACGTTGGCATCGAATCCCTACAGGCACTGCTTGCCCAAGCTGGCGCTGCAGCCACCAAGGGTGAAGTGCGCATTACGGTCCAGTACCTCACCGAAGGCCGCGCGACCGCATCGCTGGGCTGATCCTGTGTAGTGGATGGCGTTGCTTTAGCGCCTTTTGTGCCCGGCGCTTTCAATGTGCCGGGCCTTTTCTTTGGGAGCCAACCATGAAGAAACTCTTTTCTCCTTTTCAGCGCGTGATTCCTATTGCTTTGACCAGTGGCCACACCTTTGTGGTGACCCAAGAACCGGTGGAAGTGCCCGATATGTACGTCGCTGAGGCCGTGGCCCGCGGCGCTGTTGAGGCTCAGGATGGTGAGCAGTCTGCCCCGGTTGTTCAAGCCGCCGCAGCGCAGGAAGAAGGGCTGACAACCCAAGCGACCGCTGGACCAGTCGCTGAAGAGCTGTCGTTGCTGCGCGCTGCCAAGATCGCACAAGCCCTGAACGGCATGCTGGATGGTGCCAATGAGGCAGATTTCACCGAAGGCGGCAAACCGCAATTGGCGCGTGTGAAGGCACTGGTGGGCTTTGCGGTGACCCGCGCTGAGGTTGATGCTGCCTGGGCAGAAGTCAGCGCAGCCGTCTAAGCCCAAGGGAGTGCAGCCATGCGATTGAAGCAAATGCTGGAAATCTTCCGCGCCGAGCTGGGCGATGTCCAGGAGCCTTACCTTTGGCAAGACTCGGAGCTGGTGTACTACCTCAATCAGGCAGTGCAAGAAGCGTGTGAGCGGGCACTTTTGATTGAAGATCGCAGCACCCCTGCGGCGTGTCATGTGGCTGTCCAAGCTGGAGTGGACACCTACAACCTGCACCCGAGCGTGCTCAAGGTCAAGCGCGCCAGCTACGAAGGCCGCCTACTGACGGAAACCAGCATCGAGGCGATGGACGCCGAGTCCGGCAACTGGGAAGTGCGCACGGGGCAGCCCACGCGCTTCATTTTGGAGGCCCCTGTGGGTGGCCGCGCGGCACGTCTCCGTCTGGTACCCACGCCAGCCGCAGCTGGCCAGGTCAGCCTGACGGTCTACCGCGGCGCTCTCAAGCTGCTGCAGGCGCAGTGCTTGAGCGACGAACCAGAGGTGCCAGTGTCTTTGCGCGATGGTCTCAAGCATTGGGTGTACCGCTGTGCCTTGCTCAAGAACGACGCCGATACCCAAAATGCTGTGCGCGCCTCCGAGCATGAGGGGATTTTCTCCGGTATCTTTGGTATCAAAGTGGATGCCAATACGGCGCGAAAGCGCAGCGATCGTCAGCCTCCGATTGTTCGTTGCGCATGGTGAGTGCTTCCCCCCGCTAAGGCTGGTTTCCACCTGTAAACCTCTGAAGAATTCCAAATATCTTCAGGGGTTTACGTGTTTTTGGCCCTTGAAATGCAGCAACTTCAAGGAGCCTTCAATGCCCTCACCACAAATGACAGGCAAACAGCGTTTGCTTGCTTTAGCAGCGGGGCAAGTGCCCCACAGCCGCAAGCCAGCTCAAGACCTGCGCGCCCATGGCGGCAAGATCAAAGGGCCCGGTACCCCGACCTCTGACTCTGTGGACGCCAAGCTGTCCAAGGGCGAGTTTGTCTTGCCGGCCGACACCACCAGCAAGGTGGGCGTGCGCCGATTGAAGCAACTGGTGGCCGCTACGCACCAGCCCACAGGCAAGAAGCGCAAGCCCCATCACTATGCAGATGGTGGTCCGGTTGAGGATGAACATGACAAACTGCGAAAAACGGCCAGCGCTCCTGCTGCCACCGCACCTGCACCGGCCGCGACACCTGCACCACCTCCCGCCGAGCAGCCCAAAACCTTCACTCGTGACGAGTTGATTGCCAAGATCCCCGTCGATACCGAGTACGAAGCGCCGCCACGGCAAGCCACGGGGATGCTGGACAGTCTCAAGCAAACCGAAGTGGGGCGTCAGGTCTACAACACGGCCATGGCCTTGCCTGGTGTGGGGGGCATTGGCCGCGCAGCTGCGACGGGCGGAGCCATCAGCACGGGCGTGAACCGTCTGGCAGCTATGGCCAATACCACCGGGAATCTGGCTGCAGGTGACGGCGCCGCACGTGAAGCAGTGACCATGGGGGCGGACTATGCGCGCAATTTCCCGGTGAGCGAAGCGCAGGCAGGCACGCTGCCTGCCGGCGACAAGGCAGCCGGCCCCGCGGTAGACGCGCCCGCCGCAGGTCCATCGCAGCAAGCTCCCGGCAGTCAGGCACCGGGTACGCCCTCCGAGTCCCAAGCCTCCGCCTCATTTGCGCCCCAAGTCGCGCCCGGCGTCTACCAGCATGGCCGTGGCCAGTTCAGCGACCGCCCCAGTGATATGGGGTTTGCCTCTGGCTTCACCGGCCAGCCCAGCACAGCCGACCAGCAGCGCGCAGCCGCTGTGGCTCAAACCCAGAGCCCTGTGGCTGCATGGGCACAAACGCAACAGGCACCAGCAGCAGGTGCGCAGCAGGCACGAAGCCCCGTGGGTATGACGGTGCAAGAAGCACAGGCGGCCGGCTTGATCGGTGAGCGTGTCGGCTATGGCCCCACGTATGACCAGCGCCTGACCCCCTCCGAGCGCATGGGCCCAGTGGTCGGAGAGGGGGTGGATACGTCTGCCAGCAGCCCTGTTGCCAGCAAGCCGCGCGAGAGCTGGACGGATTTTGCCAACCGCATGATTGCCATGGAAAAGGGCATTCAGCCCAGCAACACCCCCCAGATGCGCCGCCCCACGGCCGTGCACAGTGGCAACGACTGGAACGCGCGCCAGGCGCTGGATCGCCTGAAGATGGCTGCCAATGGCATCTATCGGACCAGGGCAGAGAAAAATGTCGCGCAAGAAGCATACATGAAAGGCTTGCTGGCTGACCAGGCCGCAATTTCAGGGCAGGCCGCACTGGATGTGGATGCCATGAAGACCAATGCTGGCCTTGAGCGCGAGAACATGGGCCAGCAAGGGGCCAACAGCCGTGCGCAACTTCAGGAAACCGGTGCGAACCGCCGCGAGGGTGTGCGCAGCGTGGCGGAAATGGCCAAGTTCGACCGCGAAACCGAAGAGCACAACCTGCGCGTGCGCGGCATGCAGCGTCTGGATCGGGTTCAGACCGAGCTGGAGAAGGCGCAGACCCCAGAGCAGGTATCGAGCGCTCGCGCCCGTTTGCTGGCCTTGCATGGCCGTACCGCTCAAGAGCAGGGCCGCTGGCGTAGCGGTAACGACCAAAACGGTAACCCCTTCCTCTACAACGAGACCACGGCCGAAACCCTCACGCCAGGTGTTTCGCAACCCCGAGCAAAGCCCAATGAGGGCTCTTACGTGCGCGGCCCTGATGGCCGCCAGTACGTTGTACGCAATGGCAAGCCTGAATTGGTGGAAGGTGGTAAGTGATGGCCGAATCTCAAACGCAATCCAGCAACCGCTTCAGCCAACAGCCGGCCTCCCAAGAGCAGGAAATCGACTGGAGCCAGTTCACCCCTATCCCCAAGGCCACCGGGCTGCAGCGCCTCAAGGACATTGGGGCATCGTTTGCCAGTGGTGCCGTGGGTGCAACCAAGGCTATCTCAGATGCTGCGGGTGCCGACAATGCTGTGTCGGCCGGGCTGGGCCGCATGCAGGATGCCACGCAAAGCTGGATCAGCCCTGAGCGCCAGGCTGAGCAGGAGCGCCGTGCTGCGACCATCCAGGCTGCCGAGAAAGGGGATAGCCGTCTGCGCGAAATTGGCGCGCAGCTGCGAGGAATTGCAGAAGCCCCTGTCAGCACGTTTGCGCAAGCTGCGGGCTCTGTGGTGCCAGTGGTGGCTAGCATGCTGGCCACCCGTGGGCGCGCCCCTGCAGCGTTGGTGGGCACCACGTTGGGCGTGGCCCAGGGTGCCGGCGCCGTCAAGGGCAGCATCCATGAGGCCGTGAAAGATGAGCACTTGCAGGCCGGAGCTACCGAAGAAGCTGCCAGTGCCGCCGCAGAAAAGGCGCAAGCCTATGGCGGTGACAACACGGGACAGATCGCTCTGGGTGGGGCGTTGGGTGGCTTGGCCGCCCGATTTGGCGTGGAAGGCATGTTGGCCCGCAGCATGGCTGGGCGCGCCGCCGCTGGTGGTGCTTCTGCGCTGGGCCGCATCGGTGTGGGCGCTGTGTCTGAGGGTGCCCCCGAGTTAGTGCAAGGTGGCCAGGAGCGTCTGGCAGCCAACCTGGCACTACAAAACGAAGGGTTTGACACCCCCACATGGCAGGGCGTAGCAGGGCAGGCCGTGGCGGAAGGTGTGGCCGGCACCATGCTGGGCGGTGCCACCAATGCCTTTGCCCACGGACAACCCCGGCAGAGCGAACCTCAGACCCCGAGCGATGCACCCACCGCTGCAGGAGCCCCCGCCGAACCGACTGTGCAGGAGGCCGCCCCTGCAGTCGCCGCACAAGCGTCCACCATTGACCCTGACGACAACCCAGAAACAGGGATTGATCCCGAGCTGTCGCCCGCGGCCCAACCGGGCATCGACCCTGCTGCCGGCCCGCTGTCGCGCAATGTGGCCAAGGAGATGGAGCGTGGGGCCACACCTGCGCCGCGACCCATCCATGAACGCATCCAGGATCTTCCCGATCAGGAACGCACGCAGGCGATCATCCTGGCCGACGAGATCAACAACCTGGACAACCCGGAGGGCGTACGCCAGTTTCGCCGTACGGAGCTGGACAGCTTGCTGCAGCAGCATGAACAGCAGGCCGCAGCCGATGGTCCCATCTCCCGCAACCTGTCGGCCCACCGTCCGAGCACGGCACTGGCCA
This sequence comes from Comamonas sp. CAH-2, assembly GCF_009668305.1. Lineage (NCBI taxonomy): Bacteria > Pseudomonadati > Pseudomonadota > Betaproteobacteria > Burkholderiales > Comamonadaceae > Comamonas > Comamonas sp. CAH-2. Next base: position 72,137 of record NZ_VSWF01000001.1, read on the forward strand.
CCAGCGCGTTGACCGAAGACGATCCCGCCGATTGGCACAAGGTTTACCGCCGCAACCCCGTGGGCGTGCCCTATCAGAGCGCCGGCAACCCGCTGGCCGATGCGCAGCAGGCGGTGCGCCAGAGCACCGAATACACGGACCCCCAGCGCGTGCAGGCCGTGCGCGGCGAACTGGAAGATGCTTGGCTGGCACTGAATGTGAGCAATGAGCCTGTCTCGCAGCAGGAGACCCTCAGCGCGCCTGTCGATCGCGGCGACATCACCCCAGAGATTGACGCTCGGGTGCGCGCCGGCCGTGTGGTCAGCGGGGTGCGCAACGCCTTTGAAGGCGGTGCCCCCAACACCCTGCGCGTGATCCAAAGCGTGAACCAGGCGCTGCGCAACATTGGTGAGCAGTCGCTGACACAGGACGAGATTGCCCGTATTCGCCGGGTTGCCGATGCGCGCACGGCCTTCATGGGCCTGAACTTGCCCGCGGCATTGCCTGAAGACCTTGTGCAGCAAGTCGTACCAGCGGATGCTATGGCCGACAACAGCGCGATGGAAGCGCTGATTCCCGAACGCCACTCCAAGCAGCAACGTGCGCAAGCACCCGCCAATTTGATGCGGGCAAATCCCGTAAGAAACCAAAACGCGTTTCAAACGCAGGTGGCTGCAGCACCAGGGGCTGCAAACCCTGCATTCGAGGGCTCTTCTGTTGCAAACGGAGAAGCAGCAGCGGCAGCGGAAACCGTGGTGGCTGACGGGGGCCAAATCGCCCAAATTGATCCGAAAAGCCGCATGGAGACTGGGTTTGACGGTGGTGGCCAAAACGCTGTTCAAGCGCCGATTGCGACCGCCTCCGCATCGCCACAGGCCCAGCTACAGCGCCAGGAATGGCGTGACGCTGAAAAGCGCCGCCGCGCTCCCGGCAACCGCGCCCGCTCCAATGCGTATGACGCCAATCCTTTCAAGGCTTTCTTGGGCAAGCATGGAGTGACCGTTGACCATCGTGCGGACTTTGCTCCTGGTGCAACTGAGCAACGCCAGGCCATGGTGCCGGGCTATGGCCCGATCTTCCGCCGTACAGGTAAGCAGCTGGACGAGCTGGCACAGGCCGCCTACGAGGAAGGCTTTATTGCCACACCCGATGATGTGCAGGTGCAAGACCTGATCAGCCGGGTGCTGCGCGGTGAGCGCGTGATTGCGGAATATTCGGCAGATGCGGTGCAAGCTGAGATGGACAGTCTCATTGCCGAGCAGATGGCCATGGCGGAAATGGAAACCGCACAGACAGACCCCGCATCGCTGGACTTTGACGAGGATGTGGCTTTGGCGCACCTGGCCGACATTTCTGACGCATCCACTTTTGAGATACTGGACGCAGACATTCCTTGGGATGCCGAGCCCAGCAACACAACCACCGAGGCTGCTATGCGCGCCTTGGGCTTTACCGAAGAGGAAATTCAAGATGCCATTGCCCAAGAACCCAGCCGAGCGCAAGAAGTTGGCCAAGGCCGTCGCCTCGCTGATGAGTCTGCCACCCAAGCAACGCAAGGCAGTGATGGCAGAGCACCTGAAGCGCCGGGGGCTGGAGCAGCCGACACAGCGCTGAGCACCTATACCCGCGAAGAAGTTCTTTCCCGTCAGTCCGAGCAAGAGCGTGCACAGTCCGAGCAAGCCCGTGCTGACCTTCAAGCCGCGCGCCGCGAGCAGGCTGACCGCGAGCGTCCCGAGTTCATCCTGACCGGCAGTGACCGCAACGCGGACGCAAATCCCAACCAAGGGGACATCTTCAGCCCGTCTAACGCTATCAATAATGAAGTTGGTAGCGCACGCCAGCCAATAAAGCATTCGCAAAAGGAAAGCAAAAGCAGCAACGCCAAACGGCAAGCAGCTACTCAAAAAGTAGCGCAACGTGCCGTTCAGCGCATCGAGGACGTGGGCGAAAAGATTGGTGGAGCCCGTAAGGACGTGTGGACTGGCTTCCGTGAGGATCTGCGCGCCGTAGCTGACGACCAGATCAAGGCGCAGCCCCTGTCCAAGGTCTGGCCCAGCACCGATTACCAAAAGCTGATCGACGGCGGCGCCAGTGCTGAGACCGTGGCCATGGTTCGCGCCCTGCGGGATGCTGTGGAGACCAAACCGCGCCAAAGCTACAAGGTCAGCCGCTGGGCCGATCAGGTGAAGGTGCTGCGCAGTTTCGCCACCGACTTGCTGGATGGCAAGGTCAATGTGGCTGCCTTGAAGGCCGATATTGGGAAGCTATCGAGCCGCTCCCTGCGGGACGTGCTGGGCCGCGCTGAACTGTATGAAGCGGTGGGGCATGGCAAGAGCCTGGAGGGCATCACCTTTGGTGAGCACCACTATTCGCTGTACCGTGGCCGTGAGAACGTGCACCTGTGGGCCGTGGAGCAGGGGGCCAAGGGCGGCACTTTCGGCAACTGGCCGCGCGAAATTGCCACCGGGGAAACCAAAGAGGCTGCCCTGGAGGCGTTCAAGAAGGCGTATGCCAACCTGGACAGCACCAAGGAAAAGAAGGCCGCGTCCTTCGACATCATCACCGAGCAGTTCTCGAGCGATTACTTCGTGGGCAAGAAGATGGGCCGCACCTATGCCAAGCTGGCTGGACCCTTCAAAACCACCCGGGAGGCCCGCGCCTACCGTGACGGCAACGAGGCCGAGCTGCTGAAGTCCCTGGAGGTGTTCAAGCAGATCCCGCAGGAGCGTGGAGACACTAACCGCCCCCGCGTGGGTCAGGACTATCGCCAGGGCCAGGACGTAAACCCCACACAGTTCCGCGAAACCTTCGGCTTCCGAGGTGTGGAGTTTGGCAACTGGGTGGAGCAGGGCAAGCGTCAGCAGGAGCTCAATGATGCCTATGACGCGCTGATGGATCTGGCGGCAGTGTTGCAGTTGCCGGCCAAAGCCATGTCACTCAATGGTGAGCTGGGCATGGCCTTCGGTGCCCGCGGCATGGGTGGTGTGGGGGCCTTCAAGGCCCACTATGAGCCTGGCAAGGTGGTGATCAACCTGACCAAGCGCACGGGTGCTGGGAGTTTGGGCCACGAGTGGTGGCATGCCGTGGACAACTACTTCTCGCGGATGCGCAGCAGTGCGAATGGCTACATGACCGACAGCAGCGACGTGAAGGCCGCTGCGAATGGTGCCAAATACTTTCCGCGCGGGGAGGGCGTGCGCCCGGCCATGATCGAAGCCTTTGGCGCTGTGATGCGTGCCATCAACGCCACCGCCTTGCGCACCCGCTCCGCCAAGCTGGATGAGCGCCGCACCAAGGACTATTGGAGCACCGACATCGAGCTGAGTGCCCGTGCCTTTGAGAGCTATCTGATCGGCAAGCTGCAGGACCAGAATGCCAGCAACGACTATCTGGCCAACGTGGTGAGTCCCAAGGCATGGGAGGCAGCTGCGACGGTGGGTTTACGCCAGGATGATGCCTATCCTTACCCGACAGCTGACGAGATCCAGGCCATTCGCGCCGGCTTTGACCACTTCTTCCAGACTGTGGAAACCCGTGAGACGGACCATGGCCTAGCGCTTTTTAGCAGCCGCACCACGCCGCCCGAGTCCAAGCTTTCGCTGGAGCGTGTGCAGCAGATTGTGCAAACGGCCCTTCGGGGCATCCCCGGTTCGCCACCAGTCCACGTCGTGCACGGCCCCGCTGACCTCGGTTTGGTCGTTGCGGGAGAGGACGTGCATTCGGGCGTCACCCTCCGCAGTGGGGACATTTACGTGTTTCAGTCCGGAGTAGGGTCTGAACTCGATGTGCTTAAGACGGTCTTTCATGAGTTGTTCCATCGTGGCTTGCGAAACGTTCTGCCTGCTGATCAGTATGTGCAGACTATGCTGGATCTGGCTAAGCGTGATGATCGGGTCCAATCCTACGCGAATGCTTGGAAGGGCCTGCCAGTGGCTGCCGAGCAACGTGCGGAGCTGGCCAAGATGGGATTTGCTGGCAGTGAGCTGCAGGCCCGCTTTGAAGCCCTGGCCATTGAGGAAGGGCTGGCCGTTGTGGCCGAAGAACTCAAAGCCGAGAAGCAAGCTGGCACCCGCTCACTGCGCTTGCGTTCCCTGACGACGTGGCTGGCCAGTATTGCCGACAAGCTGGGTCTGACCAGTGTGGCCAACGCCATCCGCCGCATGAGCTACAACGAGGCTGAGCGCTTCGTACTGTCTGCGATTGATGCATCTGGCAAGGCCGTGGCCACCGCCCACACCACCACCAACCCAGCCGCGGATGTGAACAAGATGCGCACGGCCGCACCGCAAGAGGTGGCGAAGGTGGTGGGGGACACCCTCAAGGGCATGACCGTGCAGAACCTGCGCAAGCAGGCCGGCTTCAAGGTGACCGATTACATGGGCATTGGCTTGCAGTTCCTGGGCCGCCGCCAGTTGACAGAGGTTTACAGCCCGATCCTGCCCCAGCTCAAGCGCTACAGCGACCTGATGGCACGCATGGATGCGGACAAGAACGAAGCCGGTGCTGGTGCGGACGAGCTGGCCACCGAATGGGGCAAGCTCAAGGACGAGACCGCCCTGGCAGAGCTGATGCACGACGCTACTTTGGCCCAGATCGACCCCGCCAAGGACTTTGTGGAAGGGGACAACAAGGCCGAATGGCAGCGCCTGAAGGCCCGCTATGGCGCCCTGACCCCAGAGGCCCGTGGCATCTACCAGCGCGCCCGTGACTCCTACCGTGATCACATGCGCCAGGTGCGCCAGGCCATCAAGGAGCGCATCGAGCGCAGCGATATGACCGGCCAACGCAAGGCCGACATGATCAAGCAACTCGATGGCGACTTCTTTGGGCACATCAAGGGCGTCTACTTCCCTCTGGCCCGTTTTGGCCAGTATGTGGTGGTGGTCAAAAACGCCGAGGGCAAGGCCGTGAATGTCAGCCGTGCCGAGACCATGGCCGAGGCGGACACCCTGCGCGGCACGCTGGCCGGTGCCTACTCTGCGGAGCAGGGCTATACCGTGGGCAAGGTGCTCAAGTCCAAGGACTTTGTGGCTGACCGTGACACCGTGGGCTCTGGCTTCATCCAGGAGCTGTATGGCTTGCTCGAAAAGCAGGGCATGGACGCCAAGCAGCGCGCCGAGCTGGAGGATTCGATTGGGCAGTTGTACCTGGCATCGATGCCGGATCTGAGCTGGGCCAAGCACGGTATCCACCGCAAGGGCACGGCCGGCTTCAGCCAGGACGCGCGCCGCGCCTTCGCGCAAAACACCTTCCACGGTGCCCGCTACTTGGCCAAGCTGCGTTACTCGGATCTGCTGCAGGACGAGCTGACGGACATGGACAAGTACATTTCCATGCACGACAGCGATGCCAAGTACCCATCGGTGCGCGCCCGCCAGGTGCTGGACGAGATGGTCAAGCGCCATGAGTCGGCCATGAATCCGACCGGTAACCCGCTGTCCACCGCCTTGACCAGCTTTGGCTTCATGTTCCATTTGGGTTTGTCGCCAGCTTCTGCCATGGTCAACCTGACCCAGACCGCGCTGGTGGCCTATCCAGTGATGGGCGCCAAGTGGGGCTATGCCAAGGCCAGCGAGGCGCTGCTGCGCGCCAGCAAGGAGACGGTGCTGGGCAAGAACGACATCACCAACTTCCTGAACAGCGAGGAGAAGGCTGCGTTTGACGAGGCGGTGCGCTCGGGCGTCATCGATGTGACCATGGCACATGACCTGGCCGGCATTGCGCAGGGTGAGGACTCGGGCGTGATGTGGCGGATCCGGCCGCTGATGAAGTGGGCCAGCTTCCTGTTCCATCATGCTGAGAAGTTCAACCGCAGCGCGACCTTTGTGGCGTCTTACCGTCTGGCGCGTGATGCTGGCAGCGACCACTACCGTGCCTATGCGGAGGCGGTGAAGGCAACCTATGACGGCCACTTCGACTACAGCAGCAATAACCGACCACGGTTCATGCAAGGCAATGTGGCCCGGGTGCTACTGCTGTTCAAGCAGTACAGCCAGAACATGGTCTATGCCTTTGCCCGCTCTGCACAGCAGTCGCTGAAGGGGCAGACGGCCAAGGAGCGCGCCGAAGCCCGCAAGATGCTGGGTGGGTTGCTGGTGATGCACGGCATGGCAGCTGGTGCCCTGGGCCTGCCTATGGTGTCGACCCTGCTGGCCGTGGCGTCCATGCTGGGTGGCGACGATGACGAACCCTTTGACGCACAGATTGCGCTGCAGAACATGCTGGCCGACACCTTGGGGCAAAAGCCAGCAGAGGTGCTGTCGCATGGCCTCTCGCGCCTGACGCCTTGGGATATTTCCGGCCGTGTCGGCTTGGACAATCTGATCTTCCCCGACCTGCAGGAAGGTCTGGAGGGCCAGCGCCTGGCTGAGTCCGCCATGGCATCTGCCCTGGGTCCGGTGGCTGGTATCGGGGTGAACGTGCTGCGCGGTTTGCAGGATATGGCCGATGGCGACTACCTGCGCGGCCTGGAAGGCATGATGCCCAGCTTCTTGCGTGGTCCGCTCAAGTCCATTCGCTATGGCGCAGATGGCGTGGTGGACCGTAGCGGGATTGTGGTCAAGGATGATGTGGACTATGCCGGCCTCATTGGTCAGTTCGCCGGGTTTTCTCCCTCTGAAGTGCGACTGGCCTATGAGGGCAAGGCGGCCATCAACAAGCACGACCGCGCCTTGGGTGCACGCCGATCCACGCTCATGGAGCAGTTCGCGCTGGCTGCTATGGCAGGAGACGAGGAAGGCAAGGTCGAAGCGCGCGAAGCCATCAGCCGCTTCAACGAGAAGAACCCGTCACGCGCGATCAAGCCGATGCAGCTGGCCCAGAGTGTGCGCATGCGCCAGCGCCGGATCAACCAGGCCCAAGAGGGGGTGTACTTGCCGCGTAATCGACGCGATGCGGTGGAGGCAGGGAGGTTTGCCGCAACGGGTGATGGTGAAGACGACTGAAGCAACGCAGCGCCATCAAAATTGAAGGCTCACCCTCTGTTGGAGGTGTGAGCCTTTTTAGTAGGCAAAGCCCCCAGATGGCTTGGCCGCCCTTACAGAGGATCCCGGTAGCTTTCCTCGAACTTGTTCTTCGCCCGAATATGCGCGTTTGCACATTCGACAGTCACCGGGTCATCACGGCATTTTTGAGATGGCTTGAAGTACTGGTTCCAGGCAGCTTCTTTTCTGGTAGCACGCTCATTTGCTTCGCGTTGAGCGAGCTGCTGTGCGGCAAGAGCTTGGGCATCGCGTTGAGCCTTTTCCTCGCGTTGTCGTGCGAGTGCTGCTTGGCGGTCTTTCTCTTGCTGGAGGATGCGCTGCGAAGCAGCTTGGGAGTTGGTCACGATGCCTTGGAGCATGTGATTCACCTGGTACATCACAAACGCACGCCAGCCTATGAACAAGACGGCCCCAACAGCCAGGCTGATCAGGGACCACTTCAGCCAATCGCCATCAGATCGGTGACGGCGGTATCTTCGAAAGTCGCTCATGTCTCCTCCTAGGCGCAGTGTAACTAACGGGTTCCATGGATCGTCAAACACCATCAAGCCGTTAGCGTGCGTGCCACAGGAGGAGGTCCATCCCTGGTGAGTGCTTCGTTTAATCTGCAGTGGGAACTTGCGACTCTAAGCCTGCAAAGCTACGCCTCAACACGAATTCGATATGCAGTTGTTGACGCTAAATTTTCTATATCAGTTTTATACATCCGCAGTAAATTCAGAACTTCATCAGCCAATTTTCCAAACGCTTCGGCATCAATGTCTAGATATTCACCATGTGCTATCTTGTTGCGCCGTTCAAGCAAAGATTTATCCAGAAAATTAGAATATACAGCATATCGTTCAGTTTGAATTCCTAGAGATATAGCTATATTTTGGAATACAACAGAACTTAAGTTGGATTCCGTATCAACCGCGTTAGATAGTGAAATATTCGCTGCTTTTCCACTGTTATTTCTAAAAAAATCGACTGCTTCAATATTGATTGCTGCTCGTTTTGACTGCACTAGGCTTGTTAAATGCTTTTTTGCCGCGAATACCACAAAGCAGCTAGCAAGTTCTTCATAGCGCAGATGTTGGTTGGCTACATATTCGAGGTAAACCTCAGACGCGCCCTTAACAAAGCCCTCCCAGTGCGCGTAAATAAGCGGCACACCAGCACGTAAAAGGGCTGCTTGTGCATACGAGCTTGCTGACATCGCATTCGATTTAACGTAGGCGATCTCTTTAAGTCTCCAGGCGAGCGATTTATCCAGCGCATCTTGGAGATCTGAGAGGGTTCTAATTTTGCTCACGGTTGAAAGTAGCCCTGAGCCATAGGGAGAAGTTTCGCGAGCCTTGTAGTGCCACGTACACCCGCTCCAGAGTACTGGACAAAGGTAGGGTCCGCCCAAAGATCCTTGCATTTATCTTGAATATATAAAGAGCGTGCTTCCAGATCCATCCTCTCTATGGCGTCAATATTACGAGAGACGCCGAGCGCAACAACTTCAAAAACGCTCATTAAGAATGCACCAGTGAACGCCTGGCCATCCCAGCGTTTGAAGGTCTTGCTTCCAAGCGCAGAATCAAGCAGCGCAAATGTCCGATTGAAAACTGCTTCTTCGATTTTTCGATTCATTGGCGCGTCTCGCGTCATTTGAATTAATGCCGCATCTAGGTATTCGTGTACATCGAGTCCATTTTTATATTCAACATTCCTAAATGCGAAGAATCGGAGCGCCAACTCGACATGAGCCTGACGTTCTTTTGCGTTCGGCGTCTGATCGATCGTATTTTCGAAGAATTCTGTTTCTGCCCTCGTGATAAGCCATGACTGAAACGCTGGGTCGACCATATATCCAACTGAATTTCGTACCTCTTGCTGCGAAAGATTTACACCTCCTGTATTCAGGCGTTGAAACAGTTCGTACTTGATCAACGGATCACTTTCCTCTTTCAAAATCTCAACTCGTAAGCGAGCCCGCTTTATCTGGATTTGGAGAGTAGACCCAATCCCTTCCACGCCATCCTGCGTCGATGGCTCCCATCCTACGTTGTTCAAACTCGGCAGAAAGGTCGTCCCCTCTAGACGGGATGGCTGTATGAAGTTCCCATATGCATCCTTGAGAATTCCTATGAACTCAAGCAATGTAGATACACGCTGAAGACCATCAATAAGCTCCCAAACCCCATCGGCACGCTGATACACAAAAATAGGAGGCAGCGGTAGTCCAAGCAAAATAGACTCGATTAACCGAGCCTTACGCGTTACGTCCCATCTGAAGAGTCTCTGATACTCAGGGCTAATCTGAAGTTCGTTGTCCCGATATAAGTTCACCAACTCGCCGATTGACATTTCGTAGCCTTCAGTGACGATTTCTTTTCGCGCCGCGGCGATCTCTTCGAGCAATGGCATCTACATGTCCCATGTTGAGAATTGAGTCCGAAGTCTATCTCAGTGGCACTAGGCTAAGGCCCGAGCAAGACTAAACGGATCAGCTTTACCTAGATGGCTTTCATTCCGCAGTAGCTTCAACTGAATGACTGCTCTATGCGTAAGCAGTGATTAGATATTTTGGGTCGAGCGGCTGCACCCAGCCTGGAGCTGTCACCTGCGCTGATAGATGTGAAGGGTGCTCTCGGCGGATTGCAGCTAGTCACAATGAGCTGCTAGGGTCGTCTCTGCTAGGCCTTTACGTGCGGATCACCTGAAGCGAGAGTGAGTGCAACTTGCGGACGAGAGTTCAAGGGAAATTTGCGGAATTGAAGTCTCTCGCTAATCCTTCGATATGAGGCAGCGCAAAAAATTGTTGGTATTTATGTTGGTACTTTTTTAAATCGAATCTTTAAAATGTAGCGATAGCAAAGTATTTAGAGATTATTTCAATTCCCGCCAGCCAAAGGGGTTCAATGAAGTTCATTGAACCCCTTTTTCTTTTTCAAAATCAATGACTTATAGTCTTTTTTGGTCTTAGGTGATCTCACTGCTGTCAATCTGTTTAGGGGGAACAGACGGGGGAACAGACGGGGGAACAGACGGGGGTGATGGTAAATTTCTCCTAATTGTTCCCCCTTCCCCCTCTGTGGGAAGCCTTTTTAAAGAGCATTTGTTCCCCCATGTTGACTGATGCTCAGTGCCGAAACGCAACCTGTTCCCCCGGAGCCAAGCGAGAGCGTTTTTCGGACGCAGGTGGCCTGTACCTTGAGGTCAGCCCTGCAGGCTCTCGACGCTGGTTCTGGAAGTATCGAAAGGACGGTAAAGAAGGGCGTCTGGCTCTAGGCAGCTATCCGCAGGTTACATTGACGGCTGCTCGGAAAGCTAGGGATGCTGCTCGGTTGCAGAAGTCAGAAGGCATCGACCCCGCTAAGGCACGCAAGCTGGAAAAGTTGGTCAACCCAACTGGGGTCGCTGACACATTCAAAGCGGTGGCGCTGGAATGGTACGAAAAGCAGGTGCCACGCTGGAGCCCTGGTCATGCTTAGCGAATGCATCGTCAACTGGAGCGCGACTTGTTTCCGTGGATTGGTGATCGCGAAATGGCGCAGATCCAGCCCATGGAGTTACTGGCTGTGCTGCAGAAAGTGGAAGCGCGCGGTGCTGTGGAGACCGCTGACCGAGCACTGATGTTGGCACGGCAGGTCTGGCGCTACTGGCTACCAACAGCCAGCAATACTCAACGTGACATCACCGAAGGCCTGAAAGCTCGATTGACTCCATATCGAGGCACGAACTTTCCTGCGATTGTGGAGCCCCAGCGCTTTGGGGAGCTTCTGCGAGCCATGTACGCCTATAAAGGTGGGCCCTTTGTACGCACAGCTCTTTTGTTAGCTCCTTTGCTTTATCAACGTCCAGGCAATCTTCGGATGATGGAGTGGGCTGAATTGGATCTGGATGCAGCGCTTTGGAAAATTCCTAGCGCCAAGATGAAGCGTAGCGTGCAGGAAAAAGAGAATGGGGAACCGCATGTGGTGCCACTGCCCAAGCAGGCGGTAGCGATGCTTCGTGAATTACTGCCGCTAAGTGGCTGTGGACGGTATGTGTTCTCTGGCCAGCGTGACCATGACCGCCCTATGTCTGATAATTCTGTGCGTACAGCCTTGTACAGCCTAGGGTTTGGCGATGAGCAAAGCTGGCATGGCTTTCGTGCTAGTGCCAGAACTATGTTGGTTGATCAGCTTGACCTTGATCCACTGGCGATTGAGGCCAATCTGGCGCATGCCGTTAAGGATGCAAATGGGCGCAGCTACAACCGAACCAAATATTTGGCTAAGCGTTTCGAGCAGATTCAGCAATGGGCAGATTACCTTGACAAGCTGCGCGGCGTTGAGCTCGCACAACAAGAGCAGCACAAGCGCTCTTTAACGAGCCTTCTAAGAAGAGCTTGAACCACACGAGTTTCAGGAGGCTCAAGCTCTCAGAGGATTGAGTCGTATAACCACTTGCAGCGGCTTAGGTAAACTATTGATGCAAGTCGCAAAACTTGTGTTGGCTGAAAACCTGCACTTCAACTAACTAGCCTTCATCTAGCCGTGTGTGATCCAGTATGTTTAAGCATGACGATTATGAGTGTGGTGCTCGGTAAGCATGCGGTTTACTTGCGACTAAAAATCTCGCTTAGCGTGGCTAAAACGATTGGAAAAATCAGTGCTAACAGCATATAGGCGCTTATAGACCTCTTTTTGCTAAGAGCTGTGAAAACTGCTCCAGATCTTGATTTCAGCCTTTACGTCCATTTATGGGAAGTTAGTCCAAAGTAACTTCCCAAGAATGTTTTTAATTTAGCATCTCCTGCATATGCGATGTTCAAACGCATTGCAGGGTTTGGAGAGATACGGTTCGGATAGAAAACCGAACCTGGAGCTAGAAAGATGCCGTGCTGTGCTGCCGAACGTGCAAGCTCGAATTCTGAGCACGAAGAGGGCAACTCCACCCAGTGGTAAAAACTGTGCTCGATATGTGGATGGACTTTTAGGCCTAGCTGCTGCATTATGCGTGCAGACTGTTTGGATGCTTCTTGGGTGCGTTGTTGCAGCTTGGTGATGTGCTTTTTGTAGTGGCCAGTACTGAGCAGCTCAAAGAGTATTCTTTCTGAAAAATCAGAAGACGCAATAATGGTCAGCATTTTCAAATCACAGAGTTCCGCTACTTGTGGACGCGGTCCGGCGATATAGCCCACGCGTAGGCCTGCTGAAAGTGTTTTTGAAAAAGTGCTTATATAAAACACGCGTTCTAACTGGTCCAGAGAGGCGAGCCTTGGGATGTGGGGATCTAGCAGTTCTGCAAACGCATCATCTTCTACGACCCAGATATTGTGCTTGGCAGCCAGCTGCAGCAACTTATGTGCTTTGACCAAGCTGATCGAGCTTCCCGTAGGGTTGTGCGCCAGTGATTGAATGAAATAAACCTTCGGCTTGTGCTCCATCAGGAGTCGCTCCAAGACTTCAAGATCAGGGCCATCGGGCAAGCGTGGAACATCCAGCATTTCAATGCCCGAAAGCTTTAGCTTGGCAAACAGTGGGTAGTATCCTGGCGCGTCCACCAATGCTTTATCGCCTGCAGCGAGAAGGTGTCGAACAATCAGATCCAACGCATGGTTGGCGCCGTATGTCATAAGTATCTGCTGGGGGGGAGCTTCAATACCTCTTTCCTCTAGGGCTCTTGCCAGCATTCTGCGTAATGGCTCAAAACCTGCGGGGTCTCCATAGCCACGCTCTGCATCTAGCAAATCACGCAGATCGGTTTTTCTAACTTGTGCCCATACATCTCCTGTCTCCATCCAGTGGGCTGGAGGGCGCCCATCCCCGACACGCAGAGCATTCCGAGAATTGACCTGTTCGCGTAGTAACGACAGGACATCCACAGCCGCCGTGAAATTGGACTGTGCCACTTGTGCGTGCTGCTTTTGAGTTTCCCGCACGTAATACCCGGAGCCAAGCTTGGCCTGGATATAGCCGTGAGCTTCTAATCTGCCATACGCATCCACCACGGTATTGCGGCTTACGGACCAGTGTTCAGCCGCTGAGCGGATAGAGAGAATTTTTTCACCTGCTGGTAATTCATGACGCTCAATTGCCCCAATGAGGGAAGACACTAATGCTTCAACTTTGTAGCTGTGTTCTCTGGTGTTCATGAAAAATTCCCATGCAAATCAATGGCATGTGGAATTGAACACGAACCGTACCTAAATTGCTATAGGTACAGTTTTCTATGTATGCCTTCAACCGTACCTATAGTTGCTTGGCAATCTTCCTAGAATTTTCTCGTGCACAAAGGACTTAGAGCCTGCGCACACTTCAACCGCTGCAGCTATAGCAGGGGATGTGAAATAACTAGGAGACAAGACAATGAATGCAGGCAATTTTTCGCGTCGCAGTGCACTTAAGGCTGGTGTAGCAAGCAGCATTGCTGCTGCAGCCATAGCTCCCGCTATTGCTCGTGCCCAAAGCACCACGACGTGGCGTATGCAAACTCTGTGGGATGGTGGGACTACCGCTCAGAAGTTTGAAGAGAAATTCGTCGCCCGCGTGGCTGAACTAACTGGCGGTCGCTTCAAGATCAATCTCTTTTCTGCCGGACAGATTGCACCTCCAGCGCAGGCATTTGACGCTGTGCGTGGCGGTGCTTTCGAGATGATGAAGACTTTTGATGGTTACGAAGCTGGAAAAATTCCTTCGCTTGCATTCACCAGCACCATTCCCTTCGGCTTCCCCGAAAGTGACCAGTACGAAGCTTGGTTTTATGAGCGTGGTGGACTGGAGCTGGCACGCCAGGCTTATGCTGCTGCCGGCATGTTCTATGTTGCTCCAACCGTCTATGGCCAAGAGCCGCTGCATTCCAAAGTTGCCATTCGAAAAATGAGCGATCTGCAGGGCAAAAAAGGACGTTTTGTTGGGCTGGCCTCCTCGGTGATGGGGGCCATGGGTGTTGCAGTGACCACGATGCCTACCGGTGAGGTGTACTCCGCACTGGATAAGGGCGTCGTTGATTTTGCAGACCGCGGTGACCTGCTTTCCAATTTTGAATCTGGCTTGGCTGAAGTCGCTAAATACGTCATCTTGCCGGGCTTCCACCAGCCAACGACTGCTACCAGCTACGTGGCCAACAAGGGTGCGTATGACAAGTTGCCTGCAGAGTTCAAGTCGGCATTGGCCGTGGCTGCGCGCGAGGTGTCCGGCGCGTTTCGCCAGCACCTGCTGGTGAACGATGCGGTGGCGCTCGGCAAATACAAGGCCAAGGGTTGCGAAATCATCTACATGCCTGCTGACGAAATCAAAGCCGCACGTCCTAAGGCATTGGAGGCCTGGAAGGCAGCAACCAAGGGCGATGCGCTCGCTACCAAGATCCTGGATAGCCAGAGCACGTTCATGAAGGACCTGGGTCTGCTGTAAGTCACCTTGCCTTGCGCTCACCGTGCCGTTGCCTGACGGCACGGCAGCACCTTATTTGCCTGGAGATCTGCCATGCCACATTGGCTTTCTGTCTCTACGGCCGCCATAACCGCCATCAACCGCGCCCTGTTCAAGGCCGCAGTCTGGATCATGGCTGTCGTCGTACCAGTGATGCTTTACGAAGTGATAGCGCGCTACTTATTCAATGCACCGACCACTTGGGGTATGGAGCTGGCTGTCCTGCTTTTTGGGCCCTATTTTCTGCTGGGAGGCCCGTACCTGCTGCACCTCAAGGGGCACGTTGCCCTGGATGTGGTGCGCCAGCGTTTGAGCCCCATTTGGCAACGGCGCATGGACCTGGTGAATTACCCGGTAATTGTGATCTTCTGCGCCATCTTGCTCTACTTCAGCGTGCCCAGCGCATGGAGCTCCTGGGAGTACAAGGAAACGAGCTTCTCCGCCTGGAACCCCCCGGTATGGCCCATCAAGGCTTTCGTACCGCTTGCCCTGGCCCTGATGATGATGCAGGCCATTATCGAATTTCTGCGTGTGGTCTATGAGCCCACTGTTGCATGCTCCGAGGAAGGGGGGCAGCAATGAGCTCCAACATGATCTTGATTCTGATGTTCGGTGGCCTGACCTTGTTCATGCTCACCGGGCTACCGATTGCCTTTGTGCTGGGCGGACTGTCGCTGATTTTCACAGTGACGTTGTGGAACCCCGGCGCAGTCATCGTGCTCGTGCTGCAGATCTATGACACGATGAAATCTGAGGCACTCTTGGCAATCCCTCTGTTCATCCTTATGGCCTGTATTCTTCAGCGCTCAGGAGTGATTGAGGAGCTATACCGGGCCATGGAGATCTGGTTCGGGCGCGTGCGGGGCGGGCTAGCCATCGGTACCGTGATCATTTGCGTGATCATGGCGGCGATGACCGGCGTAGTCGGTGCAGCCGTGACGGCCATGGGGATCTTGGCGCTGCCCGAAATGCTACGTCGGGGCTATAAACCAGAGCTTGCGCTAGGCACGATCTGCGCTTCAGGGACTTTGGGCATTCTGATTCCGCCATCGGTGCTGACTATCGTGTATGCAGTGACGGCACAGGTATCGATTGGTCAGATGCTGATTGCTGGCATCGTGCCCGGCATCGTCCTCGCGTTGCTGTACATCTCCTACATCGTCGTCGTGAGCTGGCTGAAACCGGAATGGGTGCCGCTGGACACATCGCAGCCGCGGGCCTCGTTTCGGGAGAAGCTCGTGGCCCTCAAGTCGCTGGCCTTTCCCAGCTTATTGATCGTGATGATCCTGGGCTCCATCTTTTTCGGGATCGCGACCCCGACGGAATCCGCTGCAGTGGGCGTGGCGGGGGCCATCGTGCCAGCCGTTTTGCGCAGGCGCCTGAATTTTGAGCTGTTGCGCAGTGCCGGTGTTGATGCGCTCAAGGCCACTTCCATGATCCTGTGGATCACGCTGGGTGCCAAAGCTTATGTTGCCATCTTCACGGGACTTGGCGGTGCGGACACACTGCTGCACTTTATCCAGAACCTGGAGGTCAATCGCTGGGTGGTGTTGGCAATGATGATGCTGTTGCTGGTTTTTCTAGGTACTGTCTTGGATGAGCTAGGCATCATTTTGCTGACTGTGCCAGTCTTTCTGCCCATCGTGAGCATGCTGGGGTTCGACGAAATCTGGTTTGGCGTGCTGTATGCGATCACGATCCAGATGGGCTACATCAGCCCACCGTTCGGCTACACGCTTTTCTACATTAAGGGCACGCTGCCCCCTCACATCACCATGGGGGCTGTCTACAAGGGCATTCTGCCGTTCTTTCTGCTGCAGTTCGTGGGGCTGTTGCTGTGCGCACTGTTGCCCGACCTCGTCACTTTCTTGCCTCGAATGATGTCCGGCCATTGAGCCGCGTCTGGAGATACACATGACCACATCTGCATTCAGCAGCCGCATTTCCGGTTTTCATAAACAGGGCTTTCAAGACCGAGTGGAGACGCTGGCGAGCTACATCCAACTGACCGACGATGAACAGGTGCACCTGCGCAATACGGGCAACCTGCCGGCCGAGATGGCAGACAGGCTGATCGAGAACGCGGTCGGCACGATGAACATCCCGATCGGGATCGCCACCAACATGCGCATCGACGGCGTGGACAGGCTGATTCCCATGGCCACGGAGGAATCTTCGGTGGTTGCCGCAGTCTGCAATGCGGCCCGTCAGTGCTATGACCACGGTGGTTTTATTACGTCGATGTCCGGGTCTTCGATGATTGCCCAGATCCAGCTCACTGGCGTTTCTAATCCCGCGTTCGCGCGCCAGCAGATTCTGGAGCGCCGAGACGAAGTGGCAGCGCTGTGCAATTCCACAGACCCTGTGCTTCTCAAGATGGGCGGCGGCTTTCAGGACCTCGAGGTGCGTCTGCTGGACACGCCGACCGGGTCCATGGTGATCGCACATCTGATTGTGGATACGCGTGACGCCATGGGTGCTAATGCCGTCAACTCTATGGCTGAGAAGCTGGCACCGATGATTGCCTCTTGGACCGAAGGCAAAACCAATTTACGCATTTTGTCTAACCTTGCGGACCGGCGGCTGGCGCGCGCGCGCTGCATATGGCGTACCCAGGATATCGGTGGCCCTGAAGTGCGCGATGCCATGGTGAGCGCCTATCACTTTGCGAACTGTGACCCCTATCGCGCGGCCACGCACAACAAGGGGATCATGAATGGCATTAGCGCTGTGGTCCTCGCGACAGGCAACGACACCCGCGCCGTGGAGGCCGGTGCCCACGCCTATGCGGCTCGCAAAGGTCACTATGGCAGCCTCACCCACTGGGAGGTCAATGCGGACGGAGACTTGTGCGGCTCAATCGAGCTGCCTATGGCGGTAGGGTTAGTCGGTGGCGCGACCAAGCTGCATCCGACAGCCAAGATCGCTTTGAAAATACTCCAGGTGCAGACGGCCTCGGATCTGGCTCGTACGATTGCGGCCGTAGGGCTGGCCCAGAATTTTTCCGCCATGAAGGCTCTGGCTACGACAGGCATCCAGAAGGGGCACATGGCCTTGCACGCCCAGAACATCGCCATGATGGCCGGTGCTGTGGGTGACGAGATCGATCGGGTAGCCCGGACTCTAGTGGCGCAGGCTGCCGTGCGCCTTGATGTTGCGGAAGCTGAGTTGCAGAAGCTGCGCTCGGCGTGACGTCGCATGGATTGGAAAGAACCTTCTCATGATCGACATTGACGACAACACCACCATCATTGCGGCGTTTCGTGCGGCAGCACAACGTTACGCTGACCATGACTTTCTGGTCGTGCCACCCAACCCCAACCGCAGTTACGAACCGGCAGGGCGGGAGATTACCTACGCACAGGCGTTGGATGCGGTCCACACACTGGCTCATACCTATCGCGCCGCAGGATATGGGCTAGGCCACCGGATTGCGCTGCTGCTCGAAAACCGGCTCGAGCACGTGCTACACAAGCTTGCCATCAATGCGATTGGTGCTTGTTGTGTGCCCATCAACCCGGACTATCGCACGCGCGAACTGGTCTACTTGATCGAGCACTCCCGTGTCGATCTGATCGTTGTCCTCGCATCGCGCTCCGTGCAAATCCGGTGCGCACTGGACGAAGTACAGCACCAGGTACCTAGCATCACCCTGGAGGAGTGGTCTCTACAGCCCCTGGCCCCCGCATCCAGGGCGGTCAATCCAGGTGCCATCAGTGCTGAGACTGCGGCTAGCATTCTCTACACCTCAGGGACCACGGGGCAGCCCAAGGGCTGTGTGCTTTCGAACGCGTATGAACTGGCAGCTGGGAAGTGGTATGCCACGCTGGGTGGACTGGCCGGGATCGAGGAGGGGCGGGACCGGCTCTACAACCCGCTGCCGCTTTTTCACGTCAATGCCTCAATCCTCTCGCTGTACTGCATGCTGCTCACTGGTGGAGCGCAGATACAGACAGATAGGTTCCAGCCCAGCCGTTTCTGGCAGGAGGTGTGCGACACCAAGGCCACCATCATTCACTATCTAGGTGTGGTCGTACCTATGCTGCTGAACCAGCCAGACAGCAGGCTAGAGCGTTGCCACAGTGTCCGCTTCGGTCTGGGCGCTGGTGTTGAGCCTCAATTGCATGCAGTGTTTGAGGAAAGGTATGGATTTCCACTGCTAGAAATCTGGGGCATGACGGAGATGGTACGTCCGCTTTGCGACTGCCATGAACCTCGTCAAGTGGGAACGCGTGCATTTGGCAAAGCACGTCCGGGATTTGATGCCGCGGTCATGGACGAATACGGAAACTTTGTTCCGGACGGCACGTCTGGCGAGCTGGTGATTCGCTATAGCGCAGAGCATCCTCGCAGGCACTTCTTCAGCGGCTATTTGGACAACGAGCATGCCACTGAAGATGCCTGGCGTGACGGGTGGTTCCACACCGGCGATGTGGTCGTGCGGCACATGGACGGCATGTTTCACTTCATGGATCGCCGGAAAAACATCATTCGCAGATCGGGCGAGAACATTGCCGCCGCCGAGGTCGAAGCCTTGTTGCTGACGCACCCACATGTGCGTGGTGCTGCGGTGATGGCTGTGCCGGACGAAGTGCGTGAAGAGGAAGTACTGGCCTGTGTGGTGCTGGCAGAAGATGCGGTTTCCCAGGATCGTGTATCGCTGGCCCGGGAGATTTTCGACTTTTGCCACAGTAATCTTGCGTACTACAAGTCGCCAGGGTGGATATGGTTCACAGCGGGGATTCCCACCACGGGCACCCAGAAAATCCAGAAGCATCGCATCTTCGAACAGGGTGTTGACCCCCGCACTCTGCAGGGGATGCAAGACCTGCGCTCGTTGAAGAAGCGTACCTGAGCATGCTGCATCTCTATCACTGTGTTAGCGCGCGCTCCTTCCGCTGTTTGTGGATGCTGGAGGAGCTGAGCCTGCCTTATCAAGTTCACATGCTGCCGTTTCCACCACGGGGCTTAGCGCGAGACTATCTGACCATCAACCCGCTGGGCACGGTGCCTTTATTACTGGACGGCGATGTGCGTTTGACGGAATCCGCAGCCATCTGTGAGTATTTGGCTCGGCGCTATGGCAACGGTCAGCTTGACGTTCTTCCCGATGACCCTGAATTCGGGCGCTATCTAAACTGGCTTCACATGAGTGATGCAACGTTGACCTTCCCACAGACACTTGTTTTGCGCTATCGTTTTTTTGAGACGGCGGAACGCTTGCAACCGCAAGTTGCGGAAGACTACCAGCGTTGGTTTCTAGCGCGATTGAAAGCGGTCGACCATGGTTTTACGTATGGGCAATTTCTATGCGGAGAGCGATTTACTGTTGCCGATGTTGCCGTTACATATGCTTTGCAACTTGCTACCCACTTAGGGGTGGAGCCAAAGTTTCCCCCGGGGGCCGCTGCGTACTGGCAGCGAATGCAACAGTGCCCGACGTTCATCAATGCCTTAAAAATTGAAGAACAAGCTGCATTGAGGCAAGGAATATCGCCAAAACCTTCCCCTCAAATTCGCCCATGAACTCAGTTCATGGCAAGTTGTCCAAGCCGCGAAGACTGAAGTTTGTATTTGATCAAACCAGTTGTTACCAAAGCCATTCAGATTCACGCCATTTTTCTACCCTTGAAACTGAGGCCCTTAGCTACTTTTACGTACAACCAACTCGTACCCTAAATCTAAATTGGGTCGTTCAACGGCCTCGCCCCGTATGAGCTTCAACAGCATGCGTGCGCCTTCGGTGCCGATATGGCTGCGCGGCGTGCGTATGGTGGTCAGCGGCGGCACCATCTGGTCGCTGCCTGGTAGGTCATTGAAGCCGGTGATGGCGACGCGCTGCGGTACCTGCAGCCCCCGGCGCAGGGCTTCCAGCAAGGCGCCCTGGGCAATGTCATCGTTGCAGAAGAACAGGGCATCAGGGGCGGGCTCCAGCCGCAGCGCGGCGTCCAGCAGTTCGGCGCCCAGCGCCATCGACGTGGGGCGGGGCCAGAGTATTTCCAGAGAAGGGTCGTACAGGCCGGCTTCCTGCAATGCACGGCGGTAGCCGGTGGCCCGCTGCATCACACGGGCATCGAGCTGGCCGGCGCAAAAGGCGATGCGCCTGTGGCCGCGTTCGACCAGGTGCCGGGTGATGGAGGCCCCTGCATCGGCCTGTGAGAACCCGACGCTGGGCGTGCCGCTGCCGTCGCCCAGCTCCATCAGGTGCACGCACGGCACCTTGCTGGCGGCCACCAGTGCACGTGCGGCGGGGCTGCGGTCAAAGCCGGTGAGCAGCAGGCCCGCAGGGCGCATGGGCAGGTAGGTGCGCAACAACTGCTCTTCCTCGGCACGGTCGTAGTGGGT
The DNA here is from genome assembly GCF_009668305.1 of Comamonas sp. CAH-2. Lineage (NCBI taxonomy): Bacteria > Pseudomonadati > Pseudomonadota > Betaproteobacteria > Burkholderiales > Comamonadaceae > Comamonas > Comamonas sp. CAH-2. Next base: position 92,832 of record NZ_VSWF01000001.1, read on the forward strand.
CACGCCGATCAGGGCGTGGTAGCCCGCCGCGAACAGCTCTTTGTGCACGGCCTCGATCAGGTCCACGAACAAGGTGTTGGACAGCATGGGCACCAGCACCAGCACCTGTGCACTTTTTTGCGAAGCCAGTGCGCGGGCTGCCGGGTCCGGCACATAGCCCATCTGCGCGGCGGTGGCGCGTATTTTTTCGACCAGAGCGGGGTCCACGCGGCGTTCGCCGCGCAGTGCGCGCGAGACCGTCATGGGACTGACGCCGACGGCTTCTGCGACATCGCTGAGTGTGACGCGGCCGCTGGCGCGGGAAGAGCGTGCGCGGTGGCGCGCAGGCTCGGCAGAAGAGGGTGGTGGGGCAGGCTGTGAAGCGGGAGGAGGGTGTCGGGCCAAGGGATTGTCCTAGGTCGGAGGCTGTGCGGGTGAAGGTTATGATAGCGCTAACCAATTCATCCCGAGGCCATGGTTGCTGCGTGTAAACCCGCAGATGGCCGAGAGAAACACCGAAATCCAAGGCAGGCCCTGGCCTGTTTTTTTTGCAAGATTATGGATAGCGCTATCCGAACAACCAAACCCGAACGCAATCCCCAGGCGCTGGTCGTTATGGGGGTCTCCGGCTGCGGCAAGTCCAGCGTGGGCCAGTCGCTGGCGCATGCCCTGGGCTGGACGCTGCATGAAGGGGATGCCTACCACGCCGAGGAAAGCATTCGCAAGATGCAGTCCGGCACGCCCTTGACCGACGAAGACCGCAGTGGCTGGCTGGACACGCTGGCGCGCCTGCTGGACTCGGCCATTGCAACGCCCGGGGCCGGTGTGGTGCTGACCTGCTCGGCGCTCAAGCGCAAATACCGTGATCGCCTGCGCGATGCCGGCCCGAGCGGTACGGTGGGCTTCGTCTTCCTGGACCTGGGCTACGACACCGCGCTGCAGCGTGTGCAGGGCCGCTCCGGGCATTTTTTCTCGCCGGAACTCGTGGCCAACCAGTTTGCGACCCTGGAGCGCCCCGAGGGTGAGGGCGCCGTGCTCTGCGTGGATGCCACGCTGCCGCTGACCGAGATCGTGCAACGCACCCAATCGTGGCTGGGCCGGCCCCATGCACTGACCACCTAACAACATAAACACAACATCAGGAGACCCCACATGCAAACCGATTCCCCCGCAGCCGGCCCCAAGCCGCGCCTTCAGCGGCTGGCCGAGGCGCTGATGGTGCTGGCGCTGGCCGGCATGGTCATTGCCGTCTTCGTCAATGTGGTGCTGCGCTATGTGTTTCACACCAGCATCGTGTCGTACGAGGAGATCTCGCGCCTGCTCTTTGTCTGGCTGGTGGCCATCGGTGCCATCGTCGCTGCCTTCGAAGGCAGCCACCTGGGTTTCGATCTGGTGACCTCGCGCGTGGGACCCGCTGCACGCAAGGTGCTGTTCTGGCTGTCGCAGCTGCTGGTGCTGGCATGCATGGGCTTGCTGCTGTCGGGCTCCTGGGACCAGGTCCAGGCCGGGCTGAACAGTTTCAGCACGGTGCTCGGCTACCCGCTGGCGCTGGGCGCGGCAGCCACCCTGGTGCTGGCCGTGGGCCTGATCGTGGTGACCTTGCGCGACCTGCGCCGTGGCGCGCCGGCTGACAACCATGCCGAGACGTCGCTCGAGTAAGGAGTACACACCATGGTTGTGACCCTGATCTTTCTGGCGGTGCTGATCGGCGGCATGGTGATCGGCATGCCGATCGCACAGGCGCTGGTGCTCACGGGCGTGGCGCTGATGTGGCACCTGGATTTCTTCGATTCGCAGTTGCTTGCGCAGAACCTGCAGGCCGGTTTCGACAACTTTCCGCTGCTGGCCGTGCCTTTCTTCATCCTGGCGGGCGAGTTGATGAATGCGGGCGGTCTATCGCGCCGCATCATCGACCTGGCGCGCGCCTATGTGGGCCATATCCGTGGAGGCCTGGGCTACGTGGCCATCGGCGCGGCCGTGTTGCTGGCCTCGATGAGCGGCTCGGCCATCGCCGACACCGCTGCGCTGGCCACCATTCTGCTGCCCATGATGCGGGACCAGAAGTACCCCGACAGCTACAGCGCCGGGCTGCTGGCATCGGGCGGCATCATCGCGCCCATCATTCCGCCGTCCATGCCCTTCGTGATCTATGGCGTGACCACCAACACCTCGATCAGCAAGCTGTTCCTCTCCGGCGTGGTGCCGGGCCTGATCATGGGCCTGTTCCTGATCTTTGCTTGGTGGTCCATTGCCCGCAAATATGACCTGTCGCGGGGACCGCGCATGGCCTGGGGCCTGCGCCTGAAGGCCTTGGCCCAGAGCTTCTGGGCCATGATGATGCCGGTCATCATCCTGGGTGGTCTCAAGGGCGGGGTGTTCACCCCCACCGAGGCTGCCGTGGTCGCCGCGGTCTATGCGCTGTTCGTGTCCATGGTGATCTACCGCGAAATGACCTGGAGCCGGTTGTATGCCGTCTTCTTGGCCGCGGCCAAGACCACGGCCGTGGTGATGTTCCTGTGCGGTGCGGCCACGGTGACGGCTTACATGATCACGCTGGCGGACCTGCCCAATATGCTGGCAGACAGTTTCGCGGGCCTGCTGGGCAATCCCATGCTGTTCATGGCCACCATGATGCTGTTCCTGCTGGTGGTGGGTACCGCCATGGACCTGACCCCGACCATCCTGATCTTCGGTCCCGTCTGTGCGCCGCTGGCGGTCAAGGCCGGGATCGATCCCATCTACTTCGGCTTCATGTTCATCTACGTGGGCTGTATCGGCCTGATCACCCCACCCGTGGGCACGGTGCAGAACGTGGTTGCGGGTGTGGGCCGGCTGCGCATGGAGACCGTGATCAAAGGCACCAACCCGTTCCTGATGGTCTACGTGCTGCTGGCCGTGCTTTTTGTGCTTTTCCCCCAAATCATCCTGGCCCCGTTGCGCTGGATGCATTGACGACGTCTTTCCCGTGTCACCAACGACCTATAACCCAAGGAGATGAACATGCGTATTCCCTTTGCACTGGCCAGCCTGATGGCCGCTGTCACCACGCTGGCCGCTACCGGCCAGGCCCTGGCCCAGGACTTCAAGCCGCGCATCGTGCGCTTCGGCTATGGCCTGGTCGATGATTCCAACCAGGGGCGTGCGGTGCGCTTTTTCGCACAGGAGGTGGAGAAAGCGACGGGTGGCAAGATGAAGGTGCGGGCCATCGGCAATGCTTCGCTGGGCTCGGACACGCAGATGCAGCAGGCGCTGATCGGCGGGGCGCAGGAGATGATGGTCGGCTCCACGGCCACGCTGGTCGGTCTGTCGCCGGAGATGGCGGTGTGGGACACGCCTTTCCTGTTCAGCAACGCCAAGGAGGCTGACGTGGTGCTCGACGGCCCCGTGGGCGAAAAGGTCAAGGCCACGCTGGAGCCCAAGGGCATGGTGGGGCTGGTGTACTGGGAGAATGGTTTCCGCAATCTCACCAACAACAAGCGCCCGATTGCCAAGCTGGAAGACCTGGCCGACGTCAAGCTGCGTGTGATGCAGAACAACGTATTCCTCGACAGTTTCAAGGCGCTGGGGGCCAATGCCGTGCCGCTGCCGTTCTCCGAGCTGTTCACGGCGCTGGAAACCAAAGCCGTCGATGGCCAGGAAAATCCGTTCAACACCGTGCTGTCCAGCAAGTTCTATGAAGTGCAGAAGTACCTGACGGTCTCCAACCACGTCTACAGCCCCTGGATCGTCACCGTCAGCAAGAAGTGGTGGGACACCCTGAGCGCCGCCGAAAAGAAGGTGCTGCAGGACGCGGCCATCAAGAGCCGTGAGTTCGAGCGCAAGGACACCCGCGAGGAGGCGGCCAAGGCCCTGGCGGACATCAAGGCCAAGGGCATGCAGGTCAACGAACTGCCTGCAGCGGAAGCCGGCCGCATGCGCGACAAGCTCACGGCGGTGAACACCGGTATCGCCAAGACCGTGGGCCAAGGCACCTGGGACGAGGTGCAGGCTGCCGTCAAGCAGGCACGCGCCGCCAAGTAAGGCGCACCGGGTGTTCCGGGACACGGCAGGGGGCCGTGTCCTGGACGCCCCATGAACGAGAGAAGAGGCGCCACGAGCGCATCGCAGGAACCACGCATGAGCACTATCCACCCCATCGTCGACCAGGTCACGCGCCGCATCCGTGCGCGCAGCGCCGCGTCGCGCGCCGCCTACCTTGAACAGGTGGACGCTATGGCCGCCAGGCCGCCAGGCGCCCAATCCATGGGCTGTGCCAATGTGGCCCATGCCTTTGCCGGCATTCCCGGCCGTGACCGCATCCGCATCGTGGAGGAAAAGGCGCCCAACGTCGCCATCGTCACGGCCTACAACGACGTGCTGTCGGCCCATGCGCCGCTGGCACATTATCCGGAGGTCCTCAAGGACGAGGCCCGCAGACTGGGTGCCACGGCCCAGGTGGCGGGCGGCGTGCCCGCGATGTGCGATGGCGTGACCCAGGGGGCACTGGGCATGGAGCTGAGTCTGTTCAGCCGGGATGCCATTGCCATGGGCGCGGCCATCGCGCTGTCCCACGATGTGTTCGATGCGGCGCTGATGCTCGGTGTCTGCGACAAGATTGTTCCGGGGCTGTTGATCGGCGCCCTGCATTTTGGCCACCTGCCGACGGTTTTTGTGCCGGCGGGTCCCATGACATCAGGCCTGTCCAATGGCGACAAGGCCAAGGTCCGGGAGCAGGCGGCCCAGGGTCTGGTGGGTCGCAAAGAGCTGCTGGCTGCAGAATCGGCTGCCTACCACGGCGAGGGGACCTGCACCTTCTACGGCACCGCCAACAGCAACCAGATGCTGCTGGAAGCCATGGGGCTGCATGTGCCGGGCACGGCCTTCATCAACCCAGGCGATGACCAGCGTGAACTGCTCACCCGCGAAGCCATGCGTACGGTGCTGGACATCACCAAGAACCGGCGCTTCGCACCCATCGGCCATGTGGTGGACGAGCGCTGCATCGTCAATGCCATGGTGGCCCTGCTGGCCACGGGCGGGTCGACCAACCACCTGATCCACTGGGTGGCGGTGGCGCGTGCGGCGGGCATCACCATCGACTGGGACGATTTTTCCGATCTGTCGGCGGTCGTGCCGCTGCTGGTGCGCGTCTATCCCAATGGCAGCGCCGATGTGAACCAGTTTCAGGCCGCAGGCGGGCCGGGCTATGTGATTGGTCAGCTGCTCCAGGCCGGGCTGATGCATGGCGATGTGCTGACCGTGCGCGGGCCGGGCCTGAAGGCGTTTGCCTGCATTCCCACCGTGCAGGCCGGGCAGTTGGCATGGCACGAGGCCGCCGTGTCCGGCGACCTGTCCGTGCTGCGTCCTGCCAGTGCACCGTTCAGTGCCACCGGCGGCTTGAAGCTGCTGTCCGGCAACCTGGGGCGTAGCGTGATCAAGGTCAGCGCCGTGCCGGAGGACCGCCATGTGATCGAGGCGCCCGCGCGCGTGTTCGATTCGCAGGACGATTTGCAGCAGGCCTTCAAGGTCGGCGAGCTGGACCGCGATGTGGTTTGCGTCGTGCGCTGGCAGGGGCCGCGCGCCAACGGCATGCCCGAGCTGCACAAGCTCACGCCACCGCTGGCCGTGCTCCAGGGCAAGGGCTACCAGGTGGCCCTGGTGACCGACGGCCGCATGAGCGGCGCATCGGGCAAGGTGCCCGCTGCCATCCATGTCTCACCCGAAGCCTGTGTGGGCGGTCCGCTGGCACGCCTGCGTGACGGCGATCTGGTGCGCCTGGACGCCGTGGCCGGCACGCTGGCTGTGCTGGTGAGCGAAGAACAATGGCAGCAGCGCACCGCTGCCACCCTGCCGCAGGCATTGCGGCAGGCCAATTGCCGGGGATTCGGCCGTGAACTGTTTGCCGGATTCCGGCGCCATGCGCTCAGCGCAGAAGAGGGAGCCTGCACATGGATCAACAACGACTGACCGCCTTGGAGCTGATGCAGGATGGCCCTGTCATTCCGGTCATCGTGCTGAACGACCCGGCCCATGCCGTACCCATGGCCCAGGCCCTGGTCGCGGGCGGGGTGCGTGTGCTGGAAGTCACATTGCGCACGCCCCAGGGCCTGTCCTGCATCGAGGCGATTGCGCGTGCGGTGCCGGAGGCCATTGTGGGCGCCGGCACAGTGCGCAGCGCGGGCGATGCGCAGGCCTGTGCGAATGCGGGTGCGCGTTTCGTGGTGAGTCCGGGCTATACCAGTGCGCTGGGCCGGGCCTGCCAGGAGCTCCGGCTGCCGCTGTTGCCCGGAGTGGCCACCAGCGGCGAAATCATGGCCGCCCAGGCCGATGGTTTCAACGAACTGAAATTCTTTCCCGCCGTGCAGGCCGGTGGCTCGGCCATGCTCAAAGCCTGGCAGGGGCCGTTCGGCGATGTGCGCTTTTGCCCCACGGGCGGTATTTCACCAAGCAATGCACGGGAGTTCCTGGTTCTGAAGAACGTTGTCTGCGTGGGTGGATCTTGGCTGGTACCGATTGAGGCGATAGAGCAGGGCGATTGGAGCAGCATCACCGCGCTGGCCCGCGAGGCAGTAGCTTTGCGCACACTGTGAGTTATTGCTAGGCCCGATAGGCTTAATCGTTCTGCTGTCGCTAGCTGACTGCATTAGCCGGGTTGGAGTCCTTGAGCTCACAAATGTGAATGCCTGCTGATGCTCAGGGCACTCATTGAACCAAGGCTTCTTCAGCGAGCTGCTCATTGCCCGAAAGCTGTTTAGGAAAAGCTGGGCGACTCAACCCTTTCATATCAGGCCTCTTCAGTTCGATGTGACTCCAAGCCTGAGATTCCGCACTTCTTCTTACTAGAGACTCTCCTTGTGAACCCTCTACTTCTCAAGACACTGGTTTGGCGGGGGGATTACCACGCGCCCTAGTGAAATCTGGCAATTTGTGTAGAATGCCGCGAAATTTAGGTCTGAATTTGGTAGTTAGCTATCCTTTTTGGAAGCTGTATTTATCTTGTTGCTTATGCAGACTCGTGCACCCACGACGCTGGGTATTGACTTTGTGACGTCCAACACAGCAATGCTGTGGTGCATTCGCACCCATGTTGCACGCCTATTGCCACTGCAAGGCAAGCTGGCGCACTCCCGCTAACTGCGCCCCCCCGACTGCGCACGATGGGTCTGCGGCGATCCTGCCGTTGAGGCGGGTGAAGTATCGCCCACTGTTTACCTCTGCAGCCGACTCCCCTCCAAAGCGCCTGTTGGCATCCCATTGCTGCTATAGCGGGATGCATGTCTGCGCAACGCCTTGGCTGCGTTCGCATGCAAACGCGCACGGAGGGTCTGCAAGCCTGTCGTGCACGCTCTAGCCCCACATTCCCCACGATTCCAAGATCGCTAGCCTGCACGCTACACGGTGCCCGTGTTGTGTGCTTTGCTGCCCTTGAATGCCCGCGGTGATTGCGGCTGCAGCTACCTGTGAACAGTCCGTCAAAGTCGCATCAATATGGTGATGCGACTCTATATCAGCCATTATCTTTATTTGAAAATAATGATGACAGGATTTATTTCATGCCTGAATTTTTATTGATGGCTTTGAAACTATGTGAAAAATTATGATTTTTCATCAATTATCTTTATTTTTAACGGTTTTAAATAAATAAACCGTCTGACAGATCAAACACGCCAAGTCCACGATATCAATATCAAAGACTTAATTTTTAAACCATATCATGGATGGTAACTCGATATGAACCTTGCACTAGTAGAAACAACTTCTCGATCCACCAACGAATATTATTTGGCGCGCCAAAACCAGATGGAGTCGAATGTGCGTAGTTATCCACGCAAACTGCCGCTGGCTATTGCCAAAGCCCACGGCTGCTGGGTGACGGACGTGGAGGGTACGGAGTATCTGGACTGCCTGGCAGGCGCGGGGACTTTGGCCTTGGGGCACAACCATCCCGCAGTGATTGAAAGCATTCAAACCACGCTGGCCAGCGGGTTGCCCTTGCATACGCTGGATTTGACGACGCCCCTCAAAGACGCGTTCACCGAAGCCTTGCTGGAACAATTGCCCGGCGGCAAAGACGCATATTGCCTGCAGTTTTGTGGCCCATCGGGCGCGGATGGAACTGAAGCCGCCATCAAACTGGCCAAGACCTTTACCGGCCGCAGCTCGGTGATTAGTTTTTCCGGCGGTTACCACGGCATGACGCATGGCGCTTTGGCCATGACGGGCAATCTGTCTGCCAAAAATGCGGTGCATGGCTTGATGCCCGGCGTGCAATTCATGCCTTACCCCCATGAATACCGCTGCCCACTGGGTATTGGCGGTGAAGCAGGCGTCGATGCCTTGACCTATTACTTCGAAAACTTTATCGAAGACGTAGAAAGCGGCGTGACCAAGCCTGCGGCAGTGATTTTGGAAGCCATCCAAGGCGAAGGCGGTGTGGTGGTGGCCCCCACCAAGTGGCTGAAAAAAATCCGCGAAGTGACCGAAAAGCACGGCATCGTATTGATCTTGGACGAGGTGCAAGCAGGCTTTGCACGCTCGGGCAAGATGTTTGCGTTTGAGCATGCGGGCATTGAGCCTGACGTCATCGTCATGTCCAAAGCCGTGGGTGGTAGCTTGCCACTGGCGGTGCTGGGCATTAAGCGCAAGTTCGATGCATGGCAGCCTGCAGGCCACACCGGCACGTTCCGCGGCAACCAAATGGCCATGGGCACAGGCATTGCCACATTGAAGGCGATTCGTGATCAAAACCTGGCTCAAAACGCCCAAGAGCGTGGCGATTTCCTGCAAGCCGAACTGAAGAAAATGGCGACGGAATTCCCCTGCATTGGGAATGTGCGTGGTCGTGGCCTCATGCTGGGTATTGAAATTGTGGACGAGAGCCAGTCCCCTGACCACATGGGTTCCTTGCCTGCCGATGCCAAGCTGGCAGCGGCCATTCAAACGGCATGCTTTAACAACCAGTTGCTGCTAGAAAAGGGCGGGCGCAATGGCACGGTGATTCGTTTGCTGTGCCCATTGATCATTACGCAGGCCGAGTGCGAAGAGGTCCTGGTGCGCTTCAAGCATGCATTGGCTCAAGCGCTGGTGGCGGTGCGAGGCGCATAAACATGGTGGATTTTTCTCAACACCGCCAAGCACTGCTGTGCAACGATGCAGCATCGATTGGCGACTACACACAGGCCATGGCGCAAGCCACACAGGCCGTGGCTGCTTGGCTGCAAAACGACAAGATGTACACGGGCGGCAGCATCCAAGAGCTGCGCCGTGCGATTGCGTTTAACCCCTCTAAAGAAGGCATGGGCGTGCAGCCCGCGCTGCAGCGCATGGTGGAGCTTTTTCTGAGCAAAAGCCTGAAAGTGCACCACCCCCATTCGCTCGCGCATTTGCACTGCCCGACGATGGTGGCCAGCCAAGTTGCCGAGGTGCTGATCAACGCCACCAACCAGTCCATGGACTCGTGGGACCAAAGCCCGGCAGGTTCGTTGATGGAAGTGCAGCTCATCAACTGGCTGCGTGGGAAAGTGGGCTATGGCGCAGGGAATGCCGGTGTCTTTACCTCAGGCGGCACCCAGTCCAACCTGATGGGCGTGCTGCTGGCGCGCGATGCCTGCATTGCCAAGCACTGGAAGGATGCGCACGGCCAGCCTTGGTCGGTACAGCGCGACGGCATTCCTGCGGAGGCTCTTCGCAACGTCAAAGTCATCTGTTCAGAAAATGCGCACTTTTCCGTGCAAAAGAACATGGCCATGATGGGCATGGGCTTTCAGTCCGTGGTGACGGTACCGGTGGATGGGGATGCACGCATGGACATGGATGCGCTGGCACACACCATGGCGGGCCTGCAAGCCGAAGGCAAGATGGTGGCGTGCGTGGTGGCCACTGCGGGCACGACCGATGCGGGTGCCATTGACCCGCTGCCGCAAGTGCGTGCCATCAGCGCGCAATATGACGCGTGGATGCACGTGGATGCGGCCTGGGGTGGTGCGTTGATTCTTTCGCAGCAGCACCGCGATCTGTTGGCAGGCTTGGAGCTGGCCGACTCGATCACGCTGGACTTTCACAAGCATTTCTTCCAGAGCATCTCGTGTGGTGCGTTCTTGCTCAAAGACGAAGCGAACTACCGCTTCATGCACTACGAGGCGGAGTATCTGAACTCGGCTTACGACGAAGAGCATGGCGTGCCGAATCTGGTGTCCAAATCGCTGCAAACCACGCGCCGCTTTGATGCGCTGAAGTTGTGGATGACGATTGAGGCTTTGGGTGAAGAACTCTATGGCTCCATGATTGACCACGGCGTGACGCTGACGCGTGCGGTGGCTGATCACATCAAGACTACCGATGGTTTGGAACTGCTGGTGGCGCCGCAGTTTGCATCCGTCTTGTTCCGCGTGGTGCCCCAAGGCTACCCCGCCGAACTGCTGGATACGCTGAACCAAAACGTGGCCGACGAATTGTTTGCACGCGGTGAAGCCAATATTGGCGTGACCAAAGTGGGGCAAATGCAATCGTTGAAGATGACCACCTTGAGCCCGATTGCTACACTGGAAAACGTGCAGCAATTGCTGGCACAGGTACTCCGTGAGGCTGATCGCATCAAAAAACCTATTGCTGATGGGACTTATCAACCAGCGATCGACTAATTGATAATAAATAAAGGGCTCTGCGGAGCTCTTTTTTAAGGCGTAAAAAATATTTGCAAAGCAATTTATTAAGATTTGATATTGTGTTAATTATTGTTTGTAAAATTGTAAAAAATAAATTGTTTTACGTGCACCAATAATTCTTGGCGCTTCAGTAGAAATTTGATCATTAGTTGTTGAATTTCCATGCGATATGCGCTCCATCTGTATTTGGCGATGAAGGCAACTGTAAAAAACTTGTTGCAAGTGTCTGTCGAAAGACTGCAAAGCAGCATTAACAGGTGTTGCAGATGTCTGAATTTTTCGTTGTCTCACTTGAAGAGCGATTGCTTGCAAGGGGCGTGATTTTTTTTTATCGTTTTTTCACCCTTTGTTGGCTGCGGCAATTTCTTGGCCAAAAGGCTCATCTTCGTAGGCGTTGTCTTTGAGTACAGCAAGCAGCGGCAGCAGTGCTTTGATGAGCATACGCATGTGAAGGTCTCCGGAGTGAAGGTGAAAAGCAAAGTCCACGCGGCGCGGTGCCGGGTGTGCTTTCTGGGTGGGTGAGGGCGTAGACTTAGGGCATGTCCAATATCTACGACTCCATGGTCAGTGCCCTGCGTGAGCACTGGAAAGCAAATGACAACGCATACCCCCAGCGGTTTGAACTGACCCAGGTCACGCTGGATTCGCTAGCGGCTACGCGCAAGCTGGTCAACGACACCATGAACTTCAAGAAGGGCGACGGCTGGGAGCAGGAGTTCCTGGGCGTGCCGCTGGTGCTGTCGACCGAGGGGGATGCCATGATCGACAAGGACGGCACGCGCGTGCCGCTCAGCGCCTGACGCTCAGCTTGGCTCTTTGGTGCTGAGCAGCCAAACGCGCCCCAAGTTTTCTTTGCAACCTGGGTAGTGGCTGTCCGCTTTGACGGCCAGGTTCTTTTTGCGCTTGCGCTTGATCCAGTGGCGCAGGGCGTTGCCGATCGCGCCGGTGTGCTCGGGTTCGCACTTGAAGCACTGGCCGGGCTTCATGGACGCGAACAACTCGTCGTAGCGGCCAGGGCCCATGCTGCGCTTTTGTGGCGGGGGATCGTCGGCTACCTCCAGGTCTTCGACGTGGATGGCGGAGCGGCGCACTCCCTTGGCGTGCGGCCTGGTGGTTTTGAATGGGTCGTGGGCATGCATAAATCGTCTCCGGCTTTAGCGGTGCGCAGGGTTAAGTTTTTGGCCCTGTAAATTTAAAAGCCCGCAAATTGCGGGCTGGGTGCCGAAAATCTGCATTTTAGGCAACAATGGGTCTTTTCTTAAATATGGAATTTCTGTGAATCAACCAATTGCACACGCTGAACTCATCGCCAGCTACAAAAAGGTGGCTGCTGACGCTGCCAAAAAAGCGGCGCTCATCCTGACGTCATCCTCCAAGGGCCCTGGCGTGATCAAGTCGGTGAGTGAGACTGCTGCCAAGGCAGCCCGTCGGCGCGATGTGATCGCATCCAAGCTTGCGAAGCTGGGTGTGGCGCTGCCCCAGTAAGCGCAAAAATAAAAGCCAGCGTTATGCTGGCTTTCTTGTTTTTGGGCTTGCCATAAGCAAAAAACCCGCTTAAAGCGGGTTTTTTGTTCATCGACCCCAAGTTTTGGGCTGGTAGAGCTCGACAGTCGTGCCGTTACAGATGCGGTAGCTGGCTGGTGGAGTTTGCCGCTGATGCACTTGGATTTTGACTCCTTCGGGCATCACGGTTTTTACCTGCTGCTTGACCGGCTGCGTCCACGGTTTTTTCGATGCGGAACCGCTAGCTGATTTAGCGCCGTTTTTTGCTGCTGCCACGTGGACCCTTCTTCATATTCATCAAAAAATGAATTCGGGCTAGTGTGCCAGTAGTTTGAGTTTTTACGAAACCGTCGCGCTGATACCCGTTGTTTCCATTTACACCGTTCAATCTGTCGCGATCGTGGTCAGGCTGATGGGGCTTTGGAGGCCGCTTCGGTTTTTGCGGTGATGCGGTAGGGCATGACCGCGCCCCAGCCGCCGTGGAAGCGGAGTGTGTGGGGGCGGCAGCTCTTTTTTCAATAGCGTTCAGCACGGCGCTGCGGCGACGGTCCTGGCGGGCCATGGTGGCCAGCACTTCATCCAGCGCGGTGGGTGTGGAGGGGCCCCGCCTGGGCATGAACAAGGTGGCCGAGCTTGAATTTTTGAACGTGAAAAAGCCCCTGCTGGCGTTGTCTGGCAGGGGCTTTTTATTTCTCTCGGTTGGCGCTCTTGCACCAAACACAAGCCAGCATCCCACAGAGCAATACTCCTGAAACGGCCCAGTGAGTGCGCAGCTTGGGCGCTGTTGAGGTAGGTTGGAGCGCCTTGTCTGGTTCAAGAACAGCTTTTTCTTCGCTCTTGCTTAGATCTGTAGCTTCTTCAGGAGCGTGCAGCATGACCAAGTCGCGCAGCATGTGATTGAGCATGGTACGGCTGCTTGCTTGCCCCCAGCCAAGCTTGCTGGCCCAAAGTGAAAGCATGAACACAGCCTGTCTGATTCCAAGAATGATGCCGCCAAAGATGACAAAGACGTAGATGACGTCAATAAGCATCAGCACACTGAATACGATTGGACCGCCTTTTTTATGAATTTCCGCAATCAGGTCAGGCAGAGGCGCTAGCTCTGAGCCCTTGAGCAAAGTCACCAGCAGTGCGATAAAGGCTAGAAAAAGCGAAAGAATCCGGGCCTTGGAGTCAGGGTTGTAGATGGCGCGAAGGAAGTCTTGCACATCGATGTCGAGGATTGTGCGGCTGGCCTTCTCATAGGCAAGGAGATCAGAAATTTCTTTCGCTGTCGCTGCAAACTGCGTGGGTTTCTTTTTGCAGATTTTTGCCAGAACGTCAGTTTTCAAGAGCTTTTCTTTTTCCAAGAGTGACTTGTCTTCAGCGCTTGATTGACCTGGTGCGCTTTCAAGCAGTTTTCTGCTTTTGTAAAGATGCAGGGCAAGAGCAGAGCCAATGAATGCGATCTCCCAGCTAATAAGTTCGGCAAAGCCGACTTTTATCGGCTGGAACATGGCTGCGTCGAAGGCAAATCGGAAGATCGTGTGGCCGAACCCGCTGATACTGATGGCCCAAATCGCCCAGTGGATGCTGAGAATGTTGGGATATAGGCTGCGGCCTTCTACTTCATTGAAGTACTCAGCAGCCATTGCGTAATACTTGTCCATGGTTCCCTCTTGTCTTTTTAGTTATATTAACTTTGCTATCAATTTGATTGTTCTTTCCGTTGATGCATAAACGCTAGAAGGCTGCGAACGAATTTTGCGAACCGTTCGCATGGATTGTTCGCAGCACCCCGCCGACCATCGGCGCATGGGTATCTACCGCCACCTCATCAACGAACAGCTCACCACGCGGCGCGACAGTTATCTGGCCGCGCTGGATGCGCGCCTGACCGGCCCCACGCAGGCCAGCGGCAGCGCCGAGGGGGCGGGTGACCCACCGCCTTGCGTTGGCGCATGTGCTGACAGCGTTGGGCATTACCGCCTGTGGGTTAGGCGCATTGGTGATGGCCATCCGCTGGCAGTAAGCGCCGGCAATGCAGGGTGCCACTTGCCCTGTGCAACAAGTCTTTGAATGCGTGCTCTGTACTGCTCGGGGCTGGGGGCGCGGTCTGTACGCCCTTGGTGGCGTTTTGTATTACAGAATCTGCACGCTGCGGCAATGTTCTCGCGCACATCCTTGCCGCCATCTTGCTGCGCGCGCAAATGCTCCGCAGTGCTTTGGCACCATGGTGTCAATTTCTTGGGAATTTTGAATCGACAGGCAAAAGCAGCTTGATCGTTGTTTTCCCACATAGGCAGGCTGCAGTAAAAGCAGCAACCGTTTTGGGCTTTGAATGCTGATTTGCGAAGGGTCTGTAGTGGATACATCTGAAAAAACACAAATGAACCTGCCGTAGCAGGTTGGTTGTGCTGTTCCAGGAGTCCCACTTGGGAGACTACAAGGCACCGCCCCTTTGGGAAATACGGTTGTGCATGGAATTATTCCAGTGCGGTCGGTTTCGCAAGCCGAACAAGTGAGTTTTTATGCATCGCATTGACGTCTGCAAGACTTGTTGGGAATTCGGTGAAAAGTGCTGCTAGAGCTTATCCAGAAAGCGCTAGCAGCTATCAAATTTTCAAAGATTTGAAGATTTAATAGCTAAGGGCTGTGATGGCAACGGACGTGCCTGTGGTGGCTTGCGACATGACGTCCTCCTGTTTGAGATTCGAAGCCCCATCGAAGCGTTCTTACGCACTTCAATGAGGCGGCAGGGAGGTTAAGAACCTGCAAACAGACAGGCAGATTTCTTCCCCTTGCGGGTGTGTATCCGTCGCCCTCCCGGCCACAAAAGGAGCGGACATGCATGATTAAGTCCATTAACCCTGCGTTACTGCGCGCGGGTTGAAACTGGAGCAAAGGCGGTTGTGTGCAAAAGCCATCAACCTTCAGAAAATTGATTCACACTTCGGTTGTCAAGACATTGTTGTCGCGGTCGATCTGGTCAGTTTTTCCTGGGTTTGACTGGAGCCGTATCGCCTGGTTCGGTGTTATAAAAAACTCTGGTTACGTCCAGAAACGGGATCTGAGGGGAGGGCCCTTGTACAAGCGGATCGTCATTGGGGTCGGCATAGTTGTAGGAGTCCTCGCGATTGCGGTACCCATCGCGGCCTCTCTGAACTGGGCTAAAAAACAAAACCTCGCTGAACAGCAGCGTCGGGTAGATAGAGCTGCCAGTGAAGTCCTGCGGCGGATGGACCTGATGGCCGACGAGACCTTCGAAATGTTCAGCTTGATGAAGGCGGCTAAAGCGACCGCCCCCTGTTCGAGGCAGAACATCCAGTTGATGCGTCGCATTGCCTTGCAGATGGGGCAGCTGAAAGCCGTAGGCTATGTAGAAAACAACTACATGGTCTGCAGTTCGTTTGGACAACACAATGCAACAAGCAAGGGTATTCCGCTCGGCCCGCCTAGCTACCGAAGTCCTCTTGGCTCTGAGGTTCGCACTTCGGTTCGATTCGACAATGTGACGAGCAAGACCTTCCTTGCTTCAACCGACACGTCAACCGGCTACACCGCCTTGATCGATGCCGATCAAGCGCTTTTGGTCAACACGCCAGATGTTTCCATGGGCGTATTTTTTGGGCCAACAAAGACGCCTCTGGTGACCCGTGGCGATTTCAATCCGAGGTGGATAGACGTTCACGGTAGCGCGACGGCCGAAAGTGGTCGATATCTGGTCGCGTTAAAGCACTCTTCAAGGTATACCTTCGCTTCCTTCGCAGCAATCGAACAATCGACGGTATCTGAAGGTTTGGAACATGCTGCGATGCTGATGGTTCCTGCGGGTGTTGGAGCTGGTCTGATCCTTGCAATCGCGGTCATCTATGTGACGCGATCCCAGATGTCCACCAAAGCCTTGATCAGGGTTGGCCTGAGGCGGCGCGAGTTCTTTCTGGTTTATCAGCCTGTCGTTGAGTTGCGGGGGGGCAAATGTGTGGGAGCGGAAGCGCTGATTCGTTGGCGACGACACGATGGCACGATGGTGAGACCAGACGTTTTCGTCCCGGAGGCTGAAGAGTCAGGACTGATCCACGACATAACGAAGGAGGTTTTCCGGCTCGTTGCTCAGGATACGGCGTGCTTTCTCAAAGAGCATCCCCATTTGCACATCGGGATCAATTTGTCATCCAAGGACTTGATGAAGGCCGAGACAGTGCATCTTGTATGCGACCTCATCCGCAAAATGGATGTCAAACCTCACAACCTGATGATTGAAGCGACTGAGCGTGGCTTTATGCAGGCAGACGTTGCACAGCGCATCATTGGTGACATTCACGCTCTCGACGTAAAAATCGCGATTGATGACTTCGGTACCGGCTACTCCAGTTTGTCCTACCTGGAGAATTTCCATCTCGACTACCTCAAAATTGATAAATCCTTCATTGACACAATAGGCGGCGATGCAGCAACCAGCCACGTTGCCTCTCACATCATTGAGATGGCGAGGTCGCTGAATTTGGAGATGATTGCCGAGGGGGTGGAAACGGAGGAGCAGCGCTGCTTTCTGGAGCGGCGAGGCGTTCAATACGCCCAGGGCTATCTCTTCGCCAAGCCGTTGACGTTTACGGAGTTCGTCGAGTACGTAGCAAAGACGGAAAAATCGTCCGATCCAGTTCAATTAGGGGCCGTTTTGGCCAGTGGCGGGCATGCCCAAGACTGCATCACCACATAACACGCTGAATGGTTTTGCTGCCGGCACTGGTTCCCAGAACATTTCAATCGTTTCAAGGACCGCTTGTAGCATTTAGCTGTCAGTGCACCACATCCGCGACCCAGCTGGGCTTTTTCTATGGCCGTGCCCGGTGCTGGTGATGCATGCCTGTTGAGTATGGTGCGAGTGGGCGCGATTGGCTCTCAGGTGAAGCGGCCCATCATCGCTTTGATGTGCTGGGTTTTAGACAACAATTTTTAGTTTAAACATGACTCTGGAGTTCAAGCGCCTGACCGAAGTCGACCTGATGGACATCGTTTCGCTCAACAACCATCCCGATGTGCTGAGGCAAATGCCGCTTGGAAGTGCAAATTTCGACCTGGCGAAGGCCAAGGAATGGGTCCAGCAAAAGGACGCACAGTGGCAGCAGCATGGTTATGGTCCATGGGCATTCCTGATTGATCAGCAATTTGCGGGTTGGGGTGGCTTGCAGCACGAGGACGGCGATGCGGACCTGGCGCTGGTGCTGCATCCTGATTTTTGGGGAAGTGGCAAGGCGATTTATCTTGAGATCGCTGAGCGTGCCTTTACCAGGCTGGGGTTGGAGTCCATCACAATTTTGCTTCCACCATCAAGGACCAGAATCAAAGGGATTTTTAGGCTGGGCTTTCAGCCTGACGGCGAAGTTGAGATTGAAGGGGCTCGTTTTCTGCGTTTTCGCCTGTATGCGGCCGGCAAGCCAGGTCCGTCAGAGCGCGTCTGAAGTCGGCCACCTTGCTTTCTGGAAACCGTATGGACTGGCTGTGGCTGGCCGACAGCAGCAGGCGCAAAAAAGCCCCGCACTGCGGGGCTTTTTGACGTGCATGCAACCGCTGCCTGCGCACGCACAAGCAGGGTCACAGCTTAGAAAGCTTCCCAATCATCCTCATTGGCCTTGGGGGCTGCAGGCGCAGCTTTGGCAGTTGGGGCTGGTGCGGCAGTCGCTGGATCCTTTTTCGCCAAGGTGAGCGGCTTGCCAGCGGGGCGGGGCGCAGGTGCGGCTTTGGGCGCGGTGTGCTGGGCTGCGACCGAAGTGGTGGGCGCGCTGATCGTGTGGCGCTGGGGCGCGGGGCGCTCACCATCGCGCAGCTTGAATACGGCCACCACTTGCACCAGGTCCTGAGACTGAGATTTCAGGTTGTTGGCTGCTGCGGCCATTTGCTCGACCAGGGCGGCGTTTTGCTGTGTGACCTGGTCCATCTGCATGACAGCTTCGCCGACTTGCGAGACGCCGGCACTTTGCTCGGCGCTGGAGGCACTGATCTCGCCCATGATGTCGGTGACGCGGCGGATGGAGTCCACGACCTCTGTCATTGTCTCTCCGGCCTGATCGACCAGGGTGGTGCCTTGCTCGACCCGTTCGATGCTGGCGTTGATCAGTGTCTTGATCTGCTTGGCGGCTTCGGCCGAGCGGCCTGCCAGCGAACGCACCTCGCTGGCCACCACGGCAAAGCCGCGGCCCTGTTCGCCGGCACGCGCGGCCTCGACCGCGGCGTTCAGCGCCAGGATGTTGGTCTGGAAGGCAATGCCGTCGATGACGCTGATGATGTCGCCAATCTTGCGGCTGGATTCGTTGATGCCCTTCATGGTTTCAACGACTTGGCTAACCACCTCGCCACCTTGCGTGGCGACCTGGCTGGCACTGACGGCCAGCTGGTTGGCTTGGCGGGCGGCTTCGGAGTTTTGCTTGACCGTAGAGTCAAGTTCTTCCATGGAGGCGGCGGTTTCTTCCAGGGCACTGGCCTGGCTTTCGGTGCGGGCCGAGAGGTCGTTGTTGCCCTGGGCGATCTCAGAGCTGGCCATGGCCACGCCTTCTGCACCCTGGCGCACGCTGGACACGACTTTGACCAGGCTGTCACGCATGGCCACCAGGGTATGCAGCAAGCGCGCCAATTCATCCTTGCCAGTGATGGACACCTGGCCACTCAGGTCGCCCGCTTCAATGGCGCGGGACAGGTCCTCGGCCTGCTTCAGAGAGCGCATCAGCCCGGTAATCAGGAGGTAGCCGATACTGACGGCAAACAGCAGGCCCAGCACGATGGACGCCGCGGCATAGGTACGCACAGATGCGTAGTCCTGCACTGCACCTGCGTATTCCGACTTGGCCACATCGAGCTGCAGTTGGATCAGCGCATCGATCTGCTCTTTGGCCGGTGCATACAACGCCGGCAGGACGTTGTTGGACAGTTGCTGACCTTCCTGCATATTGGCGGAGCGCAACGCGGCGACGGCGGGCTTGAGGCCTTCACGGACATACTTGCCGCGGGCTTCTGCAAATTTTTTGGCAATCGCTGCCTCATCTGCCGTGAGTTTGGTGGCCATGTACTCATCCCAGATCTTGGTGATCTGGCCAATGTTGGTCTCAACCGCTGCGGTGTTCTTGCCGACCACCTCTGGGCTGGCATCCAGCGTTGCCGCGGTGACCAAATAGGCATTGGTCATCATCAGGCTTTGGATCTGCCCCAGCTTGCCCAGGGCTACGGTGCGATCTTCGTAGACCGTTTCGAGCCCGTCATTGCTGTCGGCCATGCCGCGCAGGCCCAGCAGACCAACGCCCAGAAGCAGCATCGACATGACGCCCACCAACAAGATTAATCGCGTCGAAATTTTCATTTTTGAGCCTCTTACACACAAAGGTGTATTTTCTGAAAACTAGGCAAGGCTAGGCTCCAGACATTGGTTTTTTTGAATTTTTTTGCCCGGCGAACAAGCAGGCCAGGGGGCGCAGTGCGCCAGGTGCAGGTGCTGTGCACCGTGGTTTTGCCATCCTTGGGTGGCTGCACATGCCTAAAGTGGACGACATGCGTTGCATTTGCCCATAAAAAAACCGGCCCCTAAGGGTCGGTTTTGTGGGCAAAGCCTGGGGGGCTTAGTAACGGCCGCCGCCGAAGCCACCGTTGCCGTAGCCAACGTCTTTGCGTGTGCTGGAGGTGTAGCCTTTATCGCGGTAGCCGCCCGAGCTGCGGCCTTCTTCACGAGGACGAGCCATGTTCACGACGATGGAGCGGCCATCGACAGAGCGGCCATTGAGGCCGCTGATGGCGGCTTGAGCGACTTCTTCGGAAACCATTTCCACAAAGCCAAATCCTTTGGAGCGGCCAGTATCGCGGTCCATCATGATCTTGGCGGAGGAGACACCACCGTATTCTGCAAAGTTGCTTTCCAGAATCGAATCGGTCACGGTGTAGGGCAGGTTGCCCACATAAATTTTGCTGCTCATGGGGAGCCTTTCTAGGAACGCGGCAGGGACTTTTTAAGCGAAGTGCCTGGAAGGCTTAGTAGCGGTTGCCACCGCCGTAGCCGCCGCCATTGCCACCGTAGCCACCGCCGTTACCGCCGCGATAGCCGCCACCACCGCTGTTGCTGCGATAGGAGCCACCGCCTTCTTCACGAGGACGGGCCACGTTGACGGTCAGGTTACGGCCGCCCATGGGCTGCTCGTGCATGCCTTCGATGGCAGCTTGTGCTTCATCGGCAGTGGACATTTCGACAAAGCCGAAGCCCTTGGAGCGATCGGAGCCGCGCTCCATCATGACCTGGGCGGAGATCACGTTGCCGAATTCGGCAAATTGTTGTTGCAGGTCGTTGTCACGAACGGAGTAAGAAAGATTGCCGACGTACAGTTTGGTTGTCATGGTGTAACTCAGTGAAGTTGGGAGTGATTCCAGCATGTGCAGGAATCAAAAAAGGTGCAAAGCGCCCGCGTGGGGGTGGACTTTTGGGTGTGCGAGGAAGACCTGCTGGTTAGGCGGGGAGGCCAGGCAGTTGCAAGTAGCTTTTGCCTTGCTCAATGGCATAGCCGATGGCTGCAGCAGAGGTAACAAACAGGGGGATAAAACGAAATACCCTGTCGTGTGAGCAAGAGCCTTTGCCGCTGCGAATGGAAAGCTTCGCGGTGTAAGAGCCGCTGGAGTTCAGTTCGGCGGTAGGCGTGAGCGCGTATCGACCGATGACTTGGGATTGGGACGGAGTGAGGTTCAAGAGCAACGCTCTGCGTCAAGCAGTCGTGTAAAAAAAGGGCTCAAAAGCAAGCCGCTTATACGTTTTGGGATACGTAAAAATCGAGCCAAGCTAGCTACGGTCAGCCTGGCTATTTTTCCAACGACAACCAGAAGTCATTGGAAGTAAAAAATTGAAAATCGTCTGGGGCGATGTTGGTTTCGCTTGGGTGCGAAACACTTGTGCTGGTTGCACATGCACTGTTGCATGTCAGCAAACTGATGGCCACTATAACAGCACTTTCGCAAAAGTGCTTTGATTATTTTTTTCTGGTGCTCGGCAAATTCGCTGCGCCCTGCATTTGGGGAGCGATAAATTGCCGGCAGCTTTAAAAATTCCAAGCCGATTGCAAGGCCAATTGCCTTGGTCTTTGCTACTTGCTTTCAGGCAGCGCTTCAGGAGAGGCCTCAGCCGGTGCACCTTCAGACGCGGAGGCTTTGCGGTTGGCCTTTTCGGCCTTTTTCTTCTTCTTTTCGAGCTCTCGTTGACGTTTTTCGAACTGGTAATTGGGTTTGGGCACTAGGTGATCCTTGGTGGTTGATGCTGCCCACCATACCCCATGTAGTGATCCTGCGCAGTTCTGCCGCACGAATGGCAGCCAAACACTTGCCTACTGCCCAGGCAGTGGGACTGTCGTTTGCTGCTGCAGTGAGTGTTTGCGCGCGTGGCCATGGCCGTTGTGGATCGCGCTGCCGAGCCAGCCTTGCGCCGGTGCTGGGCACAAGCTGAGACCAGCCACAAATCTGTGTGCATGGCAATGAATTCGTGTGTCCTCATGCCATGCAGAGCCTCTATGGCTTGGCCAGCCGTTCGGGGGGGTAAGATGGCTTGGCCAAGGCAGTAGGAACCCATACCAATCTTTGCCTGGCGCAAGTTAGGCATAGTCCTGGTGTGTGGATGTTGTATCACCTGAATCGTTTTTAAATGGGTTTAAAAATGAGCGATGAAATTGATACCGACATGATCGAAGAGTCGTTGATCGTTATCGATCGGGCTTGTACAGAGTTCAAGAAAAGTGTGTTGGTGCGAGCCACCAGAGAGAGGGATTGGCAAGCTCGACATAAAGCTGACAACGTCGTTGTGAGCTTTGATGCCGTCAGATACGCAGGACATAGGCGCACTAAGGAACTGATGCTTGTAGAGCTCAATGAGCTCTGTCAGAAGCTGGAGCAAACCATAGGATGGTCGTGTGTCAACAGGCCGTTTGACGCAGCAGCGTATGAGCAGGCCCTTGAAACTGTGATGCTGGCACAAGGTGCCGTCTACTCTGCTTTAGGGATCTTTCAGCCCTGCCACAAACTTTTCCCGGGCATGGGACTTAGAACCTAGGTTACATCACCACAAAAAGCACCTCAGGGTGCTTTTTTTGTGCCTGCGTGGGCGGCTGTTTTATTGAGAAATGCCGGCATTCAATTCAGTTGGCTTGTGTGCTCTTGTGCGGCGCTGTGTCTTTCCTTTTAGGCTATCACGCCATATTCACACAAATTTTGCTAAGTTATTGTTATTGATTGGAAATATGAGGGTTCAATTCCCTTTGTTATGCACACGGCTACGCATTCCGCCCCAGACTGAAAACCGCAGCGTGTGGCGGTTCTCTTGGCTTGTAGTCATGAGCGTGCCAGTCATGCCCCTTGTCAAGGCGCAGCTTTGTCTTGGGCTTCTGATGCCCCCTCTCGGATGAACTGGCCCAGGGGCCGCAAGACCATCTCCACGGTGTCATGCACCAACTGTTGGGTGGCGTACCAGGGTGCGCCTGCGTGACCTGTGCGCACAGCCGGCTCCTGGAGTACAGGCGCGCCGCAGTTGTTGCAGCGTCGGATGGGAGGCTCAGGCCATGCCCAACAAAAGTCCAGCGTGTTGGTGTTGTGCGGCCTGGGTGATCATAAAAATATCAATAAAAAGTGCCTCTAGAACTTATAAATAAAGCGCTAGCAGCTATCAAACTTAAATTATTAGTTGCAGTTGCAGTTGCAGTTGCAGTTGCAGTTGCAGTTGCAGTTGCAGTTGCAGTTGCAGTTGCAAACAGCGCAGATGGGCCGTGCACGGCGCCTTGCCGGCGGCACCGGCCTGGGCGGTTCGTTAGGCGCTTGGGCGGCGGGCCTGGGCTTCGGTGATCTCCCCCATGCTGCGGGCAGGCCCCAGCACGGGGGACAAGCTGCGGCCTGGCTGACTTTGACTGTGTACGCACTTGGGCGGATGGAAGCCGCGGGACATTGCGCAGGCACTCACTGAGCGCGCCAAAGCCGCGCCAGTGTTCCGCAGTCTTTGCTGGGGCGGGGCCAGGGCGGGCACAGCCTGCGCCGCCGATGGGTGCGCTGGACTGTCACGTTGCGTCAATCGCTTTGGTGAAGTGGCGACGACAGCCCCTGCATTACGGCAGCCCTACGTTGTTCGCTGGTATGGCTGAGTGCGCCAAGCGTAACAGGGGGGTGAGGGTTTGGGCATCCACTGCTGGGCATGCCCCATCGCTGGCGCTGTGGGCGCGCGGGAACAGCCGAATGTCTGGTCTGTAGTCCGTCGAGCGCGATGAGAGCGGCTGTGTCTGCCAGCATGTGCAGACCCTGTGTATGCTGTCACCATCTGCCGCAATCGGGCATGTCCGCCGACTTTTTTATCGTGTTGGTCTTTGCAACTTCTGTCAGGCTTCGTTGTGCGTTTTGTCATTGGAGCAGAGACATTCAAGACCAATTTGCCGGAAGGTGGGGTAACCACATGGGTGCATCCATCTGGTTGCCCTGCTGATCTCTGAAACAGAGAACAAAGCAGGGGGAAGCAGTGGAAGACCATAACGACACAAATTGGCTTCGACGGTTTTCTTTCCAGCGGATCTTTCACGGGGCTGCCGCACCCTACATCATGGTGACCGCCGGGGTGGTGATTGCACTAATGATGGTGGCGATCTGTGCGGTGGTGCTGTATCAAAGCCGGGTGGATGCGACGGAGCGAGCGACCGACGGTTTGCGCAATATTGCCGCGATGGCCGAGCATGACATTGAGCGCAATTTCGAGCTGTATGCCTTGTCCTTGCAAGCTGCCGTTGATGGGGTCAATGACCACGAAGTGATGGCTGCGTCGGGCCGACTGCGTAATATTGCGCTGTTCGATCGTGCGGCCACTGCGTCCTACCTCGGTTCCATGCTGGTACTGGATGCCAACGGGAATATCGTCTTCGATGCTGCCGGAGAGGTACCCAGGGTCGCTAACTTTGCCGATCGTGAATATTTCAGGGTCCACCAGCAGCGTTCCAACGTCGGTTTGTATGTCGGCCATCCTTATGCGTCGCGACTGCGCAATGGGTCCTTGAGCATTCCGCTGAGCCGCCGCATTTCCCACACTGACGGATCTTTTGCGGGCGTGGTGCTGCTTGCGATTCAGCTGGACTATTTCCGCCAACTGTTTTCGACGCTTTCCTTGGGAAACCATGGTGCGATGGTGTTGATGCAGCAAGACGGTACCTTGATCATGCGCCGACCTTATGACGAGAAAGTCATTGGGCGCAACGTGAGCAATGCAAGCACTTTCAAGGAGCATCGCCAGAAGGTTGAAGGCAGCTTTACAGATGTTTCTGTCATCGATGGAGTGCGGCGGCTGTATTACTTCAAGAACTTGCGCAACCTGCCACTCACCATCATCGTGGCGGAGGCCTATTCCGATATCTATGCGGCGTGGTGGCAGCGTACCGTGACCATCGCTGGCGTCATGCTGGCGCTGGCGGCCGCCTTCATTGGTTTGTCCTTTGCGTTTGGGCTGCAGTTGCGATGCCGGATGCGAGCGGAATCGAAGTTGGCGATGTTGGCGCAAACCGATGGTTTGACGGGGCTTCACAACCGTCGCACCTTGGGCGAAATCCTGAATCAGGAGTGGCGCCGGGCCAGGGGAACCCGCAGCATGTTTTCATTGCTGTTTGTCGATATTGACTGGTTCAAGGTTTACAACGATACCTACGGGCATCAGGCCGGTGACGCTACGCTGGCGGCTGTGGCGAAGTGCATTGGTGACAATATCCGCCGCCCTCTAGACCATGCGGCCCGATATGGTGGCGAGGAATTCATCGTGGTCTTGCCGGACACTTCGCCGGATGGTGCGATTGCGATGGCCGAGAACATTCGCGTGGCGATTGCCGATCTGGGAATTGAGCACTCTGGCAGTGAGTTTGGGCGTGTGACGGCCAGCATAGGCGCCGCCACATGGACGCCGGAGCAAGACAGTGATCTGTCGGCAGTTGTTCGGGTGGCGGACCAAGCCCTGTACACCGCCAAGGCCACCGGGCGCAACAAGGTGGAACTGTCGATGGTGCAGGTGGGCTAGCTGAGTTGGCGTTTTCTCATCAGTTCTTGGAGTTGATTGGCTATGGCAACCCACGCTTTGCTCGAAGAGACCACGGCTGGTGAGATACAGGGCAATTCCCATTTCATCCGTGCAGTCACAGAGATGGCCGATCACTCCAGTGTGGTGACTGGGCAAGCCATCTACACGGACAAAGGCCTCAAACTGGTGGACAAGGGGGTGCGTATTGACAGCCGCCTTTATGACCGACTGGTCCAGCACAGGTTGCGTGATCCCATCGACGCGGAGCTGATCGTCGAAAACCTTGTCGATGCGAATGTGCTTGCCGAACACGCGAGAGCCAAATGCGAGTCGACGGTCCTGATGCGCCGTTTGGTGCAGGCTTCGGGAGGGGTGGACAGGCTGCTGCAGCCGTTGCGTGCGGTCCAGCTGACGCGCCAAATCGCATTCAAGCTGACGGTCATGCACCAGCAGCGCCCGGAGCTGTATTTCCATGGCCTGCAAATGACCTTGGTGGCCATCTATCTGGGTCAGCAAAGTGGATGGAATGAGCAAGACTGCACATCGGCTGCGGTGGCGGGGCTGCTCCACGATGTCGGCATGCTCTTCGTCAACCCGGTGTGGATGCATGCCACTTACCAGTTGTCGGACATGGAGCGCCGGCATGTGGCCGCGCATCCGATCACGGGAATGCTGGTGGTCCGTTCGGCACAGATCTATCCTGAATCCGTAGAACGCGCCGTGCTCGAGCATCACGAGTTCATGGATGGATCCGGCTATCCACGTGGTGTGCGCGGCGAGAGTATTTCGCCTTTAGGCCAAGTGCTGATGCTGGCCGAAGTGGTGTCCGCGTTCTTCGACAAGTACCAGGACCTGCCAAGTCAGCGCTTGTCGCTGATGCTGCGCATGAACCACCGCCGCTACCCGGCCCATCTGGTGCGTTGGATCCTGCCGCTGCTGCACGATGAACTCACTCCGGGGATTCCGTTGCTGCCGCTGCAAGAGGAGGTGGTCCACAATGTCGCCGCACTGTCCGCAGCATTTGCACTGTGGCAAACGCTGCGCGAGCAATTGCCGGAGCACTGGAGGTTGCTCCCAGATGGGCAGCCGGGTGTTTTCGTCGATGAACGATTGGCCGCCTTGCGAAGGCAACTGGCCGATGTGGGGGCCGAGCCGGGCCAGCATGACGATCTCATGGCCTTGATGCAAAGTGATTTGCCCAGCATGACCGAGTTCGTACTCATCAACCGAGAGGCCTTGTGGCAGCTGAGATCGGTGGTGCACGCGTGCCTGCATCGCTGGCCCCAAATTGGGCAGACCGAGCATGTGATTGATCGGGCAGTGTCTGCGTGGTGTGATGCCTGCGCCCCGCTGCAGCCTAGCCCCGAAGCAACGGGTGCTGTCTGATCCAACCAGGAAAGGTGTGCACTGATGGTGCCACAGTTCAAGGTTAGCGTTTCAAATCGCGCTTAGTTCACAGACATCAGGAATATCGATTTGCACAAGTGCTGGTTGTATTCCGCGGGGATGATGGACCTGCTTTTTCAGCAAGGTGCCGACCGATTCAAGTCGAAGTTTCCGATGCTGTGAGTATTCGCTCAGAAAGTTTGGTTGGATATGAAGGACTTCGCGTAAACGATGGTTTCGATTATTGATTTGTTATGCATTTTGAAATCCTCAAGCATTCTTCATCTGGATTAATTGTGATTGAGGTGTGATGAATGAAGAAGAGGTTGCTGAAACAGCGTGACCTTGTTTCTACCGGAATGCTTCGATTGGTAAAGTGCATGGTCGGCATTCTTGATCAGGGTTTCAGCGGTCTGCCCTTTACCTTCCAGGCAAGCCACACCAATTGAGATCGTCACTGGCATATGTATTTCCCCTCTATCTGCTACGGGGAGCATTTGCATGACAGCCATTCGCAATTCTTCTGCACGCTCAATCGCCACCTCGCTCGTAGCGGATGGTAGAACAACCGTAAATTCCTCACCACCATAGCGAGCCACCAGGTCACCCGATCTCACCGTTTGAGCCAATCACTGGGCAACACGGCATAAGACGCGATCTCCGATTTCATGACCATATTGGTCGTTGAATTGTTTGAAATGATCCACATCGATCATCATGATGGCCAGCGCGCCTTCTGGATTGTCCAGACCTCTGCGTTCAGCACGCAAGATTTCTCGATGCAAGGTTTCATCCAGAAAACGCCGGTTGTACAGGCCGGTGAGCGCATCCTTGATGGATTGTTGATGCAGAGATTCTCTCAAGCGCAAGTTGCCAAGCGACAAGGCGACCTGTTCCACCGTGGTTTGGCGCAATCGGGCATGAAAATTGTCCAAAGGATCTTCTTCTTGGGTTGGATCCAAAATCACCAAGCCAGTGAGTTCTCCGTGCGAAGCGATAGGCAGACATTGCACACCCGGGCGTTCAATACTTTCCAAGGCATGCAGGTGCTTGCATGTGCTCGCTCCCGTGCCTTCAGGCTGCACAAAAGGCTGGCCGCTTCGCAGTGCCCAGCATTCATTCGGCTCGAAGAAATCAACGTATTTTTCGTTCCCCCAGAAAAAAGCCAGCTGCAATTGATTGCGAGACGCTGCCATGGCGTACAGCGCTCCGGAGCGGGCTTTGAGCAGCTCCGGCAAACGCTCTGCCAGAAACTTGTTGGCTTCTTCTGTATCAATCCATGCTTGCAGAAAGCTTCCCAGTTCAGAAAGCTTTTGCATGTGCAGGTTGTGATCCTTGGTTTTTTGGGCGAGCTCAATGAGCTCGAGATTGCGTTTGTGCAGTTCTTCTTGGTTGGATTGGACCCGGCGCGTGAAGACGGCAGTTCTTGCCAGTAACAAGATCAACAGACCGATGTTTGATACCAAGGACAAGCCCATGGCGATGTACGTGCGGTCTATCGCATTCGCATGATCTTGCCGCAACTCGCGCAACCGCTGATCTTGGAGATTGGCAAATTCAAAAGCAGCTTGACGGATTTGATTCATCAAATCCTTGCCATCTCCTGATCGAATGATCTGCAGTGCTTGCTCCTGATCGCCAGCCGTCATCAAACTGATGGTGTGCTGCAGCTCCAAGAGTTTTTCATCCACTTTGTGCATCAATGCATTCAGTGTTTCAGCCTCTTTGGGTATCACCACCATTCTTTCAAGTGTCAATCGGGTCTGGCGGATTTCAGCCACTGCGGCATGGTAGGGGGCAAGATAGGACGAATTGCCTGCCACCACATACCCCCGCTGTCCGGTTTCTGCATCTATCACCTGACGGAGCAATGCGTCTGCGACATGCACAGCTCCGTGTGCTTCGTCCAACGCGCGTTGGGTGCGTACGAGATCTAGCAGACTGGCGCCTGTCCACCATGCGGAGAGCAGTATCAGTGCAAAAACAATAGCTATAAGCAGACGCTGTATATAGCTGAGCCCCAATTTTTTTATCATTTTTTAATGCGAGAAGTTGGCTGCAATTCTTTGTGAGCCATGCAATTCTGTCTGAGAGTGCCGTTGGGCGGGTGTCCTTTGTTTTGACGGGGAAATGAATGAAATCAGTGCGATCAGCCGTCAGAAATGCTGGTGTCAAGCGAGCTTCGTCACAGGCGGGTTGGCACAAGCAGGTGCTGCAAAGAGGGGACATATACAGAAATACGCAGGTTGAATCTGTATGCACCTGGCGTGGCGCCAGTGTCTGGCTCAACGCGTTCCCTTGATTTCGAATCCAGGGATTTTGGCAATCCCTATCTGTTTGATGCCACCGAATGCTTGCTACGGCGCTGGTCTGCACGGACGAGCGCAGGAGGCTTGCGCGGGCATGTGGTGCCTGCACAGCGGCAGCCGTTGTGTTGATCAGGAAGCTGAGCGCTGCAGTTGTGGGTCTTGCGCAAACATCTCTGCTGCCCAGTCCACAAAAGCCCGCACCTTGGCGCTGAGGTGGCGGTTGGGAGGGTAGACGACATACACGGGCAGCAATGGTTGCCCCCATTCGGGCAGCAACTGCACGAGCTCGCCACGTGCCAAGTGATCCTGTGCTTGAAAGGAGGTGATCTGACCAACCCCGTGTCCTGCAACCACCGCACCCACATAGGCATTCGCTTCGTTGACGGCCAGTTGTGCCGGGTTGGAGATTTCGATCACCTCGTTGCCGCGATGAAACTCCAGCGGGTAGCGGCGCATGGAGACGGGGGAGAAATAAATAATGTTGCGGTGGCCCTGCTCCAGATCCAGAGGGTGCAGGGGCGTGCCGTATTGGGCCAGATAGCTGGGTGCCGCAACGGTGACAAACTCCAGGTTGCCAATGCGCCGCGCCACCAGGGACTGGTCAGCCAGCTCACCGCCTCGGATCACGCAGTCCACGTTGTCGCCGATCAGGTCGACGGTGCGGTCGCTGACCCCCAGGTCCAACTGGATGTCAGGGTACCTGGCTTGAAAGTCGGCCAGGCGCGGAATGATCAGCAAACGTGCCGTGGATGTGCCGACATCCACCCGCAAGCGCCCGCGTGGCGTAGCACGCGCTTGGCTCAGGCTGGCCTCCATGTCGTCGAAGTCGGCCAGAAGACGCACGACGCGGTCGTAGTAGGCGGCGCCATCGGCGGTGACCGTCACTCGGCGTGTGGTGCGGTTGAGCAACTTCACCCGCAACCGTTCCTCCAGCGCCTGGACGTGTTTGGTCACCGTGCCTTTGGGCAGTTGAAGTGAATCGGCCGCACGTGTGAATGTGCCGGCTTCGACCACGCGCGCGAACAGGCGCATGGCCTGGATTTGGTCCATGGACTCTCCCTTTTTTCCTTCTCTGCCCCTTGTGGGGCAAAAGAATTCTCACACGTAGTCTCCAAGGTGATTGTTCAGAAATTGGAAACACTGCGGTGGTGATTGCCTGGTTTATCGTCGCCTGCGTGCCCGCTACATTTGCTATCACCCGGTTCTGCCTGGGCCTGTTGGCCCTTACTGCCATGCCTGCAACATCTTCTTCACCGTCGTCTATTTGTACCGACTCAACCATCCAGGTGGACGGGCAGGAGGTGGATGTGCGTGTGTATGGCAAGAAGCAAGCAGGGCAGGTCTTGCCATTGGTGGTGCATTTCCACGGTGGTGCGTTTGTTTCGGGTGACCTGGACAATGGTTGCACCGTCGCCGGCCTGCTGGAGGCGGCTGGAGCACGCGTGGTTTCTGTGGGTTACCCACTGTCCCCCTTTCCGAAGCCGCTGGAGACCGGTTATGCGGTGCTGCAGTGGGCTTACAAGCAACGCACACGCCTGGCTGGCGCTGGCGCACAGGTTTATCTGGCAGGGGAGGAGGCTGGAGGTAACCTGGCCGCTGGCGTGGCACTGATGGCGCGCGATCAGTCACACCCTCCGCTGGCGGGCCAGATTCTGGTGTCGCCGATGCTGGATCCTTGTGTGGGCACTGCCTCGCTGCGAGCCGTCACGGGGACTGCCACTGCGTGCAAGTGGGCCGATGGCTGGCTCAAGTTCCTTGGCTGCACGCGCGATGCCGAACACCCTTATGCCGTCCCCGGCGCAGCCCAGCGCCTGGCGGGACTGCCGCCTTCGCTGGTCATGGTGGGGAGTGCAGATCCTATGCACGATGAGGCCCTGGCGTATGCGGATCGGCTTGAAGGTGCTGGTTTGCTCGTGGTTCGCCACGTATTCAATCAAGCCCAGCAATGGCCGGATGCGCTGCTGCAACCAGGAGGCACTCGCACCTGCCCTTGTGCCGCCCAGGTTGAGGAGCAGATCCGCCATTTTTTCGACACCACCCGATGTCGTCCACCCAGCTAACGGGCGGCATGCCCTGAATTCTCTGACCGTTGCTGATGCTTGACCTCAAGTCCTTGTGAGGTCGGTTGCAGCTACCGCTTGCGCGCTGCGCCGCTGCAGGCTTCCTTTGTTGTTGCTTTTTTCCGGTGTGTTCATCCGGAGGGCATCGCTTTGCCTGGAATTTTTCGCCTGCGACCGATTGGTACGAGGCCCCATCCTGAGGAATATTGTCATGAAACTACCGTCTTCATCCGTTTCTTCCCCCCGCCGCTGGTGGACCGTTGTAGGCGCAGCCGCCATGCTGGTGGCTGCGGGAGGGGCTGTAGTCGGCCTGCGTACCACGCATGCCGAAGCACCAGTTCAGCTGGCGCCACCGGCCATCCCAGTCTCGGTCGCTACCGTGGTGCAGCAGGATGTGGCGCTATGGGATGAGTTCTCGGGCCGCCTCGAAGCCGTGCAGCGTGTGGACATCCGCCCGCGCGTGGCGGGTGCCGTGCAGGCCGTGCACTTCCGCGAAGGCGCCCTGGTCAAGCAGGGCGACCTGCTGGTGACCGTGGACCCCGCCCCGTACGTGGCCGAGGTGGACCGTGCCGAAGCCCAGGTCGTGGCGGCCCAGGCCCGCCTGTCCTACACCCGCAGCGAAATGGAGCGCGCCACGCGCCTGCTGCAGGAAAGCGCCATCGCCCAGCGCGAGCACGACGAACGTGTGAATGCCCAGCGTGAAGCCGATGCCAACCTGCGTGCCGCCCAGGCCGCGCTGCAGACGGCCAAGCTCAACCTCGGCTACACCCAGGTGCGCGCCCCCGTGGCCGGCCGTGTGGGCCGCATCGAAGTCACCGTGGGCAACCTGGTCAGCGCCGGCGCTAGCGCCCCCGTGCTGACCACCCTGGTATCGGTCAGCCCCATCTACGCCAGCTTCGACACCGACGAGCAGGTCGTGGCGCGTGCCATCGACGGACTGGACGGCGGCAAGGGCACGCAGGGCGGGCGTGCGCGCATTGAATCTATCCCTGTGCAGATGGGGACCGGCACGGCCGGCAGCACTCCCTTTAGTGGCCATTTGCAGCTCATCGACAACCAGGTGGACGCCCGCAGTGGCACGGTGCGCGTGCGCGCCGTGTTCGACAACGCCGACGGCAGCCTAATGCCCGGCCAGTTCGCCCGCATCCGCATGGGCCAGGCCCAGAGCACTTCGGCCGTGCTGATCAACGAGCGCGCCGTGGGTACGGACCAGAACAAGAAGTTCGTCATGGTCGTGGGCGAAGGGGACAAGGCCGAGTACCGCGAAGTGCAGCTGGGCGCGCCCGTGGACGGCCTGCGTGTCGTGACATCGGGCCTGAAGGCCGGGGAACGCATCGTCGTCAATGGCCTGCAGCGCGTGCGCCCCGGCGCCGTGATCGCCCCCCAGGAAGTGCCCATGGCTGCCAAGGCCGAACTGGCCGGTGACAGCGTCCCGGCCGCGGCCAAGCAGCCCATCGCCTGAATGCGTACGGCAAGAAAGACCCGCACATGAATCTCTCCCGCTTTTTCATCGACCGCCCCATCTTTGCCGGGGTGCTGTCGGTGCTCATCTTCCTGGCCGGCCTGATCGCCCTGCGCGTGCTGCCGATCTCGGAGTACCCCGAAGTCGCACCGCCCTCGGTGGTGGTGCGCGCCCAGTACCCGGGTGCCAACCCCAAGGTGATCGCCGAAACCGTGGCCACACCGCTGGAAGAATCCATCAACGGCGTGGAAGGCATGCTCTACATGGGCAGCCAGGCCACGACCGACGGCGTGATGACGCTGACCGTGACCTTTGCCCTGGGCACCGACCCCGACAAGGCCCAGCAGCTGGTGCAAAACCGCGTGTCCCAGGCCGAGCCGCGCCTGCCCGAGGAAGTGCGCCGCCTGGGCATCACCACGGTCAAGAGCGCGCCCGACCTGACCATGGTCGTGCACATGGTCTCGCCCAATGGCCGCTATGACATCGACTACCTGCGCAACTACGCGGTGCTCAATGTGAAGGACCGCCTGGCGCGCATCCCCGGTGTGGGCCAGGTGCAGATCTTCGGTGGCGGCGACTATTCCATGCGCGCCTGGCTGGACCCCCAGAAGGTGGCGCAGCGCGGCCTCTCGGCCGCCGATGTGGTGGCTGCCATCCGCGGCCAGAACGTGCAGGCCGCAGCCGGCGTGGTCGGCGCCTCGCCCGGTCTGCCCGGTGTGGATATGCAGCTGTCCATCAATGCGCAAGGCCGCTTGCAGACCGAAGAAGAGTTCGGCGACATCATCGTCAAGACCGGTGCCGACGGCGCCGTGACCCGCCTGCGCGACGTGGCCCGCCTGGAGCTGGGTGCGGCCGACTATTCGTTGCGCTCCCTGCTCAACAACGACCCAGCCGTGGGTATGGGCGTCTTCCAGGCCCCGGGCTCCAACGCTCTGGACATCTCGGCCAATGTGCGTGCCACCATGGTCGAGCTGCAAAAGCACATGCCCGAAGGTGTGGAGTTCCGCATCGCCTACGACCCCACGCAGTTCGTGCGTGCCTCCATCAAGTCCGTGATCCACACCCTGCTGGAAGCCGTGGCCCTGGTCGTGGTCGTGGTCATCCTGTTCCTGCAGACCTGGCGCGCCTCCATCATCCCGCTGCTGGCCGTTCCGGTGTCGGTGGTGGGCACCTTCGCCGTGCTGCACCTGCTGGGCTTTTCCATCAATGCGCTGAGCCTGTTCGGCCTGGTGCTGGCCATCGGCATCGTGGTGGATGACGCCATCGTGGTGGTGGAAAACGTGGAGCGCAACATCGAGGCCGGCCTGTCGCCGCGCGAGGCCACCTACCGTGCCATGCAGGAGGTGAGTGGGCCCATCATTGCCATCGCCCTGGTGCTGTGCGCCGTGTTTGTGCCCCTGGCCTTCATCAGCGGCCTCGCAGGCCAGTTCTACCGCCAGTTCGCGGCCACCATCGCCATCTCCACGGTGATCTCTGCCATCAACTCGCTGACCCTGTCGCCCGCGCTCAGCGCCTTGCTGCTCAAGGGCCACGACGCACCCAAGGATGCGCTGACACGCGGCATGGAACGCGTGCTGGGCGGTTTCTTCCGCCGCTTCAATACCTTGTTCCACCGTGGCTCCGATGCCTACAGCGGTGGCGTGCAGCGTGTCATCGGCCGCAAGGCCTTGATGCTGGCCATCTACCTGGTGCTGGTGGGCGCCACCTGGGGCCTGTTCAAGCTGGTTCCCGGCGGCTTTGTGCCGGCCCAGGACAAGCAGTATCTGGTGGGCTTTGCCCAGTTGCCCGATGGCGCCACCCTGGACCGCACGGAAGACGTGATCCGCCGCATGGGCGAGATCGTCAAGACCAACCCCAATGTGGAAGACGCCATCGCCTTCCCGGGCCTGTCCATCAACGGCTTCACCAACAGCTCCAATTCGGGCATCGTGTTTGTCACGCTCAAGCCCTTTGCAGAGCGCACGCGCGCCGACCAGAGCGGCGGCGCGGTCGCGGGCCAGTTGAACCAGGCCTTTGGCAGCATCCAGGAAGCTTTCATCGCCATGTTCCCGCCGCCCCCAGTGGCCGGCCTGGGCACGACCGGTGGCTTCAAGCTGCAGATCGAGGACCGCGCGTCCCTGGGCTACGACGCCATGGACGCGGCCGTGAAGGCCTTCATGGCCAAGGCCTACCAGACGCCGGAGCTGGCCGGCCTGTTCACCAGCTGGCAGGTCAACGTGCCCCAGCTCTATGCCGCCATCGACCGCACCAAGGCGCGCCAGCTGGGCGTACCCGTGACGGATATCTTCGAGACGCTGCAGATCTACCTGGGCAGCCTGTACGCCAACGACTTCAACCAGTTCGGCCGCACCTACAGCGTGCGTGTCCAGGCCGATGCCGCCTACCGGGCGCGTGCCGAAGATGTGGGCCTGCTGAAGGTGCGCTCCACCACGGGCGAGATGGTTCCGCTGTCGGCCCTGATGAAGCTGGAGCCCAGCTTCGGGCCCGAGCGTGCCATGCGCTACAACGGCTTCCTGGCGGCCGATGTGAACGGCGGGCCCGCGCCCGGCTTCTCCTCCGGCCAGGCCCAGGCCGCCATCGAGCGCATCGCTGCCGAAACCCTGCCGCCGGGCATCGGCTTCGAGTGGACCGAACTGACCTACCAGGAAATCCTGGCCGGCAATTCCGCCGTGCTGGTCTTCCCCCTGGCCATTCTGCTGGTGTTCCTGGTGCTGGCGGCCCAGTATGAAAGCCTGACCCTGCCCATCGCCATCATCCTCATCGTGCCCATGGGCCTGCTGGCCGCCATGACCGGTGTGTGGCTCAGCGGGGGCGACAACAACGTGTTCACGCAGATCGGGCTCATCGTGCTGGTGGGGCTGTCGGCCAAGAACGCCATCCTGATCGTGGAGTTTGCCCGCGAGCTGGAGTTTGTCGGCCGCACCCCGGTGCAGGCCGCCATCGAAGCCAGCCGCCTGCGTCTGCGCCCCATTCTGATGACCTCGCTGGCGTTTGTGATGGGCGTGCTGCCCCTGGTGCTGTCCACCGGGGCCGGCGCCGAGATGCGCAGCGCCATGGGCGTAGCGGTGTTCGCCGGGATGATCGGTGTGACGGCCTTCGGCTTGTTCCTGACACCCGTGTTCTACGTGGTCCTGCGCCGCCTGGCGGGCAACCGTCCGCTGCAGCAGCACGGCCACCACACGGCACCACTGGGCAAGCGCGAGCTGCACAGCGGCCCGGGCGCAGCCGCCCACCCCGTGCTGGCCGCACCGCGCGGCTCCAACGAATGAAAGCTAGGAATCCGGTGATGACGACTGTTCTCTCTTTTCCCGCGGCGCGCTGGCTGCCGCTGGCGGCGGCCTTGTTCCTGGCCGGCTGCATGAGCCACTCGCTGGCCCCCGTGACCGCCGACGCTGCCTTGCCCGTGCCTGCGCATTTCTCCAACAGCGCTGAAGGCCAAGGCCGGAACTGGACCACCGCGGCGCCGGCCGAAGCCCAATCGCGCGGTGCCTGGTGGCTGGGCTTTGCCGACCCGGTGCTCACCGGTCTGGTGGAGCGCGCCGCAGATGGCAATACCAGCATCCAGGAGGCAGCGGCCCGGCTGGCCGAGGCGCGTTCCCTGCTGCGCACGGCCGATGCCCAGCGTGCGCCCCAACTGGGGGTGTCCACCGGGGCGGTACGCCAGGCAGGGATCACGACCACCGGCAGTGCCATGCCGGCCACCGTGGTCACGGCCGGTCTGAATCTGTCGTACGAACTGGACCTGTTCGGCCGGCTGTCCAAGGCCAGCGAGGCCGCACGGCTGGACGCCCAGGCACGCGCTGCCTTGCTGCAGAGCACGCGCCTGCTGGTGCAGGCCGAAGTGGCCCAGACCTATCTGCAGCTGCGGGCCGTTCAGGCCGAGCATGGACTGGTCACGGCCAGCCTGGCCGCCTACCGTGACACCTTGCATCTGACGCAGCGGCGCTTCCAGGCCGGCGATGTGGCCGAGCTGGACGTGGCCCGGGTGCAGACCGAGGTGGCTGCCACCGAGGCCGAGGCCCTGTCCCTCGCCCAGCAGCAGGCCCAGCTTCAGCATGCGCTGGCGGTGCTGGTGGGCGAGGTGGCCCGCGGCTTTGCCGTGCCAGCGGCTGCGGCCGAAGCGGCCCTACCTGTGGTACCCCCCGGCGTGCCAGCCACCGTATTGGCGCGCCGCCCGGATGTGGCGGCAGCCCAGGCTTCCGTCATGGCGGCCCAGGCGCGCGTGGGCGTGGCCGAGGCGGCCTGGTTCCCCGCCATCACGCTGACCGGCAACGGCGGCCATGCATCGCCTGAGCTGGGCGATCTGTTCAAGTGGTCGGCGCGTTCCTGGGGCATTGGTGCCCTGCTGTCGCTGCCTGTGTTCGACGGCGGGCAGCGCGCGGCCCAGGAAGAGGGCGCCCGCGCCCGGCTGGAAGCGGCCATGGCCGCCCACCGCGGCCAGGTGCTGACGGCCTTCCGCGAAGTGGAGGACCAGCTCAGTGCCCTGCGACTGCTGGAAGGCCAGGCCGAAGCCCAGGGCCGCGCTGTGCAGTCTGCGCGGCGAGCGACCCAGCTGTCGGATTCGCGCTACCGCAACGGCCTGGTGAGCCAGCTCGAGCTGCTGGATGCGCGCCGCAGCGAACTGCGCAGCCAGCGCCAGGCCTTGCAGGTGCGCACGGCCCAGTACACGGCTACCGTCGGCCTGATCCGTGCATTGGGGGGCGATTGGAAGACAGTCCCCACGTCCGATACCGTTGCGCCTCGGCGCTTAGTGGTTTCCCATCAAACCGATATCGCTGATAAGTGAGGCACTAGGGATGCGAATTTAGGATGATGCAGCAAGGGCTGAACATGGCCCTTGCTGCATTCGCTGCTTTCTTTACTTCGGCAGTAGCACCTTGTCGATCACATGGATCACGCCATTTGATTGATAGACATCAGGGATGGTCACTGCAGCCATTCCACCGTTTTCGTCTGTGAGCGTGATTTTGGATCCGCTGGATTTGGCCAGGAGTGTGCCTCCGCTGACGGTGTTGATCTTGGCCATGCCCTTTCCGTCCTTGATCATTTTTGCGAGAGCGGCTGCATCCCACTTGCCTGCGACCACATGGTAGGTGAGGACTGTCGTCAGCTTGGGCTTGCTTTCTGGCTTGAGTAACGCATCCACAGTGCCAGCCGGCAGTGCGTCAAAAGCTGCATTGGTGGGGGCGAACACAGTAAAGGGACCAGGGCCTTTGAGTGTGTCGACCAAGCCTGCCGCCTTGACCGCTGTGACCAAGGTGGTGTGGTCCTTGGAGTTGATGGCGTTGTCAATGATGTCCTTGCTGACAAGCATGGGGGCGCCGCCCACCATCACATCAGCCATGGCCGCCACAGATGTGGCGGATGTGGCTATTGCCAGGCCGATCAATGCGAGCTTGCGTGCAGTTTGAATCGAGGTCATGAAGTACTCCTTGGATGTTGAGGACCAGCCGAAAGATGTCGGCTGTCTCATATACGCAGTACATCCCATACTGGATTCAACAATTTGTACGAATTGCGCTATGCGCGTTGTTGGGACCAAGCATTCGATTGGGGTAGAAGTGGTCGCAACAAAACCCCGCACGCCAATAGCTTGGGGTCTCTGCGCATGCTGCATCTGGCGCCTAAGACGATGGACGCTAGATCTGTACCGCTCGGCCGATGAATTGGATGGGTCCAGTGGGTTTTCCGATCGGCGATCCGCCTGCGGGCTCTAGCGTCAACTCGAAAAGCTGGTTGGGTTGCAAAGGTGGCAGCTGATCGACTGGCACCTCAATCGCTTCCCCCGGCTTGACCAAGCCAAGAGAGACCGGAGCGCTCCATCCATCTGCTTTGGTCCAAAACTGCAGAGATTTTTCAGCGGGTACGGTATCCGTTCCCAGTGGCACCAGCCGCAAGCGCCCTTCGGTTTGTGCTTGTACCAACCAGCCCGGGGCCTGGTTTTGTGGCGCAGCCAGCACCACAAAGTAGCGCGGTGCTGTGGGTGGGGTGGCCTCACGCACCAGTAGTACCGCTGCGAGTATGGCAGCGGCTGCAAAGCCACTGCCCGCTAAACCACGCCACAGAGCGAGGCTGTCCCACTGCCACCAGGAGCGGTGGTTGGAGAGAGGTCTGGCAAGACGCTCTGGGGCAATGCTGGCAGCGATACGTGGCCACAGACTAGAAGTAGGCTCGACAGGTGGCGCTAACGCAGTCAGTGGCAGCAGGCGGTGTTCCCAGGCGTCAACTGCGTCGCGTAGTGCTGGCTCATGCGGTAGGCGGGACTCGATTTCACGTCGTTGGATAGCGTCCAGTGTGCCCACAACATACTCTGCGGCTTGGTTTTGCAAGTCGTCGTAGCGGCCCTCATTCACTGGCTTGTCAGGTTTGCTATCGCTGCTCATTGCATGCACTCCCTCAGGGCGCGCAGTCCTCGCTGTATCCAAGCTTTCACCGTGCCCAGTGGTGCTTGCACTCGCTGGGCGATCTCACTGTGGGAGCAGCCGTCCACATAAGCGTGCAGCAAACAGAGGCGTCTTGTCGGCTCCAGCGCCTCCAGGCAGTGCCCCAAGCGGCCAAGAGCAGCTTGCCTAGACAATTCGTCACCGTCGTTGTTCCACAAAGCGAGCGAGGCTTGTGCGTCATAGTGCGCTGCGACAGGCTCATCCAGCCGTGTCTCGCGAGCACTATCGCGGATCTTGTTGAGTGCTGCATGACGCACCACGCTATAGATCCAACCTCTGCCGGCGCCACGGCTGGCGTCAAAGCTGGATGCACGGTTCCAGATCGCCATGAATGCGTCGTGCAGCACATCCTCAGCAGCAGCACGATCACGCACAATGCGCAAGGCAACGCCGAGCAAGTAGCGCGATTCGCGCTCATAGATGCGGCGCAATGCATCACGATCGCCATGTGCGCAGGCCTTCAGTGCTGCATCATGGTCAAACGCTTCTTCGGTGAGAGCGGCAGGTGGCACGAAAAGATAAGCTGAGAAAAAAGGTAGGTGGGAGTTGCTCCGCCCAGTGTATCCGTGCCACCTTGGCGTTTTACAGCGGCTTCCAGAAGATGTAGTCGGCCTGGTACTTCACCATGGTTTTTTGTCCCTTCGTAGCGGCGGTGCAAGGCTTATCTGCCGGTGCAATGCCTCCGCGCAGCGCCACGCGTTGGATATAGCTCACCCCCACCAGATCGCCACTGCCCGTGGCAGCATTGGCCTTGACCAGCTGGTATGGCAGATTGCCTGGACCGGAAGGGGCTACTGCGATTTGCGTCGCAGTGAGTTTGGAGCCGTCGTTGGCCTCCCAGGTGGCTGGTGGACCGTAGTAGCGGCCGACTTGTTGGCCAGCTCTGTTTTTGAGTACGGCTTCAGGACCAGCGAAAACCCACTCGGTCTGCCCAGGCATGCCTGCCTTGTCTTTGCATTCGTAGGTGATGTCGCCACTGCCAACCGTCTCCCACGCAACTTTGTGACCCGCCGGTACCTGGATAGGTGCAGGCAGCGAAGCCTGCGAAAAAGTGCGGGCTTGCTGGTACATAGAGCCGCAGGCGGCCAGAAGGGTGGCAGCGACGGTAGCTGTCGCGATAGCTGTAAAACGAGGCACAGAGCGGATGGTCGACATGGCAGTTCTCCATACAGGTTGGTGAGGTAATAACAAGCAGCGCTGTTTGAGTGCTGCTGCATGTACTACCCGCCAGCACGATGTTTGGATGCAGCGGATGTGAAAAAAATCCTGGCTTGGTGGATGGTTCTTTCTCAGCGGTTGCCGCCATCTGGGATGAATTGACCTCGTTGACCTAGAAACGCCTTGAGACCTTGTATCTGTTGATGGATAACAGCCCTGGGTCTCACAGGCAAGCGTCGCATTCAGCCACTGGCTGCGGAGGAAGCAAAGCTTCGAGAGCATTTAGGTCTACTGCATCGTGTTGTTCCGGCTTCATGAAGCGTGCTGCAAAGTCTTCCCAGAGACGGGTGCGCAAGAAGTAGCGGAACAGCTCTGCATCGAGATGCTGCTCTTTACACATGAGAGCCATGATTCGCAGTGTCTCGCTCAAGGTTTTGGGCGGTTTGTATGGGCGGTCTGCGGCGGTTAATGCCTCAAACACATCGCATATCGCCATCACGCGGTCGAGCACACCCAGTCGCTCACCTGGGATGCGCCGCGGATAACCTTTGCCATCTAGGCGTTCGTGGTGCGTCGCAGCCAGCTCTGGGACCTGTTCTAACCCTGTAGGCCAGGGCAGTCCCTTGAGCATGATGTAGGTCTGCACCATATGGTCGTTGATTTTGAAGCGATCTTCCTCGCTGAGTGTGCCGCGCCGGATACTCAGGTTGTGCAGTTCCCCAAGGTTTTGCTGGTAAGGGGGGAGCTTCATATCAAAACCAAACTTGTTGCGTGGATCCCCTGCCTCGACAGCCGGTCTGTCATCGCCCCAGGGCACACGGTGCTCAGGCAGGTCTGCCAAGAGAGCTTCCATGGCTGGAAGCGGTGGTGTTTCAGGGCGTAGCGCATCTAATTGGCGCAATTCTGCAGTCGACAGGCCCAATCGATCATCAAAGTGGCGTTGCCAGCCTTGGACACCGATGCTGCGCAACCTGGCGATGGATTCGTCAGACAGGAACTCACCGCCCAGATTGCAGCTCGCAACAAATGCAAAGTCATCCTGCAGTTGCTGCTGGCGGGTGCTTAGCTGCTTGCTGTCCAATTCACCGCGCACAGCAGCCAGTTCAGCATCCCGCCACAGAATCTCGAAGCGCAACCGTACTTCATGAATACGGTTGCGGATAACTTCAAGCTTTGTGGCTTTGTCCACGATGTGTTCTGGGCTGGTGACCTTGCCACAGTCATGCAGCCACGCACCCAAGTGGAAAGCGTAGCGCTCGTTTTCGCTCATCCTGAAGTTCGCATACGGTCCATCGCATGTGGCATGCAAGCGGTCGGCCAGTTCGATGGCCATCTGTGGCACCCGCTCGCAATGGCCTCCGGTGTAGGGGCTCTTAGCGTCAATCGCATCGGCCATCAGTTGGATGATCGCGTCGAAAAGGCGCCGTTGGGATTCCAAAAGCTGGCGTGTTTCGATCGCTACGGCCAACATGCCTGAAAGGCGGCGTGCGAAACGCTGAAAAGCGGCTTCCTTGTGCGCAACATCGTCCTTGAATTCAAGCACCAAGAGCCCTTGCAGGCCGCCCTGGCGACCGCGCAACTCTAAATCCAGTCTGTTCACCATGTGCAGCGGAGAGTCACTGGCGTGAACTGCTGGTAGAGGGGGGTAAGTGAACCTCTCTGGCAGTGGCGTAGCTATGGTGCCTGCCTTGGCGCAATATTGCATGCAGGCAGACTGAGCGTCCCAAAGATAGACGGCGGCCGCCTCTGACTGGGTGGCTTGCGTCAACTGTTCTAGCACGAGCTGGAGCATGCGCTCTACTTCGGGCTCTGTGGCCAAGCTTTCCGTCAGACCCAGAAAGGCTTCGATCGTCCCTCCCATGTGCTGCATGGCCTGGGACAATTCACCCACCTCGCTCACCCGACTGGGGGGCAGTGGTTCGCCAGTAAAGTCAAAACGTGCGATGCGCAGGCTGCGTTCGCGCAGCAGGTTGATGCTGCGTCCGATCGCCTTGCCGGCGGCCCAACCCAATGGCAGCAGCAACAGTGCCAAAGCCACTGCCATTCCGATGTAGTAAAGCGCACGCCGTCGTGCATCGGCTGCCAGTTCATCAAACGGTAGCATTTGCAGCAGATCGAGCGAATCGCCCAGGCCGATATCAATTTGTGTGTGCAGGCCGACCCACCGTTGACCATCAATCTCGATCAGCTGTGGCATGCCTGCGTCCTTAGAGGCATCACGCAGATGTTGCAACTGTGGTTCATTGATGGCGCTGAGCATCGGTTGTGTGTCGCTACCGACACTGTTCAAATCGACGGTCGCTGCCATCACCTGTCCACTGGTGTGCAGCAAGGCCAGGCGGGTTCCTGGTGTAGCCCGCAGGGCCAGCAGCAATTGCTCCAGATCGTCAAAAGCTACATCAATACCCACCACCGCATCCGCAGCAGTAGCCTGTTTGCTCAGTGTCACACCAAGTCTCTGTGTGGTCGCAAACCGATAAGGCTGTGTAAGTTGTGCTTGCTCCGGGTGCTGCCGTGCGACTCCGTACCAAGGGCGTGTGCGTGGGTCGTACTGATAATCTGCTCTGTCCTGGACCTCTTGCAGATTGCCGCCCCCGTCTAGAAAGCGAAAACGTCCAAGGCGACGACCGTCTGGCTGCTGTGTGATTGTTTGGACCAAAAACCCTGCACCATCGGGTGCAGCCACGCTTTCCCGTACATCGGCCAAATTCAAAGGCCGCGCCAGAACAAAGTCACCATTGGGGTAGGCGATATACACAGCCGCTTCCAGTGGGCTTGCGCGCAATTCCCCTATCAATCCTTCGAGTGCTTGCAACCGACTGGCCTCATCGGAGGCTAATGGCAGACGACCTGCACCAATATGACGCAATGCCCCTTGTGCTGGCGTTAGTTGCAACCGTATCTGCTGACCCAGCAAGGTCGTGTCGCGCGCTGCGCGCTGCCCAGCATCTAGCACCAAGCGTTGGGTGGTGGCCGCCCAACCGAGGCCGATCAGCAAGATTGCCACCAGCCCCATACAGGCCATCGTCAATACGGCAATGTGCACACGAATGCGGAACTGCCGGGGGAATCGTACAGGGTGGTGCATCAGGCAGGCTTTCCGCAGGTTGGGGCACCCGCGATGAGCAATCAGTTTAATTGGGCAACATCTGACAAAACCTGCGCTTTAAATGCCCGTGTTGTGAAACCACCTCATGATTGGAATGCTGGTTTGCAAGTGGAGATTGCCTCCTTTGGCGTGCCAAAGCCAATTAGGGAAATTTTCAAAGTGAAGCAGCACTATGGCATGACTGGATGTGAATCCATGCGGCCTTTAAGACCCGGCGGATTTATGCTGCGCGCACAGTCTCAGGCGCTAATCCCGAAACAAGTGGGTGAAGCGACCAGAGCTTTATAGATCGTGCACAGCCAGCGGATAGCTTTCAGCCAGCAAAGGTGCGGCTTCGTCATGCATTTTTAGTGCACACGCAACCGTAATCTGATCCAGCTTGAAGGCATGGGCCTAGCATCCTATCCCGCAGCTGGATTGGTGGCGTGGCGTCGCCCCGGCAAGAAGCGGGCTTGCCGTTGTGGGCTGTGTAGGTTCCGCTGTCGTCGCTATTTCTTGAGCGGTGGATGGCTGTTGCAATCAGTGTGCAACCCAGCAGTTTTTCTGAAGTTTTGCAGCAGGCACAGCCATACGCACAAACGATGCGGGCGTTGCCAGACCCACGACAGGCACAGGAGCTGGGTGCGATAACATCTGCCGATGCTTCTTCAACCCAAGTCTTCGTTACCGCCCTGTAAAGGCTGTCATGACCGTCC
Source organism: Comamonas sp. CAH-2 (assembly GCF_009668305.1). Lineage (NCBI taxonomy): Bacteria > Pseudomonadati > Pseudomonadota > Betaproteobacteria > Burkholderiales > Comamonadaceae > Comamonas > Comamonas sp. CAH-2. Next base: position 136,603 of record NZ_VSWF01000001.1, read on the forward strand.
CCCGCTGGACCTGGCATTCAGTATGGCCTTTCAACCGATCGTGGACGTGCGTGATCGAACCGTTTTTGCTTACGAGGCCCTGGTGCGTGGGCTGGATGGCAGCGGCGCGGGGCAGATTCTGAGTCAGGTGAATGCGGACAACCGTTACCAGTTCGATCAGGCCTGCCGCGTCAAGGCTGTCAGTTTGGCAGCACGTCTGGGCGTCCCCTGCCATGTCAGCATCAATTTTTTGCCGAACGCCGTATACGAGCCTGCAGCCTGCATTCGCACCACCTTGGAAGCGGCGCAGCAGCACCAGTTTCCAACCAGCCACCTTATTTTTGAAATCACCGAGAACGAGCGAGTGGTCGACAAAGACCACCTCAAGCGCATCATGCAGGAGTACCGCCGGCGCGGCTTCAAGACGGCAATCGATGATTTCGGTGCGGGTTACGCCGGCCTCAACCTGCTTGCTGAGTTCCAGCCCGACATCATCAAGCTGGACATGGAGTTGGTGCGCCAGATCGACACCAACCCTGTTCGTCGTGCCATCGTCCAAGGCATTCTGGGCGTGTGCCAGGCACTGTCGATCGAAGTGATTGCGGAAGGCGTGGAGACCGATGCCGAGTACCACACGTTGCGCGCGATGGGGGTGCATTACTTCCAGGGCTATCTGTTTGCCAAACCAGCCTTTGAGCAGTTGCCTGTTGTGACGTGGCCTGCTGGCTGCGAGCTGTCTGAAACTGGCGCAGGCATATAGGCCTGAATGCCGCAGCGCGGTCGGTCGTGTGTGCCGCGCGCTGCGCGACTTGGCATATACTGGTCTCGCGCGCTAAATTTGTTCTTCGCCCCTCTAGCGCACGTCTGACACCTCCGTAGCCCCTTGGCCGTTGGTAGTTCCCTTCTTTGAGAAGCGTGCGACTGTCACTCTCCCTTCCCGGCGAATCTCTGCAGATCTCTTCTTCGTTCGATCTGCCCAGCCCCTGATCTACCAGGGTCCGCTGTCTCCCTATTTACTCGATGGACATTGCCCACAAGCAAGGCGTGCCCGTCCGTATGCCATGCTGCAAAAACCTATCAAAGAGCAGGTGGGCAACTACGTTGTTACACCCTTCAGTCACCTCGACGCATCCGGCCAGTTTGCTGCATCGGTATCTATCCGACGCGGTGTCTATGACCGTGTCTTCCGATTCATTCCGCAGTTCACCAGCGAGAGCCTGGCCAACAGCTATGCGCTCGATCAGGCACGCACGATGCTGCTGGCCAACGCACTGAACTAAACCTGTTTATCGCCACTCATCTGGAGGCACCTTGGCAAAAGAAGAACTCATTGAAATGCAAGGTCGGGTGGAAGAAGTTCTGCCCGATACGCGCTTTCGCGTAAAGCTGGACAACGGGCACGAACTGATTGCCTATTCGGGCGGCAAGATGCGCAAGCATCGGATTCGCGTCTTGGCGGGCGACAAGGTCACTGTCGAGATGTCGCCCTACGACCTGAACAAAGGGCGGGTGACCTTCCGCCACATCGAGACGCGGATGAACGCGACCCCCGGTGGTCCCAAGCGTCGTCCCCGTTGATTTTTGGGCTGTCCTGGCACAAAGGTCCGTCCTTCTTGAAAGTACCCTATGCAAAACAAACTCTACATCAGTAACTTGGCCTTCTCGATCGACAGCGATGCACTGCGCAAGCTGTTGACCAACTATGGCGTGGTGCTGTCATCCCAGGTCATCTTGCAGCGTGACACTGGCCGCTCTCGCGGTTTTGCCTTTGTGGAGATGTCCACGGAAGAAGAGGCGCAAGCCGCAGTGCAGGGCTTGAATGGTCAGCCCACCGAGGGGCGCGCGCTGAGCGTGGCGATTGCTCGCGATCGCAGCTAAAGCACCTGTAGCTACAAGCGCAGCCCCCTGCGGATGAAAGTCCGCAGGGGGTTTTCTTTGGGCATTTGATGCTTGTCGGCTGCCAACAAAAAGCCCCTGTCAGCAAGTGCTGGCAGGGGCCTTGAGACCTAGAGCCTCAAGAGCTTTTAGTAGCGGTTATTGCCACCGCGGTAACCGCCACCGCCGTTGTTGCTGCGGTAGCCGCCGCCGGATTCTTCGCGGGGGCGTGCAACGTTGACGAGCATGTTGCGGCCATTCAGAGGTTGGTCATGCAGGCCTTGGATGGCAGCTTGCGCTTCTTGCTCGGTCGACATTTCAACAAAGCCAAAACCCTTGGAACGGTCGGAATCGCGCTCCATCATGACCTTGGCAGAGGTCACATTACCGAATTCGGCAAATTGTTGCTCCAGATCGTGGTCGCGAACGTTGTAAGAAAGATTGCCTACGTACAGTTTGGTTGTCATGGTGTAACTCTATGAAGTTGCGGTGATCCTGGGAGATGTCCAGGGATCAAAGGGTGCAAAGCGCCCGGGTACGGGTTGGCCTTTGGGTGTGGAGCGCCGCAAGCTCGGTTGTCAGTCGGGCAGGCCGGGCAGGTGCAAATAGCTTTTGCCATTGCTCAATGGCATAGCGGATGGCGGCAGCAGGAGATCGAAACAGGGGAATGAAGCGAAACACCCGGTCGTGTGAGCAAGAGCTTTTGCCGCTGCGAATGGAAAGCGTTGCTGTGTAGGAGCCGCTGGCGGTCATTGCGGCGGTAGGCGTGAGTGCGTAGCGGCCGATGACTTGAGAGATAGCAGGAGAGTGGATCAAGAGAGACGCGTTGGGATTAGGCAGACGCGCGAATAACAGACTCAAAAGCAAGCCGCTTATACGTTTTGGGGGGCGTAAAGTAAGAGCCAAGCATGCAGCGGCATGCTTGGTCATTTCTCAATGACAACCAGAAGTCATTGAAAACAAGGAGTTGAAAATCGTCTGGTGCGATGTGGGTTGCGCTTGGGGCGCTGCATTTTGGTGTGCTGTATATGTTGTTGCGTTGCAGCAAATTGGCAGCAACTATAACAGCGTTCGGTGCAAAGGCATGGCCTTTCTTGTGTAGGGTCGCAATGCCCCCAGGGCTCAGGGCTCAGGGCTCAGGGCTCAGGGCTCAGGGCTCAGGGCTCAGGGCTCAGGGCTTAGGGCTTAGGGCTTAGGGCTTAGGGCTTAGGGCTTAGGTGTCTGGGTGATGTCAAGCCTCCGTTGCTGCAAACGGGCACGTTGGCGTGTGGAAACTCGCAGTGCACGATGGCTTGCGCGGAGGTTCGCCATGCAATGCTGTGTGCGAAAGCTATGCCCAGAGACGCGGGCGGCCCTGCAAATCACGCAGTATCTGTGGGATAGGTGGGCCTGTGCCAGACTACGGCATGACTCAAAAAGAGCGGTATACGGCGAGCTGGGTGGATGCGCTTGGCCATATCGAAGAAGACGCGTGGCAGGTACTGGCCGGTGGACATCCATTCACCAGCTACGCATTTCTTCAGTTGCTGGAAACAACGGGCTGTGTCGGCGCAAAGACCGGGTGGCATGCCCGCCACTTGCTGCTGCACGAGGAGGGCGTCTTGGTGGCTGCAGCCCCCAGCTATTTCAAGACCCACTCCCGTGGCGAGTTTGTGTTTGACCAGGCCTGGGCCCAGGCGTTTGAGGCGCATGGTCTGTCCTATTACCCCAAGCTGGTGGTGGCCGTTCCGTTTACGCCCGTCCAAGGTCCCAGGCTATTGGCCAAGGATGAGGCTGCGTGCCGTGCCTTGGCGCACGAGCTGGCGGCGGCGTGCGACGTCGTGCATGCCTCTTCGGCGCATGTGCTGTTCACCGCGCCGCAGGACCGGGCAGCCCTGGTTGAGGCTGGCTTCATGCTGCGCGAAAACGTGCAGTTCCATTGGCGGAACGACGGCTACACATGCACTGAAGACTTCCTGGCCCGGCTGTCCCAGGACAAGCGCAAGAAGCTGCGGCAAGACACCCGGTATGTGACCAGTGCCGGAATCACTTACCGGTGGTTGGAGGGCGCACAGCTGCAGCGGGAGCACCTGGAGTTCTTCTACGCCTGCTATGTCAATACCTATACCGAGCATTGGTCGCAGCCCTATCTGAGCCTGGAGTTCTTTCTCCGGGCCCATGCGGAGCGTGTGTTGGACTTGGTACTGATCCTGGCGGAACGTGACGGGGCACCGGTGGCGGTGGCGCTGAATGTGCGTGGGGGCAAGACCCTGTATGGGCGCCACTGGGGCACGACGGAGTTCGTCAAGGGCCTGCACTTCGAGACTTGCTATATGCAATCGATTGCCTACTGCATTCAGCACGGCCTTGAATTTTTTGAGGGAGGGGCCCAGGGCGAACACAAGATGGCCCGCGGGCTGTTGCCGGTGAAGATGTTTTCGGCCCACTGGGTGGCTGACCGCCGGTTTGCCGCGGCCATCGACCACTTCCTGCAGCGGGAGACGGTGGCTGTTGACGGCTATGTCGATGAGTTGCAGCGCGCCAACCCGTTCAAGGTGGATGCAAAAAGCAGGGGGGGCGGGGCCGCCTAGGGCGTGGCCGCTGCCACTTGATTGCGCCCGCTGCGCTTGGCTTGGTAAAGGGCGCGGTCGGCCAAGTCGACCAGCGCAGTGGTCGATGTCGTCAAGGCCGTATCGCTGGCACACGCGACGCCGATGCTGATGGTGATGCGCACCAGGCCGGTGTTTTCGTTGCCCAGTGACATGTTTTCCACCTGCTGTCGGATGAATTCCGCCAGCTTGGCGGCTGAGGGCAGATCGGTGTCCGGCAGCAAGACCGCAAACTCTTCGCCGCCATAACGTGCGACCAGGCTGCCGGTGCGCTGGATGCGGTGCGCCAAGATGCTGGCAAGGCGCTTGAGCACCTCATCCCCAAAAGGGTGGCCGTGCGTGTCGTTGAGGCGCTTGAAGTGGTCCACGTCCAGCATCAGCAGCGACAGTGGAGTTTTGGAGCGGTGCGCGCGCTGCCACTCGGACTCCAGCACTTCATCGAAGCGGCGGCGGTTGGCCAGGCCGGTCAGCGCGTCCTTGATCGCCAGCGACTCCAGGTGCTGGGTGAGCTGCTTCAAGGCTTCCTGCTGTTGCCGGGATTCCGTCACATCGACATGGGAGAGAAAGTTGCTGCCATTGGTCTGGGTGCCACGCAGTTCCACCACGCGCACCCAGCGGTTGTTGGGCAGTGCCAGCACGTAGGGGGCGCCTGAAAAGCGCTGGTGTTCCTTGAGGAGACCCAGACTGGCGACATACTCCGCCGTGGGGACTTCGTGTTGCCAGGCCTGGGTGTAGAGCTGTGCAAAATCGCGCAGCTTCAGCGCATCGGTGCTGGGCAGCCCGTAAAGCTCCAGAAATGTGTGGTTGGCCCAGATGGAACGACCGATCTCATCGACCATCAAGATCCCGTCCGCCAGGCTTTCCAGTGCCATGGCTGTGTCTGGCAGGATTTGTGTGGGCAGTGGCTTGGTGTCAGGATTGATGCGGTCCTGCATGCCGGTCAGCAGCGGTGCCGTTTTGCGCCACAGCCTGACGCGTCCATAGGCACCCAGTGGCAGGGACGCCACGCGCACGCGGTAGTCGTGGTGGTCAAACTCAAAAGCCCGCAACTGGTTGCGGTGCCGCAGCACACCTTCCTCGATGTAGCGATCGATCTGTGGCAACTCCTCGGCCGAGAGCCTTTGCAGATAGAAACGCCGCAGGTTATCGCGGTAGTCCTCCCCGACATGGACATGGCCTGCATGCTCTGGAAAGAACTGCAGGAAGGTGTCGTTCCAAACGAGTGCCTTGTCCTCTGCATCAAAAATGCAGATGGCGACCTCAAGCTGGTCGAGGGCTACTGCTATTGGTTTGAGGATTGAGATCAAGTGGGGCTATCCAAAAAGCTGTCTGAGTCTAGCTTGTAAGTTTTTTGTAACGACCCATGCTAAACCCGTGTAACACCCGCCATCCGCGGGTGCTGCCATCGCCATGTGCGCACGCGTCGGACGGGGCCTTTGCCTGGGTAGGTGTGCGCTGACGGCAGTCTATCCAAAGGATAGGCATCAAAAGTGGTGCTGGCGCTTATGGAGAAAGCGCGAGCAGCTATGGAAGTTGATAGCGCTCACGTGCAGGAGCGAGGGCTGTACGGTGTGCAACGGGCACGAGGAGGTGGGGCGCCACAAGTCGCGTGCGCGTCACCAAAAATTACAAATTCACTGCACTGAAGCATCTGGGTGAATCCAGGTTTCATTGACGGCCAAAGGGCGGTAGGGGAACCGCGGCTGCACCCACCACCACACCGATGGCGCCAGACGCAGGTTCTTGGTGTGGCACAGTTGGCTGTAATACCCCCACAAAAAAGCCCAACCGGTAGGTCGGGCTTGGTGGGCTGCGCTCAGGGCAGGGCCAGGGAACGCGGCAATTGCAGCGTGGGTTATTGGATGGTGGCGCCCGAAGCTTCCACCACCGCCTTGGAGTTGGCGAAGTCTGCGCGGTACATCTTGTCAAACTCGGCAATGCTCATGGCCTTGGGTTCGGCGCCTTGGGCCAGGATGGCTTCCTGGGTTTCGGGCTTGGCCAGCAGCTTGTTGACTTCGGCATTCATCTTGGCCGTGATGTCGGCTGGTGTGCCAGCCGGCATGAACAGGCCGTACCAGGTGCTGACATCAAAGCCCTTCATGCCCTGTTCCTGCATCGTAGGCACATCGGGCAGCGAGGTGGACCGCTTGGCCGAGGTTACGGCCAGCGGGCGCAGCTTGCCGGCCTTGATCTGTGCGATGGCCGAAGGGATCGAGGAGACCAGCAGGTCCACGTTGCCGGCAATCGCATCCATCAGCGCGGGGTTTGAGCCCTTGTAGGGCACGTGGGTCAGCTGCACGCCCGCTGCTTTTTCGAACATGTGGCCAGCAATGTGGATGCTGGTGCCGTTGCCGGGCGAGCCGTAGGTAATCTTGGAGGGCGAGGCCTTGGCGGCGGCCACCACGTCGGCAATGCTCTTGTAGGGCGAGTTCACGCTGGTGGCGATGATGACCGGGGTGTAGGCAATGTGGGCCACCGGCGTCAGGTCCTTGGTGGGGTTCCAGGGCAGGTTCTTGTACAGGTAGGGGCCGAGGATCAGGTTGTCCTTTTGGCCCATGACCATTTCATAGCCTGTGGCAGGGGCCTTGGCCGCCTCGGTGATGCCGATGGTGCCGCCGGCGCCGGCCTTGTTCTCGGGAACAATGGTCCACTTGGTGGCTTCGGTCAGCTTGTTGGCGATCACGCGCGACAGGATGTCTGTACCGCCGCCGGGGGGGAAGGGGATGACCAGCCGGATGGGTTTGCCGGGGTATTGGTCTGCTGATTGTGCGAGCACGGGGGCGGCAGCGCCTGCGGCCAACGCCAGGGTCGTGCAGGTAATCAGTGTGCGGTACATGAAGGTCTCCAAAAAACTCAGACATCAAAACTGCGGCTGGAGGCGCAAAGCACAGCGAGCCAGCCGCTTTCAAGCAGATTTGTGGGCCGTTGGATGGCACGGGGGTGCAGGCCATCAGGCATGGAGTACCGGGTGAGCGCCTGTTTGCACGTAGCCTGCAGGGGTGGCCTGCAGATTGATCACTGGCTGCAGACACCGATCAGATGGTGCAGCACTGTGTGGCCCACGTAGCGCAAACAGGTTCTTGGGATAGCCGAATGTTAGCGCTGGAATCCTTCTCAAAAGACGGATCCTGCAAAAAATGCCTGCTGTTGGTGCATCAAGGCCGGTGCTCAGGGGTTGCGCACATCGGCCAGCACCGGATTGCCGAAGTCGGCACGCTCCAGCCAGGCCAGGACCCGTGCAGCGGCTTCGTCGGCCGACGTCAGTGCCCCTGAGCTGTGCAACTGGGCAAAGCGCTGCACGTCCGGGAAGGCCTGGCTGGAGGCGCTACGCAACTGGCGTTGCATGTCCGTGTCGATAACGCCAGGGGCCAGCGAGCAGATTTTGGCGCCATTCGGTTTGAGGGCTTCGTCCAGCGCCACGGACACCGAGAAGTTGTCCATCCCGGCCTTGGCGGCGCAATAGGTGGCCTGCGAGGCGATGGCGCGGCGGCCCAGGCCGGACGAGATGTTGAGCACCTGGCGTGGAATCTCCCAGGCCTCGGTAGCCTGCAGGAACGCGGCGGTCAGCAGCATTGGGGCTTCCAGGCCCACACGCAGGGCCTGGGCAATCGCATTCCAGTCGCTGTCTGCCAGCGGGGCGATGGGGGGGATGACCCCTGCGTTGTTGATCAGGACCACGCGGGCGTAGTCGCCGGGTGATTGCGCGCGGAGCCAGTCTTTCAACTGCTGGGCAGCAGCCTGCGGTGCGGCCAGATCGTGCTGCCATTGCAGCAGCGTGGCGTGGCCTTCGCGGGCTGTGGCGTCCAGGTCTGCGTTGCGGTGGCGCGCAATGCCCACCAGGTGGTGGCCCTGGCGCAGGATCTGCCGGGCCATGGACAGGCCCATGCCGCGCGAGCCGCCTGTCAGGATGTAAAGCTGAGGGTTCATGCGCCGTATCGTAGCGGCTCCAACCGGCGCATGAACCCTCAGGGGGGCGATCAACCGCCCAGGTAGGCTTTGCGCACGGCGTCGTTGCGCAGCAGGTTGGCACCGGTGTCTTCCAGCACCAGCTGCCCGGTTTCCAGCACGTAGCCGCGGTCGGCAATCTGCAGGGCGCGGTTGGCATTCTGCTCCACCAGGAACACCGTGACGCCTTGGCTGCGGATGGTCTGGATGATGTCGAAAATCTGCGCAATGATCAGCGGCGCCAGGCCCAGGGTGGGCTCATCCATCAACAGCAGGCGTGGCTTGGACATCAGCGCACGGCCAATCGCCAGCATCTGTTGCTCGCCGCCCGACATCGTGCCCGCGCGTTGTGCCGCACGCTCCTTCAAGCGTGGGAACAAGTGGAACACGTGGTCCATGCCCGCTTCAATGTCGTGCTTGTTCAGGAAGAAGCCCCCCATCTGCAGGTTCTCCGTGACGGTGAGGTCCGGGAAGATGCGCCGCCCCTCGGGGGAGACGGCGATCCCGCGCTGCATGATGTGGTGCGTGGGCAGGCTGGTGATGTCCTCGCCTTCGAAATGGATGGTGCCGCTGGATGCGCGGGGATTGCCGCATACCGTCATCAGCAGCGAGGTCTTGCCGGCGCCGTTGGAGCCGATCAGGCTCACGATCTCGCCCTTGTTGACATGCAGCGACACCTTGTTGACGGCGCAAATCGAGCCGTAATGCGTGCTGATGCTGTCCAGCTCCAGCATCGGTGGATTTGTGCTCATCATGCCTCTCCCAGGTAGGCCTTGATGACCCGTTCATTGTTTCTGACTTCCTCCGGCGTGCCATGGGCAATCGGCTTGCCGTATTCCATGACGGTGATGCGTTCGGAGACGCCCATGACCAAGCCCATGTCGTGCTCGATCAGCAGGATGGCGACGCCGTACTGGTCGCGCAGCTGGCGGATCAGGGCTTGCAGATCGAGCTTTTCCTGGGGGTTCAGGCCGGCGGCGGGTTCGTCCAGCATCAGCACCTTGGGCTCGGTGATCATGCAGCGCGCGATTTCCAGGCGGCGCTGGTGACCATAGGCCAGGTTGCCTGCTTCGCGGTTAGCGAAATCGCGCAGCCCCATGTAGTCCAGCCAGTGCAGGCTGCGCTCGATGGACTCTGCTTCCTGGCGACGGAAGCTGGGGGTGTTGAACAGGCCGGCCAGGACGGAGGCGCGGTTTTTCTGATGCTGGGCCACCAGCAGGTTTTCCAGCACCGTCATCTTCTTGAACAGCCGTACGTTCTGGAAGGTGCGCACGACGCCCTTGCGGGCGACCGTGTGGCTGCCCAGACCGGCAATGCTGGCGTTCTGCAGCAGGATGCTGCCGCCTGTGGGGTTGTAGAAACCACTGATGCAGTTGAACACCGTGGTCTTGCCGGCCCCGTTGGGACCGATGATGGCGAGAATCTGCTTCTCACCCAATTCGAGGCTGACGCCATCGACCGCAAGCAAGCCGCCAAAGCGCATGCTCAGGTCCTTGACGTCCAACAAATGACTGCTAGGCATGCTGGAGTGTTTTCTTCAAAGAGTGCATGGGATAGATGGGGTCAGGCGCTGCGTTTGGCGGGCACCTTCACATGGTTGCGCGTGACCGGGAACAGTCCCTGGGGGCGCCACACCATCATCAGGATCATGACGAGGCCGAAGATCAGCATGCGGTATTCGGAGAACTCGCGGGCCAGCTCTGGCAGCACGGTGATCAAAATGGCCGCGACAATCACTCCCAGCTGCGATCCCATGCCTCCCAGCACCACGATGGCCAGAATCAGGGCCGACTCGATGAAGGTGAAGGATTCGGGGTTCACGATGCCTTGGCGCGCCGCGAAGAACGCGCCCCCAAAGCCTGCGAACATGGCCCCCAGGGTGAACGCGGACAGCTTGATGTGCATGGGGTTGAGCCCCAGCGAGCGGCAGGCGATCTCATCCTCGCGCAGGGCTTCCCAGGCGCGGCCGATGGGCATGCGGATGAGGCGGCTGGAGATCCACAGCGTCACCACTGCCAGCATCAGTGCCATCAGGTACAGGAAGATGACCATGTGCACGGAGCTGAACTCCCAGCCCATGAACTGGTGGAAGGTGGTGGCGCCTTCGACGCTCGGATTGCGTGTCATTTCCAGACCCAGCACCGTGGGCTTGGGAATACCGGAAATCCCGTCAGGGCCACCGGTCCAGTCGTTCAGGTTGATCAGCAGAAGGCGGATGATTTCACCAAAGCCCAGCGTCACGATGGCCAGGTAGTCACCGCGCAGTCGCAGCACGGGAAAGCCCAGCACGAAGCCGAACAGGGCCGAGGCGGCACCTGCCAGTGGCAGGGCCTCCCAGAAGCTCCAGCCGGCCCAGTGGAACAGCAGGGCGTAGGTATAGGCGCCAACGGCATAGAAGCCGACAAAGCCCAGGTCCAGCAGGCCAGCAAAGCCCACCACAATGTTCAGGCCCAGGCCCAGCATGATGTAGATCATCGCCAGGGTGGCAATGTCCACGGCGTTGCGTCCGGCAAAGAAGGGCCAGGACACGGCCATCAGCAAGGCGGCGAACACCAGGGCGTTGCGCAGCTTGGGTGTCAGTGCCGGCAGGCTGGGCATGCGCAGGCCCTGGGTGGCACCGCGCAGGGCGGGCTTGAGCAGTTGCACCACGAACACCAGCACAGCGGCGCCGAGGACGTAGTTCCAGTGCGGCTCCAGCGTCATGCGGCCGCCGACGCGCTGCAGCTGCAAACCAAAGATGGGGGTGACGACCACGGCGGTGATGACGGCTGCCATCAGGGCCGGGCCCAGGTTCAGGAGAAGGCGTTGCATCAGACTTTCTCCACTTCAGGCTTGCCCAGCAGACCTGTGGGGCGGAACAGCAAGATCAGCACCAGCAGGCTGAATGCCACGATGTCCTTGTACTCGGAGGAGATGTAGGCAGCCGCCAGGGTCTCGGCGACGCCCAGGATCACACCACCCAGCATGGCGCCGGGGATGCTGCCGATGCCCCCCAGCACGGCGGCGGTGAAAGCCTTGATGCCAGCCAGAAAACCGATGAAGGGGTTGAGCTTGCCCACGGCCAGGGCAATCAATACGCCGCCCACGGCCGCCAGCATTGCCCCCAGGATGAAAGTGAACGAAATCACGCGGTTGGTGTTGATGCCCAGCAGGCTGGCCATGTGCATGTCCTGGGAGCAGGCGCGCGAGGCACGGCCCATGCGCGAGTGCTTGATGTACAGGGTCAGGGCAATCATCAGCACGACCGCCACGGCAATGATCAGCACGCGGGTGTAGGGCACGAAGACCTCGAATCCGCTGCCCATCTCAAACTGGAAAGCACCAGGCAGCAGCGAAGGCACGGCCATGTCGCGCGCACCCTGGCCCAGGGCGACCCAGTTCTGCAAGAAGATGGACATACCGATCGCGGAGATCAGCGCCACCAGCCGGGGGCTGCTGCGCACCGGCTTGTAGGCCACCTGTTCGACGGCAAAGCCATAGATGCCGGTGATGACCACGGCCACGATGAGCATCAGGCCGATCACCATCCAGATGGGCACGGTGCCCTGGATGCCGACGGCCGACAGGGTCACCAGCCCCACGTAGGCACCAATCATGTAGATGTCCCCGTGAGCGAAATTGATCATGCCGATGATGCCGTAGACCATGGTGTAGCCGATGGCGATCAAGGCGTAGATGGCCCCGAGTGAGAGCCCGTTGAAAAGCTGCTGTAGCAGTTGGGGGAGAAAGTCGTTCATGTGCGCAAAGGCCTAACTAAATTGGAGGGCGCAGCAATACCCGTGTTGAACTGAAAAGCCCACAGGCTTGGTGCAAAGCGCTGTGGGCTTGGTCAGTGGCTACGGATTACTTGGTTGCAGGCGTCTTGCTGCCGTCCTTGTGCCACTGGAAGATCTGGAAGTCGAACGCGTTCAGGTCGCCTTGCTTGTTCCAGGACACAGGGCCGATCACGGTGTTGATGGTCGCCTTGTGCAGGTGGTCGGCCACCTTCTTGGGATCGTCACCCACGGCCTTGATGCTCTCGGCGATCGCCTGCGTTGCCGCATACGCGGTCAGCTGGAACGCGCCGGATGGATTGCGCTTCTTGTCCTGGAATGCCTTCACGATGGCCGCATTCTTGGGGTTGGTGGAGAAGTCAGCAGGCAGGGTCACCAGCATGCCTTCGACGGCATTGCCGGCAATCGCATTGACTTCAGGGTTGCCCACGCCTTCGGGGCCCATCATGCGCACCTTCAGGCCTTGCTCGCTGGCCTGGCGCAGCAGCAGACCCATTTCGGGGTGGTAGCCGCCGTAGTAGACAAAGTCGACGCCCGCGCTCTTGAGCTTGGTGATGATGGCGGAGTAGTCGCTGTCGCCGGCGTTGATGCCTTCAAACAGGGCCACGTTGACCTTGGCCTTTTGCAGTTGGTCGCGCACGGACGAGGCAATGCCCTGGCCATACGACTGCTTGTCGTGCAGCACGGCGACCTTGGTGGGCTTGGCCTTTTCGATGATGAACTTGGCGGCGGAAGGACCTTGTTGGTCGTCGCGACCGATGGTGCGGAAGATGTAGTGGAAGTTCTTGCCTTCGGTCAGCGCGGGCGACGTGGCCGAAGGGGTCACCACCACCACGCCTTCGTTGTCATAGATGGGGGCTGCGGCAATCGCAGCGCCGGAGCAGACGGGGCCGATCATGTAGCCGATCTTGCTGTTGACCACGCGGTTGGCAGCCACAGGGCCTTGCTTGGGTTCGCAGGCATCGTCCACGGTGGTGACTTCGATCTTCTTGCCATTGATGCCGCCGGCCGCGTTGATTTGTTCCACGGCGGTGGAGACGCCTTCCTTCACCATGTCCCCGTACTGGGTCAGCGGACCGGTGGTTGGGATCACCATGGCGAACTTGATGTTTTGTGCGTAGGCTTGGCTGGTGACGGCTGCGCCCAGCAGGCCCAGGGTTGCCACGATGGTTTTCAATTGAAACGAAGCACGCATGGTTGTATGTCCTCTTGGTTGGTTTTGCATCCGGCATTTGCATGCCCTTGAGGGATAGCTGCAAATTGCATGCCTGATGCGCGAGGTGCCAAGCTTAAAAATTTGCTAGCAAAAGGCGCAACCGGGTTTGTCTCTATGGCGCTGCGTGCAGAGGGAAAGTTTGCAAATCGCTGCGGAGAATCAAGATTAATGCGCGCGTGGTCGCTTATTTAGAATTTGCTGTTGTGGCATGGGGTAAGCCCGGGTGCTCAAAACGGAGCCGGGCTTTGAACCTGCAACGGGCTGCCGGATACCGGGTGCTGGAACTGCAACATGGTCGCGTGCAGCAGCAGTCTGGGGGCCATGGCGACGACGGCCGCAGGGGCGTACAAGGCGTCGCCCAGCATCGGGTGACCCATGTGGGTCATGTGCACCCGCAATTGGTGGGAGCGGCCAGTGATGGGTTCTAGCCACAGCCGGGTGCTGTGCGGGGGAATTCCGCGCTGGTCGGGATGCAACTGGTAGCGGGTCTGGCTGGGCTTGCCGGTCTCTGGACACACGATCTGCAACGGGCGGCGCTCCCAGTCGCACACCAACGGGGCATCCACCATGCCCCAATCCTGTTCGGGCGCAGCGACCTGGCCGAAGACCACGGCGGTATAGCGCTTGTGCACTTCCCGTGCGGCAAATGCCTTGCCCAGGTCGCTTTGCGCTGTCTTGGTGCGCGCCAGGATGACCAGACCCGACGTGGACATGTCCAGGCGGTGGACCACCAGGGCATCGGGCCAGTGCTGCAACGCGCGGTGGATCAGGCAGTCCTGCTTGTCCTCGCCGCGGCCTGGAACGCTCAGCAGGCCGGAGGGTTTTTCGAGCACCAGCAGGTGCTCGTCTTCATACAGACAAGAAGGACGGGGCGCAACAACAGTCATCAGGGCTTTTGGTGGAGGAGGCGGTCCACCGTCTCGCACAGTTCGTCCACATCGTTCGGTTTGTGAATCAGGGCCAGGGCCCCGGCGTCCAGGGCCTGGGCCTCGATCTCGGCGGTGACATAGCCGGATGCCAGTGCGACGGGCAGGTCCGGGCGGATGCGCTTGGAGTCCCGCACCAGATCCACCCCGCAATACCCGGGCATGTTGTAGTCGGTCACCAGCAAGTCATAGGCATGCGGGTTCTGCTCCAGGGCTGCCGTGGCTTCGCGCGGATCCAGGAAGCCCGACACCTGGTAGCCGCGGCGGCGCAGCAGGCGCTGCACCAGCGATACCAGGGCGTGGTCATCGTCCACATACATGACATGCGGGCGCTCCTGCACGGACGCGGCGGCGTGGGCTGGGGGAAGCGTGCAGATGTGAGATGTGACAAAGCGCGGCGGTGGCACCGTCGGGGTGGAGGCCAGGATGTTGACCGGGAAGTACAGGGTGAACGCGCTGCCCTGGCCGAGTTTGCTGGTGACGTCCACCGCGCCCCCATGGGTGCGCATCACGCCGTGCACCACCGCCAGCCCCAGGCCGGTGCCCTGGCCCACGGGTTTGGTGGTGAAAAAGGGCTCGAAGATGCGTTGCAGGGTCTCGGGCGACATGCCGGGGCCGTTGTCCTGCACCGTGATGGCGATGTAGTCGCCCAGGCTCAGACCCAGCCGTTCGCACAGGCGTTGCTCCGACATGCTGAGTGTGGCCTCCATGCGCACCAGTCCGCGGTTGTCGCCAATTGCGTGCACGGCGTTGGTGGTCAGGTTGAACAGCGCCTGCTCGACCTGGGTCGGGTCGGCCAGCATGTGGGGCAGCTCCGGGGGGGCATCCACCTGCAGTTCGATCGCGGGTGGCAGGGTGACGCGCAGCAGGCGCTCGGTGTCGCGCATCACCTCCGAGGCGCGGACCGCATAGCGCTTGGGCGGCTCGTTGCGGCTGAAGGTCAGGATCTGGCGCACCAGATCGCGTGCCCGGCGGCCGGCTTTCTCGATCTCCAGCAGGCTTTCCATGGCCTGCGGGTTGTGGCTGCAATCGGCCTTGGCCAGCTCCACATTGCCAAGGATGGCCCCCACGATGTTGTTGAAGTCGTGCGCAATCCCGCCGGCCATGGTGCCCAGGGCCTGCATCTTGTGCGACTCGCGCAGTTGCAGCTCCAGTTCGCTGCGCTGGGCCTCGGCGCGCTTGCGGCTGGTCAGGTCGCGGGCGAAGACGGTGGTGATCTCGCCATCGGACAGGCGCTCGAAGGACATGCCCACTTCCACTGGCAAGGTCTTGCCCGTGGCGGTGAGGGCGGTCATCTCGCCCAGCATGGCCTGCGTGGTCAGCGGGGCGAACTCCAGGGCGTGCACGGCATCCGGCAGGAAGCGCGACAGCTTGCTGCCCATGGCATCCGTGGCCGGGCACAGGAACAAGGCCGCCGCTGTGGGGTTGAAAACCGTGATGCACTGGTTCTGGTCCACGCAGATGATGGCGTCCAGCGAGCTGTTGATCACCGACTCCAGGCGGCGTTCGCTGGCATGCAGCTGGTCGTTGCGCTGCTGCAGTTGCTGGCGTTCGGCCAGCAGCGGGCCCTGGTCCACCAGGGCGCACATGAATTGCGCGATGGTTGGGCCTTCGCGCTGGGGAATCTGGATGCAGGCGATGTGCAGGTCGCCCTGCATCTGCTCGCCGTTGCCCAGGCTGAAGACCACTTCCTGCACTTCGCTGCGCCCGGCCTGGCGCGCCAGCACAAAACCCTCGGCCACGCGGTCGCTGTCGGCGGGGCTGACGAGCGGCATGAACGAGACAAACAGCCGGTCATGGCCTTCGGCCTGGAAGGCGTTGTAGGCCATGGCATTCGCCTGGATGACCATGTCATGCTCATCGAGCACCAGCAGGGGCAGGGGCACGCTGGAGAACAGGGCCTCGAAGCGCTCCGAGGCACTCTCGGCCACGGCCTGGCTGTAATCCAGCACCTTGTTCTGGATTTCCAGCTCGTTCTGGTAGTTGCGCAGCTCGGCGATCAGGGCCGCCAGCGGGTCGTCGCTCAGCGATTCCTCGCTCACCTGCAGCGCCGGCAGCACATCCAGCGCGGCGGGGTCCAGTTCGGGCAGCAAATCCTGGACGGGCGTGGAAGCGTCTGCTTCGCGGGTGATCAGAAAGGAAAGGTCTGGACGACTCATGGGCGGCAGCACCGGCAGCGGGACGTGGAGGCGCAGTGTAAGCGCCCTCCGTGAAGGGCACGACGGGAAACCCCCAGAGGACTGGGGATCAACTCAGGTAAGCCGCCAGCGGAGGGCAGGTGCACACTATGTTGCGGTCGCCATAGACGTTGTCGATACGCGACACTGGCGGAAAATACTTGTGCGCCAGTGCGGTCTGGCCAGCGGCCTGCTGGCGGCTGTAGGCGTGCGGCCAGGGCTCTTGCAGCAGTTGCGCAGCAGTGTGCGGGGCATGCTTGAGCGGGTTGTCGTCCCGGGTCCAGTCGCCGCGTTCGATCTGGCGGATTTCCTCGCGGATGGCCAGCATCGCGTCGATGAAACGGTCCAGCTCCGACAGCGGCTCGCTTTCCGTGGGCTCCACCATCAGCGTGCCGGGCACGGGGAAGGACAGGGTCGGTGCGTGGAAGCCATAGTCGATCAGGCGCTTGGCCACGTCCTCGGCGTTGACGCCGCTGCTGTCCTTCAGGGGGCGCAGGTCCAGGATGCATTCGTGCGCCACCAGCCCGCCGGGGCCGGTGTACAGCGTGGGGTAGTGGCCTTGCAGGCGGGCGCTGATGTAGTTGGCGTTGAGGATGGCCGTCTCCGTGGCGTGGCGCAGGCCGTGCGCGCCCATCATGCGGATGTACATCCAGCTGATCGGCAGCACGGAGGCATTGCCATACGGTGCGGCCGAGATCGCGCCGACCGGGCTGGCCTTGGCGCTGGCCGGGTGCCCGGGCAGGTAGGGCACCAGGTCGGCGGCCACGCAGACCGGGCCCACGCCGGGGCCACCACCGCCGTGCGGAATGCAGAAGGTCTTGTGCAGGTTCAGGTGGCTGACGTCGCCGCCGAAGGCGCCGGGCGCCGCCACGCCGACCAGGGCGTTCATGTTGGCACCGTCCACATAGACGCGGCCGCCGTGCTGGTGCACCAGGTCGCACAGCGGGCGCACGGAGTCCTCGAACACGCCATGGGTGCTGGGGTAGGTGATCATGATGCAGGCCAGCCGGTCGCTGTGCGCCTCGCACTTGGCCTGCAGGTCCGCCATGTCGACGTTGCCCTGCGCATCGCAGGCCACCACCACCACCTGCATGCCGCACATCTGGGCGCTGGCCGGGTTGGTGCCGTGGGCGCTGGACGGAATCAGGCAGATGGTGCGCTGGGGCTGCCCCTGGGCGGCGTGCCAGGCGCGGATGGCCAGCAGGCCGGCGTATTCGCCCTGCGACCCGGCGTTGGGCTGCAGGCTCACGTCGGCATAACCGGTGATGCGCGACAGCCACTGGCGCAGCTGCTGGTCCAGCAGGGCATAGCCTTGCTGCTGGTCGGCCGGCGCGAAGGGGTGGATGTGGGCGAAGTCCGGCCAGGTGATGGGCAGCATCTCGCTGGTGGCGTTGAGCTTCATGGTGCACGAACCCAGCGGGATCATGCAGCGGTCCAGCGCCAGGTCCTTGTCCGACAGGCTGCGGATGTAGCGCAGCATGGCGGTTTCGCTGCGGTGGCGGTGGAACACCGGGTGCGTCAGATAGGGGGAGTGGCGCTGCAGCGCCGCCGGGATCAATGGGGCGGCCTGGTGGTCCAGCGCCGGGGTGCCGGTGGCGCCAAACAGGCGCAGCAGCAGGGCCACATCGGCCGGGGTGCTGGTTTCGTCCAGCGAGATGCCCAGCGCAGATTCAGAGACTTTTCGCAGGTTGACGCCCGCCAGCTCTGCGCGGGTAGCTATATTGATTGCAGCATGCGGCACGCGCACGGTCAGGGTGTCGAAGGCCGTGTCGTGGACCAGGGCATGGCCTTGGGCCTGCAGGCCCTGGGCCAGGGTGGCGGTCAGGCCGGCAATGCGCTGCGCCATCTGGCGCAGGCCGTCGGGGCCGTGGTAGACCGCATACATGCTGGCCAGCACGGCCGGCAGCACCTGGGCTGTGCAGATGTTGGAGGTGGCCTTTTCACGGCGGATGTGTTGCTCACGCGTTTGGAGGGCCAGGCGCAGGGCGGGTGCGCCCTGGCTGTCCACGCTGACCCCGACCAGACGCCCGGGCAGGGAGCGCTTGTAGGCATCTTGGCAGGCCATGAAGGCTGCATGCGGGCCACCGGCCCCCAGCGGCAGGCCCAGGCGCTGGCTGCTGCCGACCACGATGTCGGCGCCCCATTCGCCGGGCGGCGTCAACAGCGTCAGGGCCAGCAGGTCGGTGGCAACGATGAACAGCGCCTGCTGCTGGTGGCTGTGTGCGGCCGCATCGCGCCAGTCGGTCAGGGCCCCGGTGCTGCCGGGGTACTGCACCAGGGCACCAAAGTGCGGCGCTTGCAGGGCGGTGTGGAAGGCCGCGTCGTCTGCGGGGCAGTCCAGTTGCCAGCCCAGGGGCTCGGCGCGGGTGCGCAGCACGGCCAGGGTCTGAGGGTGGGTGTCAGGATGGACCAGGAAGGTGTTGCTGGGCGAGGCTGCGCTGCGGCGCGCCAGCGCCATGGCTTCTGCAGCGGCGGTGGCCTCGTCCAGCATGGAGGCATTGGCCACGGGCATGGCCGTGAGGTCGCAGACCAGGGTCTGGAAGTTCAGCAGGGCCTCCAGGCGTCCTTGCGAGATTTCGGCCTGGTAGGGGGTGTAGGCCGTGTACCAGGCAGGATTTTCCAGGATGTTGCGCTGGATGACGCCCGGTGTGTGGGCGGCGTAATAGCCCTGGCCGATGAAGCTCTTGAGCACGCGGTTGCGCGCGGCGATGGTCTTGAGTTCGTGCAGCGCCTCGGCTTCGCTGAGTGCCGGGGGCAGGTCCATGGGGCGATCCAGCACGATGTCGGGCGGCACCAGCGCATCCATCAGGGCCTGGCGCGAGGGCTGGCCGATGGCGCGCAGCATGTGTGCTTCGTCCGGCGCACTGGGTCCGATGTGGCGCCGCGCGAAGGCGTCGCTCTCGTGCAGTTCAGACAGGGGTGCTTGCAGTCGCTGATTCATCATCCCACCTTCCCTCTCATCGATACAGTGCGCGGGCCGGGTTGCGGCTGCGGCGGCAGGCACGCAGCCACCCCGATCTGGGCGGCGCAGGCCCAGAGCAGGGTGCAGGCGCTCAGGCGCTGGCGGCGAAGTTGCCGTAGGCGGTTTCGTCCATCAGGCCGTCGAGCTGGCTGGGGTCGCTGAGCTTGACCTTGAAGAACCAGCCGGCGCCCAGCGGGTCGGTGTTGGCCAGCGAGGGATCGGCGCGCAGGGCTTCGTTGACTTCGACGATCTCGCCGGTCACGGGCATGAAGACGTCGGCCGCGGCCTTGACGGACTCGACCACGCCGGTCACGTCGCCCTGCTGGAAGGTGGTGCCCACGGCGGGCAGGTCCACAAACACCACGTCACCCAGGGCGTCCTGGGCGTGCACGGTGATGCCGACGATGGCGGCTTCAGGCTGGGCTGCATTGACCCATTCGTGTTCTTTGGAAAATTTGAGGCTCATGGGAAAAACTCCGTGATGCGAGAAAAGGCAAAAAGCGTGCCGCAGGCCGGCGCGCGTTGGCTCACACTGTAGCCGGGTTGGCAGGCGCCGACGGCGTTGCCAGCGGCTGCGGCCTAGCTTTTGCGGTAGCGGGTCCCTATGAAAGGCAGAGGAATGACCTCCATGGGCACGGGCTTGCCGCGCACCAGGGCATCCAGCCGGGTGCCGTGGGCGGCGCAGTCGGGCGGGACATAGCCCATGGCGATCGGACGGTCGGTGCTGGGCGAGAGCAGGCCGCTGGTGACTTGGCCGACCGCGATGCCCCCCGGGCGGTGCAGAGGACTGCCGTCGCGCACGGGGATGCGCTCCATGGCGTGCAGGCCCACGCGCACGCCGGCCACGGGCGCCTGGCCCTCGATCTGCGGCAGCACCACGTCGGCGCCGATGAAGCCGCCGGCACGCTGGCCCCCGGTGCGGCGCACCTTGGGGATGCTCCAGTTCAGGGCAGCCTGGGTGGGGGTGGTGCGCTGGTCCATGTCGGTGCCGTACAGGCACAGCCCGGCCTCCAGGCGCAGCGAATTGCGGGCACCCAGGCCGGCGGGCAGCACGCCTGGCTGCTTGAGCAGCCAGCGCGCCAGGGCATCGGCGTGGCTGGCGGGGATGGAGATTTCAAAGCCATCCTCCCCGGTGTAGCCGCTGCGGGTGATGTAGCCGCGTGCATCCTTGAAGTCGAACGGCGTGCCCTGCATGAACAGCAGCGGGCCGGTGGCCGGCACCGGGCGCTGCAGCACGGCGGCGGCCTGCGGGCCTTGCAGGGCCAGCAGGGCCATCTCGGGCAGGGGCTGGACCTGGCATTCGTGGCCGATGTGGGTCTGCAGCCAGGTCAGGTCTTCGTGCTTGCGGGCGGCGTTGACGATCAGCAGGTAGTCCTGGCCACGGTTGATGACCATCAGGTCGTCGAGGATGCCGCCGTCCTCGGCCAGCAGCAGGGCGTAGCGCTGACGGTGCAGGCCCAGGTCCATCACGTCGATGGGCAGCACCTGTTCGAGCGCGGCGGCGGCCGAGGGGCCGCTGACGCTGATCTGCCCCATGTGCGAGACGTCGAACAGGCTGACTTTCTCGCGCGTGTGCTTGTGCTCGGCCAGCAGGCCGGCGGGGTATTGCACCGGCATGGCATAGCCGGCAAAACGCACCATGCGCGCACCCAGTTCCAGGTGCAAGGCGTGCAAGGGGGTGTGCAGGGCGGGCGCCTCGGTGGGCGGCACTGTGGTCATGGCCTGGTCCTCGTTCTTGGTGGTTGGAACGATTCTAGGGGGCTGCCGCCGCTTGTAGCTGCGCGTTGTAGCGGGACCGCACGTGCAGTTGACAGCGCCGTGGCGGGCGCACCTGGACGGGGTGCGCCGCGCACGGGCCATGCCTGGCAGGAGCCGCTGGCGCTGGTTTCACCTGAATTTCAGAGCAAAAAGTGCCCGAAGTGCAGGCAGGGCGTGCGCCAGCAGCTCTCTTTTTGAGTGAATGTGCTCAGTGGGGGCGTACCTCGAAATAGCAGCCTTCCTCGCCGCCCAGGCCTTGCATGCCGGCTTCGGCCGCGGCGCGGGCGGCCTTCATCCAGCGTTGGTAGATGGCCTTGGCATCGTCGGTGATTTCCTCGGGCGGGGCGTCTTCCAGACGCTCCAGCGTGCGCAGGGCGTCGGCCACCTGGGCCTCGCCGCCAAGCTGGCGCGCCAGTGTGCGGGCGTAGCGGGTTTCGGCGCGCTGGCGCTCGAACTCCGGCAGGCCGGGGTAGTCGCACAGGGCCACGGTGAAGCAGGGTTGGTCTTGAACAGTATCGGTTGCGAACATGGATATGTATAAAACAACAGTGACTGTATGAATGTACAGTTTTTTGTGGCCGCTGCGCAAGTGTTTTTTGCAGGGCCCATCACCCGGGGGGCCACTGCGTCGGTCGCCGTGGCGCGGTGGCTGGCGGGCCGCGGGTCTGCGTGGCTGCCTTGGTGGATTCACTAGGTAGTGGCTTCACCCGTGCGACAGCGCGATGCGGGTGGGCATTTCACAATGCAGGCGCAGGCCCCGAACGAGGGCCGTTTCCATCCATGACCACCAGGAGACTTCGTCCATGACGCGTACCGTGCAACAACTCTTCAACCTGCAAGGCAAGACGGCCTTGGTGACCGGTGGCTCGCGCGGCCTGGGGCTGCAGATGGCACAGGCCCTGGGGGAGGCCGGTGCGCGCGTGGTGCTGACCTCGCGCAAGGCGCAGGACCTGGAGGCGGCCGCGGCCGAGTTGCAGGCCCAGGGCATCGACGCGCAGTGGATTGCCGCGGACTGCGCCAAGGAAGAGGACATCCTGCGCCTGGTGGCCGAGACCGTGCAGCGCGTCGGTCCCATCGACATCCTGGTCAACAACGCGGGCGCCAGCTGGGGCGCCCCGGCGGAAAGCCACCCCGTGGCGGCCTGGGACAAGGTGATGAACCTGAACATCCGGGGCTATTTCCTGCTGAGCCAGGCCGTGGCCAACGCCGGCATGCTGGCGCGCGGCGGGCGCATCATCAACCTGGCCTCGATCGCCGGCCTGGGCGGCAACCCCATCGAGATGAAGACGATTGCCTACAACACCTCCAAGGGCGCGGTGCTGAACTTCACGCGCGCGCTGGCGGCCGAGTGGGGCCCCCACAATGTGACGGTGAATGCCATCTGCCCGGGCTTCTTTCGCACCAAGATGGCCGAGGTGCTGATCGACACCATGGGCGAGGACAACATGGCCAGCCGCGCACCGCTGCGGCGCCTGGGCGATGACGAAGGCCTGAAGGGCCTGACCGTGCTGCTGGCCAGCGATGCCGGCAAGCACATCACCGGCCAGTGGGTGGCGGTGGACGGCGGCGTGAGCGCGGTGCTGGGCTGATGGGCATGCGCGCGCGGTCAGTGGCCCTGTCCCCGCGGTGTGTCTGCAGCGCCCAGGGCCCAGCCCGCGCGGGCGGCGGCCTGCGTGGTCGGGATTGTCGCCATTACTCCAATGCGACAGCTTTTTGCCCGAAGTCCACCGCCTGCACCGCTATGCTTGCGCGCATTTCCCCCTGATATGAATGACGGAGACACCGCATGCTGAGTTTTGGCGCCCACCCCATCCCCTTTGTGAACCACCTGGGCTTCACCCTGCACCACATGGCCAACGGGGAGGCCGAGCTGCGCTACACCGCCAAGCCCGAGCACCTGAACACCTTCGACGTGACGCACGGCGGTGCCAGCATGACGCTGATGGACGTGGCCATGGCCGTGGCCGCGCGCAGCCTGGAGAGCGACGATTTCGGCTGCGTCACCATCGAGATGAAGACCAGCTTCATGCAGGCCGCACGCGGCCCGCTGGTGGCCAAGGGCCTGGTGCTGCACCGCACCAAGACCATGGCCTATTGCGAAGGCAAGATCTATGACAGCGAGGGCCGCCTGTGCACCCATGCCACCGGCACCTTCAAGTACATGCCGCGCACCGTCAAGCCTGGTCAGAAACCCGGTAGCGCCACCACCGTGATTGCCACAGACTGAGCCAGCGGCCAGCCAGGGCTGGCTTGATTTTCATGTATCAAATGTGCTTTTTGCGCTTATCTGGCAAGCGCTGACAGCTATCAAAAGGAGACAAGTCACATGCCCGTCAATCAACAGATCCTGCTGGACAACCGCCCCCAGGGCGAAGCCACGGTCGACAACTTCAAGCTGGTCGAGACGGCCACCCCTGCGCTGCAGGACGGCGAGGTGCTGGTGCGCCACCACTACCTGAGCCTGGACCCCTACATGCGTGGCCGCATGAACGATAGCAAGAGCTATGCGGCCAGCCAGGCCCTGGGCGAAGTGATGATCGGCGGCACCGTGGGCGAGGTGGTGGAAAGCCGCCACCCCAAGTTCCAGCCCGGCGACCAGGTCGTGGGCATGGGCGGCTGGCAGCTGTACAGCGTGGTCGACGGCAACGCCCCCGGCATGCTGCGCAAGGTGGACACTACCCACGTGCCGTTGTCCTACTACCTGGGCGCCGTGGGCATGCCCGGCGTCACCGCCTGGTACGGGCTGGTGAAGATCATCCAGCCCAAGGCGGGCGAGACCGTGGTCGTCAGCGCCGCCACCGGCGCCGTGGGCAGTGCCTTTGCCGCCCTGGCCAAGGCCCGCGGCTGCCGCGTGGTGGGCATTGCCGGTGGCGCGGAAAAATGCGCCTACGCCACGGGCGAGCTGGGCTTTGATGCCTGCATCGACTACAAGGCCCACCCCGACCTGAAGTCCATGGCCAAGGCGCTCAAGGAAGCCTGCCCCGACGGCATCGATGGCTACTTCGAGAACGTCGGTGGCTACATCCTCGACGCCGTGCTGCTGCGCGCGAACGCGTTCGCCCGCGTGGCCGTGTGCGGGATGATCGCTGGCTACGACGGCCAGCCCCTGCCGCTGGCCAACCCGGCGCTGATCCTGATCAACCGCATGAAGGTCGAAGGCTTCATCGTCAGCGAACACATGGACGTCTGGCCCGAGGCCCTGACCGAGCTGGGCACTCTGGTGGCCCAGGGCAAGCTGCGCCCGCGCGAGAGCATTGCCCACGGCCTGCCGAACGCCCCCGAGGCCTTCCTGGGTCTGCTCAAGGGCAAGAACTTCGGCAAGCAACTGGTCCAGCTGGTCTGAGCCACCTCCCTGCAAGGCGCCCCGGTGGCGCCTTTTTTGCAGGCGGCGGCGGGCAGTGACGGATGCGAGGACAGGATCACACACAAGGAGACACACAGATGCTGAATGGACTGGCAGGCAAGACGGCGGTGCTGACGGGCGCGGGCTCGGGCTTTGGACTGGAGTGCATGCGC
Organism: Comamonas sp. CAH-2; assembly: GCF_009668305.1. Classification (NCBI taxonomy): domain Bacteria; kingdom Pseudomonadati; phylum Pseudomonadota; class Betaproteobacteria; order Burkholderiales; family Comamonadaceae; genus Comamonas; species Comamonas sp. CAH-2. The sequence goes on from NZ_VSWF01000001.1 coordinate 161,318, forward strand.
ATCGCCGCCCACGGCGGCATGCGCCTGGTGCTGGTGGATGTGCAGGCCGACGCCCTGGTCGCGGCCGAGGCCGAAGCCCGGCGCCTGGGCGCGGCCGACGTGCTGGCGCGGCAGGTGGACGTGAGCCAGGCGCCGGCCATGGAGCAACTGGCGGCCGAGGTGCAGGCCCGCTTCGGGGCGCCGCACTTCGTGTTCAACAACGCCGGCGTGGGCGGTGGCGGCCTGCTGTGGGAGCAGTCCGTGCAGGACTGGGAGTGGGTGCTGGGCGTGAACCTGTGGGGCGTGATCCACGGCGTGCGCCTGTTCACCCCGATGATGCTGGAGGCCGCGCGCCAGGACCCGGACTGGCAGGGTCACATCGTCAATACGGCCAGCATGGCCGGGCTGCTGGCGCCGCCGAACATGGGCGTGTACAACGTCAGCAAGCATGCCGTGGTCAGCCTGACCGAAACCCTGTACCAGGACCTGCGGCTGGTCAGCGACCAGGTGCATTGCAGCGTGCTGTGCCCGTATTTTGTGCCGACCGGCATAGCCAACAGCGAGCGCAACCGCCCCGGGGGCGTGGACACGCAGCAGCTGACCACCAGCCAGCAGATTGCGCGCGCCATGTCGCAAAAGGCCGTCAGCTCCGGCAAGGTCACGGCCGAGGACATCGCCAGCAAGGTGTTCGCGGCCATGGCCGACAACCAGTTCTACATCTTCAGCCACCCGCATGCGCTGGGCAATGTGCAGACGCGCCTGGAGGACATCCTGGAGATGCGCAACCCCACCGATGCCTTTGCGGACCGCCCGGACGTGGGCACCCAGCTGCGCAACGCCCTGCGCACGCCGGCCGCCGCCTGAGCGCGCCCCGCACAGGCCGCGGGCCCTGTGCCCGCGGCGCGGACCTGCAGCCCCGCTGGCCGGGGCTGTGTCGCATCTGGCGGGTGCGTGCCGGAATTTGTGTGGACAGGATGTAGGGAACTGTTACAGACTCTCGCAGTCTCAGCACAAGGCGCAGACAGGCCGCGGCTGCAATCTGGCGCAAAGCAGCTGATGGCGGGCGGTCTTGCTACCAATTTCCCCGGTTTTGGGCCGGGCGCTTTACAAAAACTCAACATTGCGGGCCCAGAATGGCACCGTTTCGCTCCACTGATTGCCTCTCCATGACGCACTGCCTTGTCACTTCACGCGCCGCTTCCCGTTTGCCGGACTGTTTTTCACCCGAGCACCAGCGGCCACAAGGCAGGTGGCGCATGGCCGCCGCAGCGCTGGCCGTGGTGCTGGTGGCTGCGTGCGGCAAGACTGCGGACAAGCCCGCCGCGCAGAATGCGCTGGCCAAGGTGGGCGTGGTGGTGCTGCAAAAGCAAAGCCAGATGCTGGACACGGTGCTGCCCGGGCGTACCCAGGCCTTCCTGAGCGCCGAGGTGCGGCCGCAGGTCAGCGGCATCGTGCAAAAGCGCCTGTTCACCGAGGGTGGCATGGTCAAGCAGGGGCAGCCGCTGTACCAGCTGGATGCGGCCAGCCTGCGCGCGGCCGAAGCCAGTGCGGTGGCGGCCCTGGCCAAGGCCGAAGCCAGCCAGCAGACCCTGGAAGCCACGGCACGGCGCAATGCCGAGCTGGTCAAGATCACGGCCATCAGCCAGCAGGCCTATGAAGAAAGCCAGGCCGCGGCCAAGCAGTCGCGTGCCGACGTGGCCGTGGCGCGCGCCAACCTGGAGAACGCGCGCATCAACCTGAAGTACAGCCGCATCGAGGCCCCGATCTCGGGCCGCATCAGCCTGTCCAGCGTCACGCCCGGTGCCCTGGTCACGGCCAACCAGACCACGCCGCTGACCAACATCGTGCAGATGGACCCGATGTACGTGGACTTCACCCAGTCTTCGGCCGATTTGCTGCAATTGCGGCGTGACTGGGAGGCGGGGCGCTATCAAAAAATTGAAGGCGACCAGATGCCGGTGCGCATCCGCCTGGAAGACGGCAGCGACTACCCGCACGAAGGCAAGTTGCAGTTTGCCGGCCTGATCGTCAACGCCACCATGGGCACGGTCACGCTGCGCGCGGTGGTGCCCAACCCCGAAGGCCTGCTGATGCCCGGCATGTTCGTGCAGGCGCAACTGCCCACGGGGCTGGCGCCGGAGGCCATCCTGGTGCCCCAGCAGTCGGTGACACGCGACCTGACGGGCCGCCCCAGCGTGCTGGTGGTCAAGGACGGCGACGTGGTGGAAAAGCGCGCCGTGGAGCTGAGCCGCGCCGTCGGCACCTACTGGCTGCTGGACAGCGGCCTGCAACCCGGGGAGCGCGTGGTGGTCGACGGCTTCCAGCGCATCAAGCCGGGCGATACCGTCAGCGTGGTCGAGGTGGACCTGAAGGCCAAGCAAGGCCCCAAGCGTGTCGATGCCCAGGCCGCTGCCGCGAATCTGCGCGCTGCCGTGCAGGCCTCCAAGTAAGCGGGAAGCGATCGCACCATGGCGCAGTTCTTCATCAACCGGCCCATCTTCGCGTGGGTCATCTCCATCGTCATCATGCTGGCGGGGGGGCTGTCGATCTACACCCTGCCGCTGGAGCAGTACCCCGACATCGCCCCGCCGCGGGTGACGATCGGTGCGCAGTACACGGGCGCCTCGGCCGAGACGGTCGAAAACTCGGTCACCCAGATCATCGAGCAACAGCTCAAGGGCATCGACAACATGCTCTACATGAGCTCGACCTCGGATGCCTCGGGCCGCGCGCGTACCACCTTGACCTTCGCGCCGGGCACCGACATCGATGTGGCCCAGGTGCAGGTGCAAAACAAGCTGCAGTCGGCCATGAACCGCCTGCCCGAGGCGGTGAAAAGCCGCGGCGTGTTCGTGAACAAGGGGGGGCAGGACTACCTGGTCACCTACAGCTTCTACTCCACCGATCCGTCCATGACACAGGTGGACATCGGCGACTATCTGAACTCCAACCTGGTCGATGTGCTGGGCCGGCTGGACGGGGTGGGGGACATCAGCGTGTTCGGCACCAACTACGCCATGCGCATCTGGATGGATCCGGCGCTGATGCAGAAGTACGCGCTGATGCCGTCGGACCTGATCAATGCCTTGAATGCCCAGAACGCCCAGGTGTCGGCCGGCCAGCTGGGGGCGTTGCCCGCCGTGACCAACCAGCAGCTCAACGCCACCATCACCGCGCGCACCAAGCTGCAGACGGTGGAGCAGTTCGAGAACATCGTGCTCAAGGCCGCCACGGATGGTTCGGTCGTGACCATGAAGGATGTGGCCCGGGTCGAGCTGGGGCCGGACAACCTGACCGTGAAGTCCAAGCTCAACGGCATGGTGGGCGCGGGCCTGGGCATCGTGCTGGCCGATGGCGCGAATGCCATGCAGGTTTCGGATGCGGTCGCCGCCAAGCTGGCGGAAATGAAGGCCTTCTTCCCCAACGATATCGACTACTTCGTCAGCTCCGACTCGACGCCCTTTGTGCGCGCCTCGATCCACGAGGTGGTCAAGGCCCTGGGCGAGGCCATGGTGCTGGTGGTGATCGTGATGTTCATCTTCCTGCAGAACTTCCGCGCCACGCTGATTCCGGCGATTGCCGTGCCCGTGGTGCTGCTGGGCACCTTCGGTGTGCTGTCCGCGGCGGGCTACTCGATCAACACACTGACCATGTTCGCCATGGTGCTGGCGATCGGCCTGCTGGTGGACGACGCCATCGTGGTGGTGGAAAACGTCGAGCGCGTGATGCACGAGACCGGGCTGTCGGCCAAGGAGGCCACGCGGCGCTCGATGCGCGAGATCACCTCGGCGCTGGTCGGCATCGGCGTGACGCTGTCGGCAGTGTTCGTGCCCATGGCCTTTTTCGGTGGTTCCACGGGGGTCATCTATCGCCAGTTCTCCATCACCATCGTGGCGGCCATGGCCTTGTCGGTGTTTGTGGCGCTGACCCTCACGCCGGCCCTGTGCGCCACCATCCTCAAGCCGCCCTCGCAGCACGGCCATGAACGGCAGCTGCGCCGCTGCATCCTGGGGCTGAACGACCGCTTCTTCCGCTGGTTCAACCACCACTTTGACGCCACGGCCCTGCGCTACCAGGGCGGGGTGGTGTGGGCGCTGCGCCGGACCAAGCGCATGACCCTGGTCTTTTTGCTGATCCTGGCGGCCGTGTGGCTGCTGCTGGCACGCCTGCCCACGTCCTTTCTGCCCGATGAGGACCAGGGTTTTGTCAGCGTCAGCGTGAACCTGCCCGCCGGTGCGGCCGATGCGCGCCTGCAGGAGGTGCTGGACCAGGTGCGCGATTACTTTGCCCAGCAGCCGGAGGTGATCAGCTTCAACCAGGTCTCGGGCCTGAGCGGTGACCAGAGCTCGGCGCGCGGCTTCGTGCGGCTCAAGCCCTGGGAGGCACGCCCGCTGGCGTCGCAGTCGGCGGCAGCGATTGCCCACCGGGCCACCCAGGAACTGGGGGCCATCCGCGATGCGCGCATCTTCGTGACCCAGCCGCCCGCCGTGCGTGGCCTGGGCTCGAATGCCGGCTTCAACTTCATGCTCAAGGACTTGAATGGCCTGGGTCACGAAGCCTTGCTGGCAGCCAAGGACAAGTTCCTGGCCGAGGCGCGCAAGCACCCCGAACTGTCCAGCGTGCGCACCACCAACCTAGACGATGCCACCGAGCTGCGCCTGGACATCGACGACCGCAAGGCCGCAGCCCTGAACCTGTCGTACAGCGACATCAACAGCGTGCTGTCCAGCGCCATGGGCGGGACCTATGTGAACGACTTCTTGAACAACGGTCGCGTCAAGCGGGTGTACATCCAGGGCGATGCGCCGCACCGCATGCTGCCCCAGGACATTGCCAAGTGGAGCGTGCGCAACAAGAACGGCGACATGGTGCCTTTCAGCGCCTTCTCCACCTCGTACTGGGCCTACGGTTCGCCCCAGCTGGTGCGCTACAACGGTGCGCCGGCCTATGAACTCGTGGGCAATGCGGCACCGGGCGTGAGCTCTGGTGTGGCCATGCAGATTGTGGAGAGCATCCTGCGCGACATGCCCAACGGCATTGGCTATGAATGGACGGGGGCCTCGCTGCAGGAGCGCCAGTCGGGCGCGCAGGCGCCGCTGCTGTATGCCATCTCCATCCTGTTCGTCTTCCTGTGCCTGGCCGCGCTGTACGAAAGCTGGACCGTGCCGTTGTCGGTGATGCTGGCCGTGCCGCTGGGCGTGGTGGGTGCGCTGCTGGCCACCTATACCCGCGGGCTGTCGAACGACGTGTATTTCCAGGTGGGCCTGCTGACCACGGTGGGCTTGGCCTCCAAGAACGCCATCCTGATCGTGGAGTTTGCGGTGCAGTTGCAGGAGCAGGGCAAGAACCTGTTCGATGCCACGGTGGAAGCCGTGCGCATGCGGTTGCGCCCCATCCTGATGACCTCGCTGGCGTTCGGTTTTGGCGTGGTGCCGCTGGCGCTGGGCACGGGCGCGGGCGCCGGTGGGCGCAATGCCATCGGCACGGCGGTGCTGGGGGGCACGGTGGCCTCCACGGTGCTGGGCCTGTTCATGGTGCCGGTGTTCTTCCTGCTGGTGCGCAGCTGGTTCAAGAGCCACTCGCGCCGCGATGACACCCCCGACCACCAGGAAAGCGCTGCATGATGACTTCTTTGAATTTGCGGCCTGCGGCCGCCGCTGCCCTGGCTGCCGTGCTGCTGTCAGCCTGCAACCTGGCACCCCATTACGTTCCGCCGGTGCCCGGCGTGCCGGATACCCTGAGCGGGCAGACGGGCACGCCCGTGCAAGCCAGCACGGGCGTGCTGGAGTTCGCGCAGGCGCAAACCTGGATCCAAAGCCCGCAGCTGCGCGAAGTGGTGGCACTGGCCTTGAGCCACAACCGCGACTTGCGCGTGGCCGTGGACAACATCGAAAAAGCGCGGGCCCAATACGGCATCACGCGCGCCGATTTGCTGCCGGGCATCACCGCACAAGGCCAGGGCACGCGCAGCCGCAGCAGTGCGGAGCTGAGCAATTCCGGCCAGTCCACGATCACTGAGCAATACACCGCGCAGCTGGGCTTTACCAGCTATGAGATCGACTTCTGGGGCCGGGTGCGCAACCTCAGCGAGGCGGGCTTGCAAGCGTTCCTACAGTCGGAGCAGAACCAGCGCAATGTGCAGATCGGCCTGGTGGCCGATGTCAGCAATGCCTGGTTGACCCTGGCCGCCGACCTGGCGCGCCTGGAACTGGCGCAGAACACCTTGGACAGCCGTGAGAAGGCCTACGCGCTGACCAAGCGCATGTTCGATATCGGGGCCACCTCGGGGCTGGTGATCGCGCAAAACCTCTCGACCGTTGAATCGGCACGCAGCGATGTGGCCGCCTATACCTCGCAAGCCGCACGCAGTCGCAATGCCCTGCAATTGCTGGTCGGCGGCGCGGTGCCCGAGGCCTTGCTGCCCACGGCGCAGACCATGGCCGCGAACGATGCCAACAACATGGCTTTTGTGCCGGTGCCGCTGAACCTGCACTCCAGCGTGTTGTTGCAGCGCCCGGATGTGCAGGCGGCAGAGCACAACCTGCGCGCCATGAACGCCAACATCGGTGCCGCGCGGGCGGCCCTGTTCCCCAGCATCACGCTCACGGGCAGCATCGGTTCGGGCAGCCGGGAACTGGACAGCTTGTTTGGCGGTGGCAATGGCACCTGGAGCTTCATGCCGCAAATCAAGCTGCCCATTTTTGATGGGGGTCGCTTGCGTGCCGGCGTGCAGGTGGCCGAGGCCAACCAGCGCATTGCCACTTCGCAGTACGAAAAAACCGTGCAAACGGCCTTCAAGGAGGCGGCCGATGCGCTGGCCGACCAGGCACAGTGGGCCAACCGCCTGGGCGCGCAGACCGGCATGGTCTATGCCACGCAGAAAGCATTCGATTTGTCGGATGCGCGCTTTCAGGCCGGTGTCGACAACTACCTGACGGTGCTGGACGCGCAGCGCAGCCTGTATGCGGCCCAGCAGACCTTGATCACCTTGCGCCTGGGCGAGCAAACCAACCGTGTCACGCTGTGGAAGGCACTGGGCGGGCAGGAGGCGGTCAATATGCCGGAGGTGCCTGCAGGTACAGCAGGCTAGCCGCCTGCACGCGTGCGCAGGGCGCCCTGGCGCGGTCTGCGGCAGGCACCAACAAAAAGGCCGATCTGCGAGGGGTATTGCAGATCGGCCTTTTTGCACAGTGCGTCCAGCGTGGGTCACATGGCCACGGGCAAACGGTAAATTGCCTTGGCGATGAAATGGCGTTCCACATCGCCGGTGGGCGTTGCTTCCATGCCTTGTAGTTTGCATGTCGCGCCGCAAAAAATGCTGCTGTCCTGCTATGAAATTCGAATGTTTTCGAAAAAAAATGCTGCGTTTTATGAAATTGCAGCAAAATTTGCTTCATGGATAAAATTGATCGGAAAATCCTTGCTGTATTGCAAGGCAATGCGCGTGCCAGCCTGCAGGACATCGGCCAGGCGGTGGGACTCAGCGCCTCGCCCTGCTGGACACGCATCAAGCGCATGGAGGACGAGGGTGTGATCGAGGGCTATACCGTGCGCATCAACCCCCAGACCCTGGGGTTTGCCGATACGGTGTTGTTGATGGTCACGCTCAACAGCCACAGTGACAACACGCTGGAGAAGTTTGGTGAACAGCTGGCCACCATCCCCGAGGTGGTGGAAGCGCACCTGGTCTCGGGCACCTACGACTACCTGCTGCGCGTGGTGGTCAAGGACACGCGCGATTACGAGCGCCTGCTGCGTGAAAAGCTCTACAAGATCAAGGGCATCCAGCACAGCCAGTCCATGTTCGTGCTGCGCACGCTCAAGCGCACCGAACTGCCGCTGGGCGGGTGAGGGGGCACACCTGCTGCGTAAGCGCTGCCCCCTTGATCTGGCGATGGTCGGCAGCATCTAAGGCACACTGCAGGCGTGCGCATCCTGCGGTCTCTCCCGCTCACCATTGACGAAGCCCCCTTATGAAGACCATCGATGAAATGCTGAACCTGGATCTGCTGACACACGAGCAGCACGGTGCCATCAGCGCCTGGATTGCACGCTCTGCGTCGCCGGATGACATCCTGCAGATGCCGGCCCCCCTGTGGCAGGCCGTGGAGCGTGCCAGTGAGGTGATGGGGGTGAACGAGGACTTGCTGCGCGTGCCTGCGCTGGATGCCGGCGGTGTGATGGAGGTGTGAGCCGCAAGCGCCTGAATGCCCGCTGCAGGCATGGCGTATGTCCAAGATGCCGAGGATTGGGCGTCTGCTTGGGGGCAGACACAGACAGCGGGCTCTGCTCTCGAGCAATGCGATTGCAGCATCCCAGATGCAGAGTCCAATTTGAAGAGCGGATGCCAAAACCTGTCGCCGGTCATCGCTATGGCGGATTGGCATGTGTAGGTTCAGACGTAGTAGGTTGCCTGCTGCAAAAGTAACCCCGTCTGCCATGTTGCACCTATCAGTGACTTCTTTCTCGGCCAGATAGAGATCGGGTAATTCGTGGAGTGGATGACCTCGCTAGGACCCCAAGTGCTTGTCTAAACATGTCCTGAACCATCCCTCGGTGTCAGGTTCTCGTGTGGTGTGGACTAGCTCTGCAACCTGCGGGCGCGATTACCTGCCTTTCGCTGTTGGCTATGTATGGCTGTGCACAGTCAGGACTAGGCGGCTGTGGACATGATCTTTACAGCGTCAATCACCTTGATAGTGATGTATTCCCCCCTTAGAGGTGGGCCCTGCTGCGTTCAGCCACCGAACCTGTATCTGCAGCGCACACAAGCGCATCACTGTTGTACGCACGCGACGAATTTGCCTTTTGACTTGAGTTGAATCTTATTGAGATTGATTGTTGTTTACATTAACGCTCTTTCATTTTCAAGGGCTGATACAGCCCAGAGGGAAGCGCTTGATGACGCACAATAAACCAAGCCTGCAGCAGGGCGCTAGCAAGGGACAACGCGGCGGGCTGCACCCTGTTGCGGCACTGGTGCTGCTGGCATTGCCCAGTCTGGCCCAGGCCCATCAGGACGCGGCCGAAGACGTGGCGGCCTTGCCGGCCGTGCAGGTGAAAGCCTCGCAGTACGACGCCGACGATGTGCGTCCTGAAGGGGTGACCACGGCGACCAAGACCTACCTGGCGCCCAAAGACATACCGCAGACCATCGACACGCTGGAAGTCAACAAGTACAAGAGCTACGGGATCAACGATCTGGCTGTGATGCTCGACGGCGTTCCCGGCGTGAACACCAACTACGACATGCGTGGGGAGGGCGTGATGATCCGCGGCTTCAGCGCTGACGCCGGAGACATTTACCGGGATGGCATCCGTGAATCGGGCCAGGTGCGCCGCAGCACGGCCAACGTGGAGCGCATCGAAATCCTCAAGGGACCGGGCTCGGTGCTGTACGGCCGGGGCGGGGGCGGGGGCATCATCAACCTGGTCAGCAAGCAGGCCCGCTTTGACGCCAAAAGCAGCCTGACTCTGCGCGGCGGATCCTGGGAGAACTTCGGTGGAACCATCGACATCAACCATGTGGTCAATCCGAATGTGGTGGTGCGCCTCACAGCCGATCGCGAGCAGGCGCACAGCTTCCGCAGTGGCATTCGCAACAAGAACGAGATGATCTCGCCCAGCATCCTGGTGGACACGCGCACCGGGCTGCGCTGGACGGCACAGTACACCTACGACAACGTCTGGCGGGTGCCCGACCGTGGACCGTCGTACGAAACGCTGCCGGCCGGGGTGTCCATCCGCAACGGTTTCCAGCATCCAGGCGACTATGTGGAGGACCGTCTGCGTGTGGCCCGCTCGGACCTGAGTTACGACTTCAACGACGACTGGAGTGTGCGCTGGGTGGCCAGCCAGCGTGAAGCCGATCAGGACTTCGACCACTACTTCGCCGGTACGTACAACGCGGTCACCGGGCTGATCCGCCCGAATTACGCCTGGCAGCAAACCCAGAATCGAACCACCTCCAATACGGTGGATCTGTCCGGCAAGTTCCAGACTGGCAGCGTCGGGCATGAGCTGCTGGTGGGCGTGGAGGTCAGCGAGGAGCTGCGTCGGCCCAAGGTCTATGGCACGGTGGCGGGATCGTTCACCTACGACCCGTTCAACCCGAATACCGGCGCATGGCCGGCCAAGCCAGTCCGCGTTGCCCCGACGCAGAACAACCGCCATGAGGGGGAGACGCAGGCCGTGTACTTTCAGGACCTGATCAGCCTGACGTCCCAGTGGAAGCTGTTGGCGGGTTTGCGCCACGATCGCTTCAAGTTCCACTCGACCAACTACGTCACGGGGTTCCAGCGCGGCTATGAGGGGTCATCCACCAGCCCCCGCGTTGGGGTGGTCTGGCAACCTGTTCCCAGCCAGAGCCTGTATACGTCCTACAGCAAGAGCTATTCCCCCTATGGTGGGCGCGGCACCATTTCGGTGGACACCGCCGCGACGGCGGTGTACGACGACCAGCCACAGCATTCCCGCCAGGTCGAGGCCGGCCTCAAGAGTGACTGGCTGGATGGCGCCTTGTCGACACAGCTGGCCGTTTACCAGCTCGAGCACTACAACATCCGCTATCGCCCCGATGCCACCAACCAGCCCACCGTGTGGGCGATCCGCGGCAAGGAGCGCTCGCGAGGGGTGGAACTCAGCGCCTCGGGACGCGTGGCACCCAGCTGGTATGTGCGCGGTGGCGTGGGCCTGATGAGTGCCAAAGTGGTCGAAGACCAGCAGGCCCCTGCGAATGTCGGCCTGAATCTGCAGAACACCGCCAAGCGCAATGGCAATTTGTTCGTGCGCTATGCACCGTCCGGCCCCTGGTACGGGGAGCTGGGGGTGACCTACATCAGTGCCCGCTGGAGCAATGCGGCCAACACGGCGCGCCTGCCGGGCTATACCCGCTGGGATGCCCTGGTGGGCTGGCGTGCAGCCCCCTGGACGGTGACGATGGCGGTCTCGAACCTGCTGGACACCGAGTACTGGCGCTCCAACGCCATGCCCGGTGCGCCGCGCACGTTCCTGCTGAGTGCGAACTACCAGTTCTGAGTGCATCAGACACGGATGCGCTACGTGGCGCATCCCCACAAGCCTGGCGCGATCCCAAGCGGCCAGGCTTTTTGGTTGGTACCGGCTGCCATCTGGCCTCCGTGTGTGGACGGCCAGGGCACCTGCCAGTAGGGTGGCGGCTTGTGGCTGGAAACAGGATCTGTCCGGGTTCAACTGGAGTGTGCGGGGTGCAACGACGGTGGGCTGGGCAACTTTCGGTGCGGGCACCGCGCCCTCAAAGCTCGCGGCGGATCAGCGCCCCCTTGAACAACACCGGTCCTGTGGGCCCCATGCTGCTGGGAACGCCGCCCTTGGGCTCCAGGCTGATTGCCAGCGCCGGGACCGTGTGGACCTCGTTCTCTTGGGCCTTGAGTTCTTCCAGCTTGCCCTGGCCAAGGACGCCCAGGGACCGTGGGGCGCCTTGCTGTGGCAAAGCCCACAGCTGCAAGGATTGGTTCTCGGCTTCCTGGAAGCCACCCACGCGCTGCAGTATGAGCCGGTCGTGCCGGGCATCAAACGTCACCAGCACCGAGGCATCTGCCTTGGCATCGGCCAACACCGCCACATACCGGATCTGTGGTGTCGCCTGCAAGGCCGCCTGTGTACTCTGGAGCTGCGTTTGCAGCAAAGCCAACTGCTGCCGTGTGCTGTGCTGCAGGCCATGGTGCGACCACAGTCCCAGCGCAATCGCTGCGACCGTGGCAAAACTGCCGGCCAGCGCCCAGCCACGCCACCATGTCAATGCCCGCGCCGCCTGTCTGGACGTCGTGGCCTGGCGCTGTGCGGTCCACTGGGTATTCGACGTTTCAGCTTGCACCAGGTTGTGGATGCGGATCCAGACTGCGGCATCGGGCGCGACTGGCGCTTGGACTTCCGAGAAAGCCGACCAGCGCCCCTGCCACAGCAGTGCCGAGGCGCGCACCTGGGGGTATTCCCGGGCGAGTTGCTCAAAACGCCGGCGCGCGCCCCCGCGCAGGCTGCCCAGTGCGTAAGCGGCTGCCAACTGGTCAAGCAGTTGCGGATTGCGTGTCAGGTTCATGGGTGGGGCTCCTGGGGCTCAAACATGGCGCGCCATGCACTTGCGCAACTGCTCCAGGCTGCGGCGCATCCATGTCTTGACCGTGCCCAAAGGCAATTTCAGGTAGCTGGCCAGTTCGCTGTGACTGAGATCCTTCAGGTACGCCAGGCTGACCACCTGGCGCTGGGCATCTTCCAGGCGCTGCATGCACTGGTGCAGCACGGCGGCCTGCTCACTGGCTTCGACCAGTTGCATCGGCCCCTGCGCCTGCGGGTCCTGCGGCAGCTCCTCCATGTCTTCGATGGGAACGTTCAGGTGCAAGCGCTCCGCACGGCGTCTGCGCAAAAAGTCCAGGGCCCTGCTGCGCACCAGCATGCCCATCCACGCCAATGGCGGACTCAGCGAGTCGCGGTAGGTCCCGGCATTGCGCCAGATGCCCAGAAAGCTCTCTTGCAGCACATCCTCGGCCCACTCCTTGTTGCCCACGATGCGCAGTGCCAGTCCATACAGCCGCGAGGCGGTCTGGTCGTACAGCTGTTTGAGCGCCGCTTCGTCCCGGGCGGCTATGCGGTCTAGGAATTCCATCAGTTGCTGGTCCGGTGTGGTGGCGTTCATGCCGCCATTGTGATGAGAAGCACCTGTTTGTTGGGGCGCTGTTGCATTGCCGCCAACGCAGCGTGCAGGCCTTGCCTATGGGCATATACGCAGCATCCGGGCGACTGGATGCAAGCGCAGAGGGAAATAAAAAATTCTTAAAAACTTGAATCCATTGATGCCACGGCTGCGTATTCCCTACGTCGAACACACCAATTCGTCGACACAGCCCCATCCTCAACAAGGAGTCACCATGAGCAGTAATTTGGTTGAAGGCCGTTTCTCTACGACCGCTTCGCGGCGTGGATTTCTGGGAGCCACCGGCAGCTTGTCGGCCGTGGCAGTCGCCATGCTGGCCGGCAACGAGGCCCTGGCGCAGGGCATGGGCAACGATCCCGCCAAGGACGTCGCCATCCTGAACGTGGCGTTGGGGCTGGAGCATGAAGCCATCAATGCCTACCAGTTGGGCGCGGGCAGTGGCCTGCTGCAAAAACCTGCACTGGATGTGGCCCTGCTGTTCCAGAGCCATCACAAGGGACACCGCGACGCACTCGTCGCCACCATCCAGAAGCTGGGGGGCAGCCCGGTCGCCGAAGCGCCGCTGCAGACCTACGCGGAATCGCTGAAGGCCGCCACGCTGAAAAGCCAGGCCGACGTGCTGGCGCTGGCGGCCAGGCTGGAGCTGGGGGCCACCAATGCCTACCTGGGCGTTATTCCCGCGTTCGAGCACCGTGATCTGGCCAAGGTCGCAGGCCGCCTGGCGGCCGATGAAACCATGCACTACACCGCGCTGGTGTCGGCACTGGGACGTTCCTTACCAAGCAATCCCTTGTCCTTTGGCGGCTGACAGGCCGCTTCCCCGCACCCGGCCGACCGGCCGGATGCCTTGATTCACTTCATCGTTCCAGGAAATCATCATGCAACATCAACGCGTACGCTTTTCGACGGCCCTGGGTGTATCGGCCCTGGTGCTCAGCGCATGTGCACCCATGCAGCGGCATCCCGCTTTTTCGCAGGCGCAATTGCCAGCACCCGTGCAGGTGCCGGCTGGTCATCAAGTGGCCATGGAAACCGTGGGCGTGGGCCACATCACTTATGAATGCCGCGCCAAGAAAGACATGCCCAGCGAGCACGAATGGGTCTTTGTGGGCCCCGATGCCAAGCTGCAAAGCCGCGACGGTGAGGTGATCGGCAAATACTGGGGGCCGCCTGCGACGTGGGAGAACAACGATGGCTCCAAAGTCACGGCCACGCAGGTCGCGGTCTCGCCGGCCGGGGCGGGCAACATTCCACTGCAACTGGTCAAGGCCAATCCAGCCAGTGGCATGGGTGCCATGCAGGGGGTGACGTACATCCAGCGCGTGGCGACCAAGGGCGGTGTGGCGTCCAGCATGGTTTGCGGGGCAAGTAGCGTGGGCAGCAAGCAGGTCGTGCCCTACCAGGCGGACTATATTTTCTGGAAGGCGTCCTGATCGTCCGTGCCAGCGGCGCATGTTCCAGGGGCCAGCCCGGACCTGCGCCGCAGGGCTGCTGCACGCCGGCAAAGGATCTGCCGCGCTTGCACCCGAATGGCTGGGGTGCGAGAGAGCGCGCGCAGAACGATCTGCGCTCATCTCGCTTTTGCGGGTGCTGTGCGCTCAGGCGCCATGCTCGTTGCCTCGGGCGTGGGCAGCAATTCCTGCTGCAGGTGGGTGCGAAAGACCTGGGCCGAGGGGCCCAGCACCCTGTCGCGGCGCTGCAGGAAACCCAGCGTGCGCCACAGATCGGGTTCCGTCAGCGGAATGGCGCACAAATTCGGGTGGTCTGGCCGCAAGGCCAAATGGGGAATGGCACTCAACCCCAAGCCGGCTTCCACCAAGGCCAGTGCGCCGGCCACGTGGTTGCATTCGTACCAGGCGACGGGTTGGTGCGGCAGTTCGGCCATGACCTGGTCCAGCAACAACCGGTTCCCGCTTTTGTGCGACACCGACACCAGGCGCTGGCCTGACAGCTCGGCCCAGGGGATATGGGGGCGGGTGGCCCAGGGGTGGCTGCGCGGCATGGCCAGCATGTAGCGCTCCCGTGTCAGGGCTTCAAACCGCAGGGACGATTCCTGGCTGCCGGTGAAGCTGATGCCAAAGTCGGCATCCCCTTTGAGTACGGCGTCCAGCACCTGGGGGGCACTTTCATCGATCACATGCACCTGGACGTCGGGCTGCTGCACGGCAAACTTCGCCAGCAGGCTGGGGAGCAAATTGATGGCCACGGACGGAATGCAGGCGATGGACACGCGCCCGCGGCGCAGCTTTTGCTGGTCGTTCACGCGCTGGATGGCCTCTTCCAGGCCCGACAAGGCGGCCCGCGCCTCTTGCAGGAATTCCTGGCCAATCGCCGTCAATTCCACGTGCCGGGTGGTGCGTTCCAGCAAGCGTGCTCCCACGGCCGCCTCCAGGCGTTCGACGCGACGGCTCAATGCCGGCGGCGACAGGAACAGGGCATCGGCAGCGTGGCGGAAGCTGGCTTTTTCGGCAGTCACCACAAAGGCGATCAGCTCGCCCATGTCGAATTTGATGCGTTGCATGCAATAGTCTCTTTATAAATTGCAATTCACAGAATATTGTCCTCTGCCTAGGATGCGGGCTTTTACAAAGCCGTCAAAGCCCGGCAATTCTGGAGACAAAATGAAACGACGCACATTGCTTGCGAGCGGTGCCCTGGCCGCAACTGCCTGCCTTGCCACGAACCTAGCGCATGCGCAGGACTTTCCGCCCAAGAAAGCTGTGACCTTGGTGGTTGGGTTCGCTGCAGGCGGCTCGGCCGACATCGCCGCCCGGGTGATCGCCAAGAAACTCGGCGAAAACATCGGCCAATCCGTGATCGTGGAAAACAAGCCCGGTGCCGGCGGTAACCTGGCCCATGGCCAGGTGGCGAATGGCCCTGCGGACGGCTCCATGCTGCTGTTTGGCTCCATCGGCCCCTTGACCATTTCTCCCCACTTCATGAAGGTCAGCTACGACCCGCTCAAGGATTTGGCACCGATCACGATGGGGGTGACCTTCCCGAATGTGCTGGTGGTGCCGGCCAGCACCGGCATCAAGAGCATGGGCGAGTTTGTGGCCAAGGCCAAGCGTGAACCGGGCAAGCTGGACTTCGCCTCCACAGGCCCAGGCTCGGCTGCGCATCTGGCGGGCGAGTTGCTTAATGATGTCGCCAAGATCGATACCGTGCACGTGCCGTACAAGGGCGGGGCGCCTGCGCTGCAGGACGTGCTGGGTGGGCGCGTCACATCGTTCTATGCGGCGCCACCCACGGCGCTGCCGCACATCGAATCGGGCAAGCTGATTCCGCTGGCCACCACGGGCCTGAGCCGGCCTGCCTACCTGCCGAATGTGCCCACTGTGGCCGAAAGCTACCCAGGCTTCAATGCCACCAACTGGTATGCCTTCGTGGCTTCCGCCAAAACGCCCAAGGCCTTGCTGGACCGCTGGAACACCGAGCTGGTCAAGGTCTTGAACACCCCCGAGGTGCGCGACAACCTGCTCAAGCACGGGCAGACCGCAGCACCAGGGACGCGCGAAGAACTGGGCAGCTTCATCGCCGCCGAGCATGCGAAGTGGGGCCGCATCATCCGCGAGCGCAAGATCTCAGCCGATTGATGGTCTGCAGCGACAACGACAACTGACAACAACACAGGAGACATTCCATGCACACCATCGCTCACAAGCATGCCGTATCCCGGCGTGGCGCTGTCCGCACCTTCCTGGGCCTGCTGGCGGGCGCAGGCTTGGCCGTCAGTGCCTTGTGCACCACGGTCGTCCATGCCGCGGAAATCCGGGTGGTGACCTCCGGCGGGTTTTCGGCCGCATACGACCAACTGATCCCGCTCTACGAGCAGGCCACAGGGCACAAAGTGATCACCTCACGTGGCGCCTCGATCGGCAATGCGCCCGATTCCATCCCCAGCCGCCTGGCGCGGGGCGAGCAGTTTGACATCGTGATCCTGGCCGACTCGGCCCTGGACCAGTTCATTCAGCAAGGTAAGGTGAAGACCGGCAGCCGTGTGGATCTGGCACGTTCCATGATCGGCATGAGCGTGCGCAAAGGCACGCCCAAGCCTGACATCAGCAGCGTCGATGGACTCAAGCAGACCTTGCTGGATGCTAAGTCGATCGCCTATTCCGCCAGTGCCAGCGGGACGTACCTGTCCAACGAACTGTTTCCACGCCTGGGCGTGGCCGAGCAGATCAAGCACAAGGCCACCAAGATCTACAGCGAACGCGTGGGGGCTGTCGTGCTGCGCGGGGATGCTGAAATCGGCTTCCAGCAGGTCAGCGAACTCTTGCCATTCAAGGAGCTGGAGTTCGTCGGCCCTTTGCCTGAGGAAGTTCAGCAACGAGTCTTCTTTTCCGCCGGGGTCGCGGAAGGTGCTGCGGACACGGCCGTGGCCTCGCATTTGATCCGCTTCCTGGCCGCGCCTGCCGCGGCGCCCATCGTGCGCAGCACTGGCATGGAGCCCGCAGCCGCTGCGGCGCGTTGAACCCCCAGCTTGGCGTAAGGTGAGTCGCTCGGGTTGTGCCGCCCGTGACGACTGTCCTAGCCGGCCATGCGCCCGTCAATGGCGGGCACGCTGACCACCTGTGACCTGCACAGGTGGTCCTTTTTTTTGGAGGGCAGGAGGTCGAGTGCTATCGATTTTCGTAGCAAGCACGGCTTGAACAAACAGGCGTTGCGCTTCTTTGCAGGGCCGCGGGGAACATCCCTGTCCTCGTCGCCGGTGTGCTGTCCCAAGCCCTGTGGTGTTGGGCCGTTGCACGGCATGGATGCTGGCGTCGGTATGGCAGGCAGTTTTTTATAAATCAATGATTCAATAAATGTTGTATTATTGTTTGATGCAAGAAGCACAAGTCATTCGATCCCTGGCGGCGCTGGCCCACGAGGCACGCTTGCGCGTGTTCCGGGCGCTGGTGGTCGCAGGCCCCGATGGGCTGACGCCCAGCGCCTTGGCCGAGCAGTTGGGAATCGCCCCCAACGCCCTGTCGTTCCACCTCAAGGAGCTGTTCCACGCCGAGCTGGTCAGCCAGGAGCGCCTGGGTCGCAATGTGCTGTACCGGGCCGCGTTCCCTGCGATGAACGGATTGCTTGCGTACATGACCGAAAACTGCTGTCAAGGCGCGGCCTGCACGCCGGCCGGGGCCGCGTCCTGCCACTGCTGAAGGAGCTCGCGATGAAACGCTTTCATGTCCACCTGCACGTCGATGATCTGGCCCAGAACATCGCCTTCTATACCCAGCTGTTTGGCGCAGCACCAGCACTCGTGGAGCGCGACTACGCCAAATGGATGCTGGAGGATCCGCGTGTGAACTTCGCCATTTCCACGCGCGGCCACCACCCGCCGGGTCTGGACCATCTGGGTTTTCAGGTGGATGCGAGCGAGGAACTGGCTGACCTCAAGGCGCGTGCACAGGCCGCAGACATGGCTGTGCAGGACGAGGGCAGCACCACCTGCTGCTACGCACGCAGCGACAAGCACTGGATCACCGATCCCCAGGGGATCGCCTGGGAGCATTTCCATTCGTTGGAGAACATTCCGGTCTTCCACGAAACATCCGACGCGCCTGCCGCGAACAGCGCTTGCTGCGCCCCGAAAGCGGCAGCACCTGCACCGGCCCCCACCACCAGTTGCTGTGCTCCCCGCTCTGGCTCCAACTCCTCGTCCTGTTGCTGAGATTCCATGACTTCTGCTCAACCATTGCATGTTCTGTTCCTGTGCACCCACAATTCGGCGCGCAGCATCTTGGCCGAGGCCTTGCTCAACCATCTGGGGCAGGGCCGTTTCCAGGCCTTTTCGGCCGGCAGCAGCCCGCGCGCCAACCAGCAACCCAACCCCTTGGGGCTGCAGGTGCTGGAGCGGGCCGGCATCGCTACGCAAGGGCTGCACAGCAAGAGCTGGGAGGTGTTTGCCGCCCCCGGGGCACCCCACATGGACCTGATCATCACGGTCTGCGACAGCGCGGCGGGCGAGGTTTGTCCAATCTGGCCCGGCCATCCCGCAACGGCGCACTGGGGCTATGCCGACCCTTCCGCCGGCGACGGCAGCGATGACACCAAGCTGGAGGCCTTCCGCCAGACCCTGCACCTGATGCGCCAGCGTCTGGAGCTCTTGGTCAATCTGCCGGCGGACAAGTTGGCGCGCACATGCCTGCAAGGCACGGCGCGTGCACTGTCTGCCTCTGCCAGCCAGTAACCAGCCGCACGGCTGCAGCAGCGTTCCGAGCGGTCATGCCTCCATATGGGGGAATGGGTGCCCATGCGGAACACTGCGCGGCCGGCCAAGCCCGTTGACCGGCTGTTCCCGATTCCCGGCACCACCATGGTGGTGCCTCGTTTGTTTTTCTGAAAAAGCCCTGCACCATGCTCACGGCCATCCTGATCTTTGTTTTCACCCTGGTGCTGGTCATCTGGCAGCCGCGCGGCCTGGGCATCGGCTGGAGCGCCTCCATCGGCGCCACCATCGCGCTGCTGCTGGGCGTGGTGCACCTGGGCGACATTGCCGTGGTCTGGGGCATTGTGTGGAACGCGACGGCCACCTTTGTCGCCATCATCCTCATCAGCCTGCTGCTGGATGAGGCGGGATTCTTCGAATGGGCAGCCTTGCACGTGGCCCGCTGGGGGGGCGGGCATGGCCTGCGGCTGTTTGCCTTCATCGTGCTGCTGGGGGCGGTGGTGTCGGCGCTGTTCGCCAACGATGGCGCTGCGCTCATCCTCACGCCCATCGTCATGGCCATGCTGATGGCGCTGGGCTTTTCCCCGGCGGCCACGCTGGCCTTCGTGATGGCGGCGGGTTTCATCGCCGACACCGCCAGCCTGCCACTGATCGTGTCCAACCTGGTGAACATCGTGTCGGCCGACTTCTTCCAGATCGGCTTCAACGCCTACGCGGCCGTGATGGTGCCGGTCAACATCGCCTCGGTGCTGGCCAGCCTGGTGGTGCTGATGCTGTGCTTTGGCCGCAGCATCCCGGCCCGGTATGAGCTGGCCCAGCTCAAGGCCCCGGCCGATGCCATCCGCGACCCGGCCACCTTCCGTGCCGGCTGGGTGGTGCTGGTGCTGCTGCTGGTCGGCTTCTTTGGCCTGGAGCCGCTGGGCGTGCCGGTCAGCGCCGTGGCGGCGGTGGCCGCGGCGCTGCTGCTGGCGGTGGCCGCGCGCGGCTCGGTCATCAGCACCCGCAAGGTGCTGCGCGGCGCGCCCTGGCAGATCGTCGTGTTCTCGCTGGGCATGTACTTGGTGGTCTATGGCCTGCGCAATGCCGGGCTGACGGATGAGCTGGCCGGCTGGCTGGACTGGTTTGCGCAGGGCGGCATCTGGGGCGCGGCCCTGGGCACTGGGCTGTTGTCGGCGCTGCTGTCGTCGGTCATGAACAACCTGCCCACGGTGCTGATCGGCGCCTTGTCCATCGATGCCTCCAGCGCCACCGGGCTGGTCAAGGAGGCCATGGTCTACGCCAACGTGATCGGCTGCGATCTGGGGCCCAAGATCACACCGATTGGCAGCCTGGCCACCTTGCTGTGGCTGCATGTGCTGGCGCAAAAGGGCCGCACGATTGGCTGGGGCTACTACTTCAAGGTGGGCGCGGTGCTGACGCTGCCGGTGCTGCTGGTCACGCTGTCGGCCCTGGCCGTGGTGCTGGGCGCCCGGGCCTGAATTCTGCGGCCTGGTGCCGGCCCATGCACCGGGCGTTCACTGGCGCAGGTCGGCAAACACCTGGGCCCAGTCGCTGTCCTGCAGCGGCAGCAGGTCCATGAAGCGCAGCATCAGCGCACCTTCCAGCGCGCACAGGCGCAGGATCTCCTGGCGGCATTCGGGGGTGGCGGCCGACAGCTGGTCGAACACCTGGGCGTACCAGGCGCGCAGGCAGGCGCGGCTCTCCGGCTCCTGGGTGATGGCCAGCGAGAAGGCCGCAATCCGCTGGTTCACGGCCGAAGCCGCCGTGGTCACGGCATCCACATAGGCATCCACCGACGAGGCGCCCTCGGCCCGGGCGCTGTCGAAGCGCGCCTGGTAGCCGCTGTCCAGGTGCTCATAGAGCGCCGCCAGCAGGCCTTCCTTGGTGCCGAAGGTGTTTTGCACACCGCCCTTGCTGACTCCGGCCGCCTTGGCGATGGCGTCGAAAGACAGGGCGGCCGCGCCGCGCGCCACGATGATCTGCTCCGCGGCTTCAAGCAGGCGGGTTTTGTCGATGGAAGGTTTTCGGGCCATGGCAGTGGGGCAGGAAATAAAAATACGAACGTATTACAATGCGGTCGTATTTTAATTGAATGTGGGACACATGGAGAGACCCTTTCAAAATCGCTGGCTGACGCTGGCGATTGTTTCCGCGGCCTTGTTCCTGGTCGTGATCGACATGACGGTGCTGTACACCGCACTGCCCAGTCTGGCGCAGGCCCTGCGCACCACGGCCTCCGAGAAGCTGTGGATCCTGAACGCCTACTCCCTGGTCATGGCCGGGCTGATGCCGGTGCTGGGCGCACTGGGTGACCGCATCGGGCACCGCCGCATCTTCATCGCCGGCATGGTCGTGTTTGGCGTGGCCTCCATGCTGGCGGCCCTGGCGACGACCTCCGCGGTGCTGATCGGCGCGCGGGTGCTGCTGGCGATCGGCGGCGCCGCCATGCTGCCGGCGACCATCGCCATCATCCGGGTGACGTTCCAGGACCCGCGCGAGCTGGCGCTGGCCATCGGCATCTGGGCTGCGATCGCCTCCGGTGGTGCGGCCGTGGGGCCGTTGCTGGGCGGCGCCTTGCTGGAGCATTTCTGGTGGGGCTCGGTGTTCCTGATCAACGTGCCCATCATCGCCGTGGCCACGCTGCTGGCGCTGCGCTATGTGCCGGTGCGCCCGGGCAATGCCGCTATCACCATCGACCTGCCCAGCTGTGGTTTGAGCATGGTCGGCATCATCGCGCTGGCCTACGGCATCAAGGAGCTGGCCAAGCCCGGCGGCAGCACCGCGCTGGCCCTGGGCATGCTGGTGCTGGGCGGCGCCACGCTGGGGGTCTTCGTGCGCCGGCAGCTGCGGCTGGAGCGCCCGCTGATCGACCTGCGCCTGCTGGCCCAGGCGCCGATTGCCACCGGCATGCTGGTGGCGCTGGTGGCGTCCATGACCCTGATCGGCTTCGAGCTGGTGCTCAGCCAGCGGCTGCAGCTGGTGGTGGGCAAGAGCCCGCTGGAGGCCGGGGCCTTTGTGCTGCCGATTTCGCTGGGCTCGTTCTTTGCCGGGCCGCTGGCCGGCGCGGTGATCGGCCGCATCGGCTGCGTGCGCGTGATTGCCGCCGGGCTGGCGATGACGGCCCTGGGTATCGCCGGCTATCTGCTGCTGCGCGACGGCAGTGTGCTGGCACAGGTGCTGGTGCTGACGGTCTGCGGCATCGGCATCGGCGCCAGCCTGACGGCGTCCAGCACCCTGGTGATGAGCAATGTCTCGGAAGACCGCGCCGGCATGGCCGGGTCCGTGGAGGGCGTGGCCTATGAGTTTGGTGGCGGCTTTGGCGTGACCATCTTCGGCTCGCTGATGACAGCGGTCTACGTGTCCACGGTGGACCGCCTGGGCTTTGCCGTGCAGGCGGGCGGCAGCCTGGACGAGGCGCATGCCCACGCCCGTGCCCACCCCGAGGCCCAGGCCATGCTGCAGGCGGCGATGCAGGCGTTCGAGACGTCCTTCACCTGGGTCAGCGTGGCCGTGGCGGCCATCCTGCTGGCCCTGGTGCTGGCCGTGCTGGGCCAGCGGCGCAGACTGGGCGCAGCGGGTGAAGCGCCCCGCGTGGCCGCGCATTGATCCAAAAAAAGAGCTGCCAGCGCAGGCCCACATTGGGTTTCAGCGATAAAACAGCTGAAAACCCTTATGGCACGAGCGCTGACAGCTCTTTTCAGAGTAGCGGCCCCCGGCTGTCCAGCCCTTGGCCGCGGCCCGGTGGCTCAGCGGGCGCCGCTGATGTCCATGTCCTGCAGCCGGACGAAGCGCGTGCCCTTGCCCAGCTTGTAGCCCCACCAGATCGCCAGGAACAGCGGGATGCCGATGTAGGTGGCGATCACGCCGGTCCAGTCGATGGTCTCGGCCAGGAAGGCCTGGTAGTTCTGGCCCAGGGTGATGATCAGGCACAGCGCGAACGCGAAGATGGGCCCGATGGGGAAGGCCGCGGCGAGGTAGGGCAGCTGGTGCGTGTCAAAGCCCTGCACCTCGCAGGCGCGGCGGAAGCGGTAGTGGCTGATGGCAATCCCCAGCCAGGCGATGAAGCCGCACATGCCTGACAGGTTCAGCAGCCAGATGTAGACCGACTCGGGGCTGAACACATTGGTGAAGAAGCACAAGGCCGCGATCACGGTGGTGGCGATCAGCGCCATGATGGGCACGCCGCGCGCATTCACGCGGGCGAAGATCTTGGGCGCCATGTTCTGCTGCGCCAGGGCGTACAGCATGCGCGTGGAGGCGTACATGCCGGAGTTGCCGGCCGACAGCACCGAGGTCAGCACCACGGCATTCATCACCGCTGCCGCGCCCAGCAGGCCGGCGTGTTCGAACACCAGGGTGAAGGGGCTGACGCTGATGTCGCCCAGGTCGTTGCGCAGCAACTGCGGGTCGGTGTAGGGGATCAGCAGGCCGATGATCAGGATGGAGAAGACGTAGAACAGCAGGATGCGCCAGAACACCTTGCGCACTGCGCGGGGCACGTTCTGGGCGGGGTTCTCGGACTCGCCGGCGGCAATGCCGATCAGCTCCGTGCCCTGGAAGGAAAAGCCCACGATCATGGCCACGCCGATCAGTGCCGCAAAACCGCCGGCAAACGGCGCGTCACCGGCCGTGAAGTTGGCGATGTTGCCCCACAGGCCGTCGGGGGCGCCGCCGGTCAGGATGCCGAAGACCATCAGCAGGCCCACGCCGATGAAGACCAGCACGGTCACCACCTTGATGGCGGCAAACCAGAACTCGGATTCGCCGAAGCCCTTGGACGACAGCGAGTTCAGGCCGAACATCAGTGCCAGGAAGATTGCGCTCCACAGCAGGCCGTTGACGCCGGGGAACCAGTAGGCCATCACCAGCTGCGCGGCCACCAGGTCCACGGCAATCGTCACCGCCCAGTTGTACCAATAGTTCCAGCCCAGGGCGAAGCCGAAGCCCTCGTCCACGTACTTGGCGCCGTAGGTGGCGAACGAACCCGAGACGGGCAGGTGCGAGGCCATCTCGCCCAGGCTGGTCATCAGGAAGTAGACCATCAGGCCGATCACACAGTAGGCCAGCAGCGCGCCGCCGGGGCCGGCCTGCGAGATGGTGGCGCCCGAGGCCACGAACAGCCCGGTGCCGATGGAGCCGCCAATGGCGATCATGGACATGTGCCGGGCCTTGAGGCCGCGGCGCAGGGAAGACACTTGCGAGTCAGCAGACATAGAAAGGGGGAAATCCGTTGCAATCACCCGGCGGGCCGCTGGCCTGGCCGGACAGGCCCACAAAAAAGCCGCACTGCTGCGGCCTTGGCGGTGGCGTAAGGGGCTGGATTTTGGGCGATGGCCGACCTCTTGTGTGGCGATGGCGTTAATGACCCTACAGCCAGTTAAGAGAAGCTAACGCGCCGCCCATTTGCCGAGGCGGTGCGACCGGGCGTTGCAGTCAAAATGGCCTGCAGCGCGCATGCAGTCTGCGCAGGCTGCTCTGCTTTTTCGCCACGAAAGTGCCGCACGGGCCTGGCCTCAGGGCAGCAGCTGGATGGGCATTTCCACCAGCAGGCGGATCTGGTCGATGTTGGCTTCGCCCTGCGTCCGGTTGGCGCGGTGCACGCTGTAGCGCAACTGCAGCGCCATGCCCTTGGCCATGCCGTGCTGCACGGTGTAGCGCAGCAGCAGGTCGCGCTCCCAGTGCTTGCCGCCGCTGCCGCTGTAGCCCAGGTAGTTGGCGTAGACGCTGTTGAGGTGGCGGTGGTCGATGCCCGAGCCGCGCGTGTAGGCCACGCCCGCGCTCAGCCCGGGGGCGAGCAGGGGGCCCAGGTCCACGTCGTACTTGAGCTGCCAGGAGGCTTCGCGCGGGCCGTTGAAGTCGGACAGCTGCATGGCGTTGTCCAGCCAGATGGAGCCGCGGTTCACATAGTCGAACGGGTTGTCGCCCTGCACCTTCTGGTAGCCCAGCCCCAGCTGGTGCGGGCCGAAGGCGTAGCTGCCCATCAGGCTCCAGGTGGTGGTGTCGATGTGGCCGGCCCGCGCCTGGCCGGTGTCGGTGTTGCGGTACAGGTTCAGGTTGAACGCCAGCTTGCGCTGCTCGGCCAGCGGCAGCTGGTAGGCGCCGCCCAGGTACCAGGTGTTCCAGTGCTCGGCATAGCGGCCGTAGTAGCTGCTAACGGACAGGTGGGGGACGGGGGTGGTCCAGGTGCCACCCAGGAAGCTGAAGGCATCGCCGGGGCTGCCGGCATAGTTGGCCAGCAGCCGGCCCCCGTTCTGGCGCGCGTTGCGGTCGCTCCAGCGTGTGAAGCGGCCGGCCTGCAGGCTCAGGCCGGGCAGGTCGGTGCTGGTGAGCTGCCAGCCGCGGTTGGTCTCGGGCAGCAGGCGGCTGTCGGAGGAACTGAAGATGGGGTTCTTGGTGCGCATCTCGCCCAGTTTCAGCTCGGTGGAGGCCAGGCGCAGCTTCAGCGCGGCGCCGGCACGGCCGAAGCGGTCGGCAATGTCCGCACCGTCCTTGGCCACATAGCGCGGCGTGGCACGGGCGCTGTCGGCCTGGGTGTCCAGGTTCAGGGCGCCGTAGGCGTGGGCATCCAGGCCGACGCCCACCAGGCCGCGCGTGTAGCCCGATTGGTAGTTCAGCATCAGCCCGTAGGCCGATTCCTGGGCCTGGGTCTGGCCGCGCAGCCCGTTGGTGGCGCGGAAGCTGCTGCCTTGTTGGTAGTCCAGCTGCTCCCACACCACGCGGTTCAGCAGGCCCAGGCGGCTGCCGGCGACAAAGCCCTGGGCCTCGTCCTGGGCACTGGCCTGGGCGTTGGCGGCGGCGGCGCACAGCAAGGCGGCGCCCAGGGCGGAAAGGGGGGAGGTCTTGCAAGGCATGGGGTCGGGTCCGGGAGAGGTGGTCGGTGGGGGCGCTGCCGCCGCAGCGGGCGGGTGCTGCAGCCGCGGTGCCAGAAATTCCATGAAATACCGCGCCAGCCCGCATGGGGTCTGCGCAGGGTGCTCTTTTATTTGGCGCCGGCCTGGGCGCGCGCCACAATCGCCTGGAAGCGCTGCTGCGCCTGCGGCGGCACCACCTCGGGCACGGCCAGGGCGGACAGCGGGGCATCGCCGACCTGGATCAGCATCACCATGCCCATGGCGTAATGCGGCAGGCATTTGACGCCGTACAGACCGGGCTCGGTCAGCGTGACGGCGATCTCCTGGTTGACCTTGCCGCGAAACGGCGTGGCCCCGGCGGGCGCCATGCCGTCGATGGAGACCGCATCGTGGCCGCTGCTGGCCGCCACGAAGCGGATGGTGTCGCCCGGTGCGGCGCGCACGAACTCCGGCTCGTAGGCCATGGGGCCGTGCGGGCCGCGGTTCAGCATCCGGACCTCCCAGGTCTCGGCGTGGGCCAGGGTGGCGGCACCGCCGCACAGCAGAAGGGCCGCCAGGCGGCTGGGGGGCAGGAGGGTCATGGAGGGGCCTTTCAAACTCAGGGAGCAGGGGCCGCCAGCGGCTGAAAGCGCAGCACGTGGCGGCCGTCCTGGGGGTCGATCAGGGTGCGCGCCTGCACCTGGAAGACGCTGCGCAGCAGTTCGGGGCTGAGCACCTCGGCCGGCGGGCCGAGCCGCACCAGCCGCCCGTGCTGCAGCACCGCCAGCCGGTCGCAGGCCAGGGCCTGGTTCAGGTCGTGCAGCGCCACCACCTTGGTGATGGGCAGGCCCTGGATCAGCTGCATCAGCGACAGCTGCTGGTGGATGTCGAGGTGGTTGGTCGGCTCGTCCAGCAGCAGCACGCAGGGCTGCTGCGCCAGGGCCCGCGCCAGGTGGGCGCGCTGGCGTTCACCGCCCGACAGGGTGCTCCAGGCGCTGTGTGCCTTGGCCTGCAGGCCCACGGCGGCCAGCGACTGGGCCACCACCGCGCGGTCGTGGGCCGACAGCGGGCGCAGCGCGGACAGCCAGGGCGTGCGCCCCAGTTCCACCGCGTCCCAGACGCTGATGGCATCTTGTGTATGGGCCATCTGCGGCACGAAGGCCAGCTGCCGCGCCAGCGACCGGCGTGGCAGGGTGTGCAGCGGCTGTGTGCCCAGCAGCACCTCGCCCTGCTGGGGGCGCAGCACGCCGGACAGCAGGCGCAGCAGGCTGGACTTGCCCGAGCCGTTCGGGCCGATCAGGCCCAGCAGCTCACCGGCTTGCACCTGCAGCGAGACCTCGTGCACGATGCGCGTGCCGTGCGCCTGCCAGCTGATGCCGCAGGCCTGCAGGGCGGGGGACTGCACAGCCGTCATGGCCGGCCCCCGGGAGCTTTGAGCAGGATGAGCGCGAACACGGGCGCACCCACCAGGGCCGTGATGACGCCGATCGGCAGCACCTGGCCAGGGATCAGCGTGCGCGAGACCACGTCCGCCGCAATCAGAAACAGGGCGCCCATCAGCGCGCTGACTGGAATCAGCCGGCGGTGCCGCACGCCCACCAGCAGGCGGGCGGCGTGCGGAATCACCAGCCCCACAAAGCCGATCGCGCCGACGATGGACACCATCACCGCCGTCATCAGCGCAGCGGCCAGCAGCAGCGTCAGCTGTACGCGGCGCACGGGCACGCCCAGGGCGGCGGCGGATTCGCTGCCAAAGGTGAAGGCATCAAGCGAGCGCGCGTGCAGCAGGCACACCACCGTGCCGGCGACGGCCACGGTGGCCGCCCCCAGCGTGTCGGGCCAGCGCACGCCGCTGAGGCTGCCCAGCAGCCAGAACATGATGCCGCGCGCTTGTTCGGCGCTGCCGGACTTGGTGATGATCAGCGAGGTGAGCGCGTTGAACAGCTGCGAGCCGGCAATCCCGGCCAGCACGATCTGCCCGCTGTTGTGCAGGCCCCCCCGCCCGGCCGCGTGGGCCAGCAGCGCCACCAGGGCGAAGGCGCAGACGGCGCCGACGAAGGCGCCGGTGGTCATGGAGATGGCGCCGGCACCCAGGCCGGCCACGGTCACCAGCACCGCGCCCGTGGAGGCCCCGGCCGAGATGCCCAGCAAATAGGGTTCGGCCAGCGCATTGCGCAGCAGCGACTGCAGGATCACGCCCGAGATGGCCAGCCCGGCGCCGCAGCAGGCGGCCACCAGGGCGCGTGTCAGGCGGTAGTTCCAGACAATCCCCTGGTTGATGGGGTCGACGGCGTAGCGGGTGCCCGCCAACTGGTTGGCCAGCACCTCGAAGACGGTGCGCACGGAGATCTCGGTCTCGCCGATTGCAATCCCCAGCACGACGGCGACCAGCAGCAGCACCAGCGCGGCCAGGGTCAGCAGACCCCCGCGCAGCCACAGGCCGGCCGCGTGCAGCAGGGCGGGCGCAGGCGGGCGCGCCACGGTCTGCATCAGCACCGTGCGCACCCGGGCGCAGGCCGCGGGGCCCGGCGTGGACGGCCGCGTGTCACTTCGCGCGGCCCTGCAGTTGCAGCACCGCCTCGGCGATCTGCTCCATGCCATCCACCTGGCGGATGGAGCCCTGCAGCGCATCTGCATCCACGATCACGATGCGCTGGTGCTTGACGGCGTCCATGTGCCGGGTGACTGGGTCCTGCTGCAGGAATTCCAGCTTCTTCTGGTAGTCGTCGGCCGGGAAGCGGCGGCGGTCCATGCGGGCGATGATCAGCACCGACGGGTTGGCCTTGGCGACGGTTTCCCAGCCCACGGTGGGCCACTCTTCGGTCGAACTGACGATGTTGCGCAGGCCCAGCGTCTGCATCATGTAGCCGGCCACGCCGTTCTTGCCGGCCATGTAGGGGTCGGCCGCCAGGTCGGCGCTGGAGAACCACAGCGCCGCCGTGAGCGGCTGGCGCTGCGCGCCCTGGACCTTGGCCACGGCCTGGGCCTGGCGGTCGCTGAGGCTCTGGACCAGCTGTGCACCGCGCGCCGGCACGCCGAAGATCTCGGCCAGTTGGCGGATGCTCTTGTACAGGGTCTGGACGTCGTAGCTGGCCGTGCGCGTGCCGTCGGCGCCGACCAGGTTGTTCTTGCCTTCGCAATCGGTCGGCATGGCGTAGGTGGCGATGCGCAGGTCATGGAACTGCTCGCGCGTGGCGACCACGCCGTCCTTACCCACCATCCACTCGAATTGCGAGACCACGAGGGCCGGGCGCTTGCCGATCACCGACTCGAAGCTGGGAATGTTGTCCGACAGGCGCGGTACCTTGTCGTTGATGGCCTTGAACTGCGGCAGCACGGGGTTGAACCACAGGGCGGTGCCCACCACCTTGTCACCCAGGCCCAGGGCGTAGAGCATTTCCGTGCCGCCCTGGCCGATGGTGACCACCGAGGCCGGTGCCCGGTCCAGTTGGAGGCGATGGCCGCAGTTCTGCAGCTGCAGCGGGTAGTCCGCGGCGTGGGCAGACAGGGCGGTGGCCAGCAGGGCGGCGTAGGCAAGGCGTCGAGGCAGCATCAGGGGGCTTCTTTCCAGAAACAGCGGGTACCCCTGGAAGCACTGGCAACACCCCCGCAGCGCGCGAGACCCCGAAAGGCCCTGGCAGGCAGGTCCACGGGACATTGCTCACTTCCCGGACACCCCGCCGGCAATCGATGGTTGGTGCTTTGGCAGGTCTCCTGACTGGCACGTCATCGCGTCGCCCCGCCTTCCCGAATGTGGATTCAGTGGCGGATGGGGCGGGCTCGTTGCCTACAGTTGCGGGGGCAGTTCCATTCGGCCGCCAGACCCTGAAGCGGGCGGCGGTCATTGGATTCCCTCATGCGGCTGGCGGTGGCTGGCGCATGTCCTTGCGGAACCAAAGTTCGGGTAATGTAGCTGATTTTGTAGCGTCTGGCGCAGGCACCGTCTGCGTGGACACCTGTTTCCAGTCTGATATGTCCCTTCCCGAATGCATGGCCATTGCGCCCGTCCACCGCCTGGAGGCGGTGCAGGACTTCTTGCACACGGCCCGCCAGCAGATGTTCGGCACGCTGGTGGATCCGCAGCAAACCCCCGCGGATCTGCAGCATTTTGAGCAGGTGTACGCGGCGGGCACGGGCTGCATGTGGGCGGCCCGGCATCCGCAGCACGGCATGGTGGGCAGCATTGCCTACCGCGCCTACGATGGCCGCTTCGCGCAACTGGATTTCGGCGCGCTGCGCGTGGTGGAGGTGGTGCGCCTGTTCGTCGCCCCGGTGTGGCGCCGGCAGGGGCTGGCCGTTGCCTTGCTGGACCACGTGCGCCAGCACGCCATCGCCCAGGGGGTGCAGCTGCTGTACCTGCACACGCACCCGTTCCTGCCGGGCGCGCTGGAGTTCTGGCAGCAGCAGGGCTTTCAGGTGGTGCAGCGCGAAACGGCCGCGCCCTGGCACACCATCCACATGCAATGCGCCCTGTAGCGCGCGCCGCGCGCAGTCTGCGCCGCGGGGGCGGCAGTCGCTTCTATAATCCGCACTCCAACAGGAGCCCCGCCGCACCCGCGTGCGTGGGGTGAAACGGGAAGTCCGGTGACCTCACACCCTTGGTGTGGAGCATTCCGGCGCAGCCCCCGCTGCTGTAAGCCTGACAGACACACTTCGATGCCACTGGGAGCCCCCCGGGAAGGCGGTGTGCGCTGTATGACGGCAAGCCAGAATACCGACCTGTTGGCACGCAGTTGTATGCCACGGGGTGTGGGCCGTTTGCTGACAGGTTCCATCCCGCCTTGGCGGGGCGCCGGCCCGCCGCACACACACCACCTTCCCGTATGGGCATGCCTTTCCATGGAAATGGCTCGGGGAGAGCATGGACCTCACGTTCAAACAACAGCATGCTGAACGCATGCAGGACAAGAAAGCCCAGGTGCAGGCCGCCATGGCGCGCGCCCAGGTTGAGCGCGGCATCGTCGTGCTGCTGACCGGCCACGGCAAGGGCAAGACCACCTCGGCCTTCGGCATGCTGTACCGGGCCCTGGGCCATGGCCTGCGCGCCGGCGTGGTGCAGTTCATCACGGGCACCCACGCCTCGGGTGAAGTCACCTTTTTGCAGCAGCAGGGGCTGCTGGGGCAGGGGGCGAGGGCCCAGGTGGACTACCACGCCATGGCCACGGGCTGTTCCTGGCAGCGCAGCGACTGGGACGCCGACCTGCCCGCAGCCAACCAGGCCTGGCAGGCGGCGCAGCGCATGCTGGCCGACCCCAGCCTGCGCCTGGTGGTGCTCGACGAGCTGACCTTCATGCTGCAGTACGGCTATCTGGCGCTGCCCCAGCTGCTGCAGGCGCTGGAGCGCCGCCCCGCCGGACAATCGGTGGTCATCACCGGCCGCAGTGCGCCGGCACCGCTGCTGGCGCTGGCGGACACGGTCAGCGAGATCGCCGACACCCGGCATGCCTTCCAGGCCGGCGTGAAGGCGCAGGCGGGCGTGGACTTCTGATGCGGCCACCGCTGCAGGCCCTGCTGCTGGCGCTGTGCGCCGGCCTGCCCATGGCCGTGGGGGCGGGTGCGCTGCCCACGCTGATGTCCACCAACATCTGCGCCGACACCCTGGCGCTGAGCCTGGCAGCGCCGCAGCAGATCCTGTCACTGTCGCGCCAGAGCCAGGATGCGCAGCGCTTTTCCCTGGCCGCCCAGGCCCGGCAGTTTCCCGCCAACGAAGCGACGGCGGAGGACGTGCTGCACTTGCAGCCCCAGGTGGTGCTGGCCTCGCGGCGCTGGAATGCCCGGCACCAGACGGCCTTGCTCCAGCGCCATGGCGTGCAGATCGTGACGGTGCCGTTTCCCACCGACTGGGAGGGCATCTTCAGCAGCACGCGCAAGATGGGCCAGGCCCTGGGGCGCGAGGCCGCCGCGCAGGCGCTGCTGGACAGCCTGTCCGCCAGACTGGCGCAGTTGCGCGCCACACCGCGGCCTTTCAAGGTCCTGTACCTGCGCCCGAATGGCGGCAGCGCGGGTGCGCAGACGCATGTGGACGCCGTGCTGACGGCCGCCGGCCTGCGCAACCATGCCAGCGCGCTGGGCCTGCAGGGCTGGGGGCGCATCGATCTGGAGCGCATCGTGCAGAACCCGCCCGACATCTTCATCACCCCCGGGCTGGTCAATGACGCGGCCTACGCCCGCTCCGGGCTGAGCCGCCATCCGCAGATGCAAAAGCTGCTGCAGCACATCCCCGTGGTGGTGCTGCAGCACAACGACTGGGGCTGCAGCAACTGGCAACTGATCGAGGCGGCCGAGTCGGTGGCCGCCCAGATCGACGCTTTGCCGCGGCCTGCCGCCCGGGTGGCGCTGCGCGAGGGGGCCCCATGATGCGCTGGACCGCACGCACCGGCATGCCCCGTGTCTGGCTGCTGAACACCGGGCTGCTGGCCCTGCTGCTGGTGCTGGCCGGCATCTCCCTGGGCATCGGTTCGGTGTCCATCGGGGTGGCGGACTGGTGGGCGGCGGCCTGGCAGCCCGCAGGCGCCAGCGATCTGGCCGTGCGCCACCAGGCCATCGTGCAGGAAATCCGCCTGCCGCGCGTGGTGCTGGCGGTGCTGGTGGGCATGTCGCTGGGTGTCGCGGGCGCGGCTCTGCAAGGCCTGCTGCGCAATCCGCTGGCAGAGCCCGGCCTGCTGGGCGTCAGCTCCAGCGCCGGCCTGGGTGCCGTGCTGTGCATCTATTTCGGGCTGTGGCACTGGAATGCCTGGCTGTTGCCCACGGTGGCCATGGCCAGCGCGGCCGCCGCCACGCTGGTGCTCTACCGCATCGCCAGCCGGGGCGCTAGCAATCTGACCCTGATTCTGGCGGGCGTGGCCATGTCCTCGCTGATGGCGGCGCTGACGTCGTTGGCCATCAACCTGGCCCCCACGCCCACCGACATGCAGGACATCGTGCTGTGGCTGATGGGCTCGCTGGCCGACCGCAGCTTCGACGAGGTGCGGCTGTGCCTGCCTTTCATTGCACTGGGGCTGCTGATCCTGGCCGGCAGCGGCCGCCAGCTGGATGCGCTGACGCTGGGCGAGGACGAGGCCGCCAGCATGGGCGTGAACCTGCCGCGGCTGCGCGCGCAGGTGATTGCCGGCACGGCGCTGTGCGTGGGTGCCAGCGTGGCGGTGACGGGGTCCATCGGCTTCATCGGGCTGGTGGTGCCGCACCTGTTCCGCAGCCTCGTGGGCTACCGGCCTTCGCGCCTGCTGCTGCCCAGTGCGCTGGGCGGGGCCGTGCTGCTGCTGGGGGCGGACATTGCGCTGCGTCTGCTCAGCGGGCGGGTGGAGCTGATGCTGGGCGTGGTCACGGCCCTGATCGGCGCGCCTTTCTTCTTTTACCTGGTGGTGCGCGAGCGCTGGAGGCATCGCTGATGCGTACGCTGTCGGTCGAGTCGCTGCAGGTGGCATGGCGGGGTCAGACCTGCGTGCAGGACCTATCGTTCCAGGTCCAGTCGGGTGAGCTGTTGGCCCTGATCGGCCCCAACGGCGCCGGCAAGAGCACGGTGCTGCGCGCCCTGGCCCAGCTGCTGCCGCACCAGGGGCGGGTGCTGCTGGATGGCGAGGACCTGGCACGCCTGGCCCCCCACCAGCGCGCCAGGCGCCTGGCCTACCTGGCCCAGGGTGACCAGGTGGCCTGGCCCTTGCAGGTGCGTGACTTCGTGGCACTGGGGCGCCTGCCACACCAAGTCCGCTGGCGCCTGGCGTCGACATCAAAAACCGATAAGAATGCCGTGGATGCTGCGCTGAGCGCTATGCATTTGACGGACATGGCCGAGCGCCACCTGCATGCGCTGTCGGGCGGCGAACGCGCCCGCGCGCGCCTGGCCCGTGCCATGGCCGTGCAGGCGCCGCTGCTGCTGGCCGACGAGCCCGTGGCGGCGCTGGACCCCTACCACCAGCTCAGCGTGATGGAGCTGCTGCGCGCCCAGTGCAATGCCGGCCATGCCGTGGTCGTGGTGTTGCACGATCTCACCCTGGCCAGCCGCTTTTGCGACCGCGTCCTGCTGCTGCAAGGCGGGCGGGCCGTGGCCTGCGGTGCGCCGCGCCATGTGCTGACCCCGGCACACCTGCAGCGTGTCTACCAGGTCCAGGCCATGCATGGCGAGCATGAAAGCCAGGGCTACGTGCTGCCCTGGCGCTGCCGGCCTGGGACAGAACCCTCGGGGGCCGGCGTGCGCTGAAGCCGACGACCCATTTTTCACGGATCACAGGAGTCTTTCGACCATGAACACCCACCAAAAAATTCCCGCCACCATCGTCACCGGCTTTCTGGGCAGCGGCAAGACCACGCTGCTGCGCCACATCCTGGCGAACGCCAATGGCCGTCGCATTGCGGTGATCGTCAACGAGTTCGGCGAGCTGGGCATCGATGGTGACATCCTGCGCGGCTGTGGCATCGGCTGCGAGGACGAGGCCGGCGCGCAAAGCGGCCAGCTGTACGAGCTGGCCAATGGCTGCATGTGCTGCACCGTGCAGGAAGAGTTCTACCCGGTGATGCGCAAGCTGATCGAGCGCCGCGACGAGATCGACCACATCCTCATCGAGACCAGCGGCCTGGCCCTGCCCAAGCCGCTGGTGCAGGCCTTCAACTGGCCCGAAATCAAGAACGCCTGCACGGTCGACGCGGTCATCACCGTGGTCGATGTGCCCGCCACGGCGGCTGGGCAGTTTGCCGCCAACCCCGCGGCCGTCGATGCCCAGCGCAAGCAGGACCCCAACCTGGACCACGAATCGCCGCTGCACGAGCTGTTCGAGGACCAGCTGATCTCCGCCGACCTGGTGGTGCTGACCAAGCTGGACCAAGCCAGCGCCGCCGAGCGCGCGCAGGTCGAAGCCATCGTGCGCGAGGAAGTGCCGGCGCAGGTGAAGATCGTGGCCGCCAGCCATGGCCAGATCGACCTGGACGTGGTGCTGGGCCTGTCCAGCGCCTCGGAAGACAGCATCCATGAACGCGTGGGCCACCACGAGCACGGTGACGACGACCACCACCACGACGAGCACGACCACGACGTGTTCGACTCGGTGGTGGTGCAGCTGCCCGAGGTGGAGCGCGAGGCCTTGCTGGCCCAGCTGGCCGCCATCGTGGCCGAGCACACGGTCTACCGCATCAAGGGCTTTGTGGCCCTGCCGGACAAACCCATGCGCCTGGTGGTGCACGGCGTGGGCAAGCGCTTTGACAGCTACTTCGACCGCCGCTGGCGCGAGGACGAGGCCCGCCAGACCCACCTGGTGTTCATCGGCCACGACCTGGAGGAAGGCGCGATCCGCGCTGCGCTGGACGGCCTGACTGCCGGAGCCTGCTGATGCACCTGCTCGCTGTCCAGCCCGGTGGCTTTGTCGACGACGAAGCCTTTGTGTCCAGCCTGGGCCAGTCGCCGGCCGATGTGGTGGTGCTGAGTGCGGCCGACACCACGCTGGCGCTGCTGGCCGATGCCTATGAACAGTTGCAGGCACAGGCCACAGCCCCGGGGCTGGAGGGCGAGCCCCTGCCGACGGTGCGCCTGGCCAACCTGATGCACCTGCGCCAGCCCGCCTCGGTGGACCTGTACGTGGACGAGGTGCTGCAGCATGCCCGCGTGATCGTGATCGACCACCTGGGCGGCGAAAGCTACTGGCCTTATGGCACGGAACGCGTGCGCGAGGTCTGCCGCAAGCACCGCATCACGCTGGTGATGTTCTCCGGCTGCACCACGGAAGACATGAACTTGCTGCAAAAGAGCACGGCCTCCATCGAGCAGTGCCGCAGCATCTGGCGCTACCTGCGCGAGGGCGGGGCGGCCAACGCGCGCGAGATGTTCCGCTACCTGTGGCACAGCTTCCTGGGCGGCGCCCAGGCGGCGCTGCCCGCCCGGCCGCTGCCGGCCACCGCCGTCTACCACCCGGCACACGATGTGGCCACGGTCGATGACTGGCAGCAGCCCGGGCCGCTGCAGTGGCAGGCCGGCCAGCCGGTGGTGGTGGTGCTGTTCTACCGTGCGCACCTGCAATCGGGCAACACCCAGCTGTTCCACACCCTGTGCCAGCAACTGTGGGCCCAGGGCATGAACCCCTTGCCGCTGGCCGTGCTGTCGCTGAAAGACGCCACCAGCCTGGCCCTGCTGCACCAGTTGTGCGCGGCCCACCAGGTGTCGCTGATCCTGAACACCACCTCGTTCGCCCAGTCGTCGCTGGAAGCCCCGGGCGACCACGCGCTGGCAGGCGACATCCCGG
The DNA here is from genome assembly GCF_009668305.1 of Comamonas sp. CAH-2. Taxonomy (NCBI): domain Bacteria; kingdom Pseudomonadati; phylum Pseudomonadota; class Betaproteobacteria; order Burkholderiales; family Comamonadaceae; genus Comamonas; species Comamonas sp. CAH-2. Next base: position 197,204 of record NZ_VSWF01000001.1, read on the forward strand.
TGCTGCAGGTCATCATGTCGGGCAGCAACCAGCAAAGCTGGCTGGACGACGCCCACGGCCTGCAGCCGCGCGACATCGCCATGCACGTGGCCATGCCCGAGGTGGATGGCCGCATCATCACGCGCGCCATCAGTTTCAAGGGGCTGTCGCACCGCAGCGCGCTGACCCAGTCCGACGTGGTGCAGTACCAGGCCCATCCGGAGCGCCTGGCCTTCGTGGTGGAGCTGGCCCGGCGCTGGTGCCGCCTGCGCCACCGGCCCAATGCAGACAAGCGCCTGGCGCTGATCCTGGCCAACTACCCCACGCAGGAAGGGCGCCTGGGCAATGGCGTGGGGCTGGACACGCCGGCCTCGGTCATCCACATCCTGCAGGCCCTGCAGCAGCAAGGCTATGCGCTGCAGGACATCCCCGCCGACGGCGATGCCCTGATGGCGCTGCTGCAGCAAGGCATCACCAACGATCCCGCGTCCTGGCAGCTGCGCGCGGCCCAGCAAAGCCTGGACCTGGCCAGCTACCAGGCTTTCTTTGCCAGCCTGCCGGCGGTCAACCAGCAGGCCGTGCTGCAGCGCTGGGGTGCGCCCGAAGCCGATCCCATGCTGCGCCAGGGGCGCTTCATGGTGGCCGGGCTGCGCCTGGGCCAGGTGTTTGTCGGCATCCAGCCGGCGCGCGGCTACCACCTGGACCCCATGGCCAGCTACCACGACCCGGACCTGGTGCCACCGCATTACTACCTGGCCTTCTACCACTGGCTGCGCACCGCCTGGCAGGCCGATGCCATGGTGCACGTGGGCAAGCACGGCAACCTGGAATGGCTGCCTGGCAAGAGCGTGGCCCTGTCCCAGACCTGCTGGCCGGACCTGGCGTTCGGCCCCATGCCGCACCTGTACCCCTTCATCGTCAACGATCCGGGCGAGGGCACCCAGGCCAAGCGCCGTGCCCAGGCGGTGATCGTGGACCACCTGATGCCGCCGCTGACGCGCGCCGAAAGCTATGGCCCGACGCGCGACCTGGAGCGCATGGTGGACGAGTACTACGAAGCCATCACGCTGGACCGCCGGCGGGCCACGCTGCTGCGCCAGCAGATCCTGGCGCACATCGTCGCGCACGACCTGCACCAGGACCTGGGCATGGCGGCGCCACGCTCTGAGGCCGAGGAGCAGGAGCTGCTGAACAAGACCGATGCCTACCTGTGCGAACTCAAGGAAAGCCAGATCCGCGACGGCCTGCACATCTTTGGCCAGTCGCCCACTGGCCGGCTGGAGCGCGACACCTTGCTGGCCCTGGCGCGCCACCCCGTGGGCCACGGCCAGGGCGCCAACAACAGCCTGATCCGGGCGCTGGCGCAGGACCTGCTGCCGGGCTGCGACTTCGATCCGCTGGATGCCGCCTGGGAGCAGCCCTGGAGCGGCCCGTTCCCCGAGCTGCTGCGGCAGGTCGACCCCCAGCCCTGGCGCCACACCGGCGATACGCGCGAACGGCTGGAGCTGCTGGCACTTCAAATTCTGGAGCATGATGCGCTTGACAGCATTGCGCTGGAGGCCAATTTCGTGCATGCCAGCCAGGTGCTGCAACGCGTGCAGCAGGACCTGCGGCCACGCCTGCAGGACTGCGGCCCGCAGGAAATCCTGCAGCTCAGCCGTGGCCTGCAGGGCCGCTTCGTGCCCGCCGGGCCCAGCGGTGCGCCAACGCGCGGTCGCCCCGACGTGCTGCCCACCGGGCGCAACTTCTTTTCCATCGACACCCGGGCCGTACCCACGCCCACCAGCTGGACGCTGGGCCTCAAGTCGGCCCAGTTGCTGGTCGAGCGCTACACCCAAGAGCATGGTGACTACCCCCGCTCGCTGGGCCTGTCGGTCTGGGGCACGTCCACCATGCGCACCGGTGGCGATGACATCGCCCAGGCCTTCGCCTTGCTGGGCGTGCGCCCCAAGTGGGACGACGGCAGCTGGCGCGTGAGCGACTTCGAGGTGCTGCCCATGTCCATCCTGGGCCGCCCCCGGGTGGACGTGACCTTGCGGGTGTCCGGCTTCTTCCGCGACGCGTTCACGAACGTGATCCGCCTGTTCGATGCCGCCGTGCAGAAGGTCGCCAGCCTGGACGACGAGGACGCCTTCACCAACCCCATCCGCGCGCGCGTGCTGCAGGAAGCGGCCGAGCTGCAGGCCCAGGGCCTGAGCCACGAGGCGGCCCGCCACCAGGCCGGGCTGCGCGTGTTCGGCGCCAAGCCCGGCAGCTATGGCGCCGGCCTGCAGGGGCTGATCGACGGCCGCAACTGGGACAGCGACGAGGACCTGGCCACGGCCTACCGCAACTGGGGTGCCTATGCCTATGGCCAGCAGGATGACGGCACGGCGGTGCCCGAGACCTTTGTGCGCCGCCTCAGCGAGATCCAGCTGGTGGTGCACAACCAGGACAACCGCGAGCACGACCTGCTGGACTCGGACGATTACTACCAGTTCCAGGGGGGCATGGCGGCCGCCGTGCGCCATTACAGCGGCCAGCAGCCGGACCTGTACTTTGGCGATCACAGCAACCCGCAATCGCCGCGCATGCGCACGCTGCAGGAGGAAATCAGCCGCGTGGTGCGCACGCGCGTGACCAATCCCAAGTGGATCGAGGGCATCAAGCGCCACGGCTACAAGGGCGCGTTCGAGGTCGCGGCCACGGTGGACTATCTGTTCGCCTTCGACGCCACGGCGCGCGTGGTGCGCGACGACCAGTACGCCCGCGTGACCGACGCCTTCGTGGCCGATGCCGCCACGCGCGATTTCCTGCAGCAGCACAATCCGGCGGCCTTCCACGGCATGTGCGAGCGCCTGCTGGAGGCCATCGGCCGCGGCCTGTGGCAACAACCCGGTGACCACCAGCAACTGCTGGAGCAGCACTTGCTGGCCACCGAGCAACTTTTGGAGAGCCGATGATGTCGACAGCCACCCCGCCTGCCACCGCGCCCGTGGGTTTCCCCTTCACGGCCATCGAGGGCCAGCCCCTGCTGCAACGGGCCCTGCTGCTGGCGGCCGTGGACCCCTTGCTGGGCGGGGTACTGGTCGAGGGGCCACGGGGCACGGCCAAGTCCACCAGCGCCCGGGCGCTGGCCGCGCTGCTGCCGGCCGGCCGCTTTGTGAATCTGCCGCTGGGCGCCACCGAGGAGCAACTGGTCGGTTCGCTGGACCTGGAGGCGGCCCTGCAGCGCAGCGCCGTGCAGTTCCGCCCCGGCCTGCTGGCGCGCGCCCATGGCGGGATCCTGTATGTGGACGAGGTCAATCTGCTGGCCGATGGCCTGGTGGACCTGCTGCTGGACGTGAGCGCCAGCGGCATCAACCGCGTGGAGCGCGACGGTGTGTCGCACCAGCACGAGGCGCGCATCACCCTGATCGGCACCATGAACCCCGAGGAGGGGCAGCTGCGCCCGCAGCTGCTGGACCGTTTCGGCCTGTTCGTGCGGCTGGAGAACGTGCCCAACGCCCAGGTGCGCAAGGCGATCGTGCGCACCCGCATGGCCTTCGATGCCGATCCGCAGGCCTTTGCCAGCCGCCATGCCGCCGCACAGACGGCCCTGGCGCTGGGTGTGGCGCAGGCCCGCGACCGGCTGGCCACCGTGGAGTGGCCCGAGGCCGTGCACGACGAGGTGGCCCAGCGCTGCCAGGACGCCGGCGTGGAAGGCGTGCGGGCCGATCTGGTGATGCTGCGCGCTGCGCGCGCCCATGCCGCGCTGGAGGCCCGGGCGCAGGTGACGCCGGCCGACGTGCAGGCCGTGGCCGAACTGGCGCTGGCCCACCGCCGCACCCAGGGGCAGCCACCGGCGCCGTCCAGCCCACCGGCCGAGCCACCGCCGCAGCACCCCGAGACCCCGCCTGCCCAGGCGGCCACGAACCCACCGCCCACGGCCCCGGCGCCCGCACCGGACGCCGGCCCTGCGGACCAGAACCCGGCCGGCGACTGGGGTGCCATGCCCGCCTCGCAGGCCGTGCCCCTGCAGGCGGTGAAAGCACTGAGGCCTTTTCAGCCAAAAAAAGCCTGACGCGCTCTGCCCCCACGGGCCAGGCCGGACAGGCCGTGGCAGGGCGCGACAGCAACACGGCACGCAAGGGCCGCAGCCTGGGGCCGGCCAGCCGCCAGCTGAACTGGGCCGCCACGCTGGCGGCCAAGGGCCCTGGTGCGCTGCAACCGCAGCATCTGCACTTCCGCCGCCAGCCGCAGGGGCGCAAGACCTTGCACCTGGTGCTGCTGGACCAGTCCGCGTCCATGCTGCGCGGGCAGAAGCTGGCCTGGGCCAAGGGCTGCTTGCTGGCCCTGTCCACGCTGTTCTACCGCCGCCGCGACGCGATGGCCGTCCTCGGTTTTGCGGGTGAGCAGGCGCAGTGGCTGCAAAAGCCCGGCAAGGCCGGGCTGTTCAACGAGCACTGGATCGCTCCATTGCGCGGTGGCGGGGCCACGCCCATCCAGTCGGCCATCGATGCCGTGCAGGACACCGTGCGCCGCACCCCGGCTGGCACGCAGGTGGCGGTGTGGCTGCTGACCGACGGCCGGTTCGACCCGCTACCGCAGCGCCCCGGGGGGGTCGACGACTGCTACATCATCGACTTTGAAGACGGGGCCGTGGCCCTGGGCCGCTGCCACCGCCTGGCCGAGATGTGGGGCGGCACCTGCGTGCCTGCCGCGCAGTGGGGCACGCCGATCGCGGGCTAAGCGGCGGCGGCCACAGGCGGGGAGCGCAACGGGAATTGGCGCGATCCGTCAAGCCATATCCGAGCAGGCGGTCATGGTGCTGCCGGTGGCAGCATCGGCACTGCCCGCATAGTTGGGGCAAGGAGCTGATGCCGCATGACCCCACGCCCAGACTGCCCCCCACCCGCACCGCCTTGGCACGCGCAACCGGCCGAGCAGGCCCTGGCCGCACTGGACAGCCGCCCCCAGGGGCTGACTGCCGCGCAGGCCGCACAGCGCCTGGCCCAGTACGGACCCAACCGCTTGCAGGCGGCCCCCCGGCGCAGTGCCTGGCTGCGCCTGCTGCTGCAGTTTCACAACGTGCTGCTGTACGTCATGCTGGCCGCGGCGGTGGTCACGGCCTTTCTGGGCCACTGGGTGGACACCGGTGTGCTGCTGGCGGCGGTGCTGGTCAATGCCGGCATCGGCTTTGTGCAGGAGGGCAAGGCCGAATCGGCGCTGGATGCCATCCGTGCCATGCTGTCGCCGCATGCCGTGGTGCTGCGCGATGGCCAGCGCCAGGAGATTGACGCGGCAGACCTGGTGACCGGCGATGTGGTGCTGCTGGCCTCGGGTGACCGCGTGCCGGCCGACCTGCGGCTGCTGCAGGTCAAGGAGCTGCGCTGCGATGAATCCGCGCTCACCGGCGAGTCCGTGCCGGTGGACAAGCACATAGAGGGTGTGGCCGCCGAGGCCCCCCTGGGGGACCGCCGTGGCATGGCCTATGCCGGTACCCTGGTCGCCTATGGCCAGGCCACCGGTCTGGTGGTGGCCACGGCACGCGACACCGAGATCGGCCGCATCGACCGCCTGCTGGCCGATGTGGCCAGCACCAGCACCCCCTTGCTGCGCCAGATCGACCATTTCGGCCACCGGCTGGCCGGGGTCATCCTGGGGCTGGCGGCGCTCACCTTTGTCCTGGGGGTCTGGCTGCGCGGGCACCCGGCGGCCGACATGTTCATGCTGGTGGTGGCGTTGGTGGCCTCGGCCATCCCCGAGGGGCTGCCGGCCATCATGACCATCACCCTGGCCCTGGGCGTGCAGCGCATGGCGCAGCGCCAGGCCATCGTGCGCCGCCTGCCGGCGGTGGAGACCCTGGGGTCGGTCACGGTGATCTGCTCGGACAAGACCGGCACGCTGACCCGCAACGAGATGACGGTGCAGCGCGTGGTCTGCGCCGGGCTGGACGTGGCCGTCAGCGGTGCCGGCTACCTGCCCGAGGGGCGCTTCCAGGTGGGCGCACACGTGATCGACCCCGACCGCCACGAAGCCCTGGCGCTGGCCTTGCGGGCGGGCGTGCTGTGCAACGACGCGCGCATGGCGCTCGATGACCAGGGCCAGTGGCATGTGGTGGGCGACCCGACCGAAGGGGCGCTGCTGGTGGCCGGCCACAAGGCGGGACTGCTGCAGGAGGTGGCGGCGGCCGCTTGGCCGCGCAGCGACTCCATCCCCTTCGAGTCGCAGCACCGCTTCATGGCCACGGGCCACCGTGATGACGCCGGCACGCCCTGGATCTTTGCCAAGGGCGCGCCCGAGAAGATGCTGGACATCTGCGACCGGGAATGGGGGCCGCAGGGCGAGCGGCCCGTGGATGTCGACACCTGGCGACGCATGGCCACCGACATGGCCGCGCGCGGCCTGCGTCTGCTGGGCTTGGCCTGCAAGCGGGCGGCCCCCGCCGGGCAGGGGCTGGCGTTTGCCGATGTGGCCCAGGGCTACACCCTGCTGGCCCTGGTCGGCATTGCCGACCCGCCGCGCGACGAGGCGGTGCGGGCCGTGGCCCAGTGCCATGCGGCCGGCATCCGCGTGAAGATGATCACCGGCGACCATGGCGAGACCGCGCGCGCCATCGGTGCGCAGCTGGCCATCGGGACGGGCAAGCCCGCCGTCACCGGGGCCGAGCTGGAGCTGATGGACGATGCCGAGCTGCAGCGCATGGCGCTGGAGGTGGACGTGTTCGCGCGCGCCAGCCCGGAGCACAAGCTGCGCCTGGTGCAGGCCCTGCAGCGGCACGGCCAGGTGGTGGCCATGACTGGCGACGGCGTGAACGACGCCCCGGCCCTGAAATGCGCCGATGTGGGCGTGGCCATGGGCGGCAAGGGCACGGAAGCGGCCAAGGAGGCGGGCGACGTGGTGCTGGCCGACGACAACTTCGCCACCATCGCCGCGGCCGTGCACGAAGGGCGCGCGGTGTACGACAACATCCGCAAGTTCATCCTGTTCATGCTGCCCACGAACGGCGGCGAGGCGCTGGTGGTGATCGCCGCCATCCTGTTTCAGCTGACGCTGCCGATGACGCCGGCCCAGGTGCTGTGGATCAACATGGCCACGTCCTGCACCCTGGGGCTGGCGCTGGCCTTCGAGCCGGCCGAGCCGGGCATCATGCAGCGGCCCCCGCGTCCGCCGCAGGAGGCCTTGATTTCGGGCCTGTTCATCTGGCGCGTGCTGCTGGTCTCGGTGCTGATGATGGCGGCCGCGCTGGGCCTGTTCCTGTGGGAGCTGGCGCAGGGCACCGAACTGGCCGTGGCGCGCACCATGGCGGTCAGCACCATCGTGCTGGCGGAGATGGGCTACCTGCTCAGCAGCCGCTTGGTGCTGGCCCCGGCCTTCAGCCGGGAGGCCCTGAACGGCAACTGGGTGCTGGTGTGGACGCTGCTGGCCTGCCTGCTGCTGCAGCTGGGCTTCGTGCACCTGCCGGTGCTGCAGTCCATCTTTGGCTCGGCGCCGCTGGATGCGGCGCAGTGGGCCAAGGTCGCCCTGGCGGGGGGCGTGGTGTTCCTGGGCGCCGAGCTGGACAAGTGGCGTGCCCGCCGGGCAGCGCAGCGCCGCTGAGTTGGGGGTGGTGCCCGTGCGTCACAGCACCCGGATGGGGAGCGGTTGTGCGATTTGCATGAAAAAAGCCGCCGGCGCTTGCTGGGCAAGCACGGGCAGCTATGTTTTTTTGGAGGGGCTGTGATCAGCCCAGCAGCAGGGCGTCGTCGGCCAGCTTTTCGCCGCGCACCTTCTCGAACATCTGCAGCAGGTCGGGCACATCCATCTGGGCGCGCTCTTCGCCGCGCACGTCCAGCACCACCTGGCCCTGGTGCAGCATCACCGTGCGCTCGCCCACGTCCAGGGCCTGGCGCATGCTGTGCGTGACCATCATGGTGGTCAGCTTGCTTTCGGCCACGATGCGTGCGGTCAGCTGCAGCACGAAGTCGGCGGTGCGCGGGTCCAGCGCGGCGGTGTGCTCGTCCAGCAGCAGGATGCGCGAGGGCTGCAGCGCCGCCATCAGCAGGCTGACGGCCTGGCGCTGACCGCCGGACAGCAGGCCGATGCGGTCGCTGAGGCGGTTTTCCAGGCCCAGGCCCAGGGTGGCCAGGCGTTCGCGGTACAGCTCGCGGTGTTCGGCCTTGACGGCCAGCGACAGACCGCGCGAGCCGCCCCGGCGGTGCGCCAGGGCCATGTTCTCTTCGATGGTCAGGTCTTCGCAGGTGCCGGCCATGGGGTCCTGGAACACGCGGGCCACGCGGTGGGCACGGTCCCAGACCGGGCGACGGGTCATGTCCTCGCCCGAGATGTGGATGCTGCCCTTGTCCACGCTCTGGTCGCCGGAGATGGTGTTCAGGAATGTGGACTTGCCGGCGCCGTTGGAGCCGATGACGGTGACAAACTGGCCGTCGGGGATCTCCAGCGACAGGCCGCGCAGTGCGCGGGTTTCGATGGGGGTGCCGGGGTTGAAGGTGAGTTCGAGGTTTTTGGCGCTCAACATAGGGGTTCGACTTTCTTCACAGTGGGCGCATCAATACTTGCGGCTCAGCTTGCGCTTGAGCTGGGGGATCACCAGGGCGATGGTCACCAGCACTGCGGTGACCAGGTTCAGGTCCTGCGCCTTGAGGCCGATGAAGTCGCTGTTGAGTGCGGCGGCGATGAAGAAACGGTAGACGATGGCGCCGACCACCACGGCCAGCGTGGCCCAGATGATCTTGCGCGAGGGCAGGATGGACTCGCCCACGATCACGGCGGCCAGACCGATGACGATGGTGCCGATGCCCATGGAGATGTCGGAGCCGCCCTGGGTCTGCACGAACATGGCGCCGGCCAGGCCGACCAGGCCGTTGGAGACGGCCATGCCCAGCAGGATCATGGCGCCGGTGTTCACGCCCTGGGCACGGGCCATGCGTGGGTTGGAGCCGGTGGCACGGATGGCCAGGCCTCGCTCGGTGGCAAAGAACCAGTCCAGGGCCAGCTTGGCCGCGACCACGATCACCAGCAGCAGCAGGGGGCGGAACACGTAGTCTTCCATGCCGGTGGGTTGCAGCAGATTGAAGATGGTGGGGTCGTTGATCAGCGGCACGTTGGGGCCGCCCATGATGCGCAGGTTCACGGAATACAGCGCGATCATCATCAGGATCGAGGCCAGCAGGTCCATGATCTTGAGCTTGACGTTGAGCCAGCCCGTGACCATGCCGGCCACGGCGCCGGCCGCCGTGGCGGCCAGGGTGGCGATCCAGGGATTGGTGCCTGCGGCAATCAGCACGGCGCAGACCGCGCCACCCAGGGGAAAGCTGCCGTCCACGGTCAGGTCCGGGAAACGCAGCAGTCGAAAGGAGATGTACACACCCAGCGCGACGAGGGCGAAGATCAGGCCAATTTCAATGGCACCGAACAGCGAAAACAGGGACATGGAAGGAAAACGGTCGGTAGCTGGGGTTCAACGAAAAAAGGCAGGGCCAAGGCGTTGGCACCTGCCTTTGGGAAGGGTGCAAGCTTACTGCACGACTTGCGCGGCGCTCTTGACCAGGGCGTCGGACAGCTTGACGCCTTGCTTTTCAGCGGCGCCGGGGTTCACGAATAACTCCATCTTGGTGCTGACTTCGGGTTTGATGCTGCCAGCGGCTTCACCCTTGAGGATGCGCGCCACCATGCGGCCGGTCTGTTCGCCCAGGTCACGGTAGTTGATGCCATAGGCCGCCACGGCGCCGCGCTTGACGGAGTCGGTGTCCGAGGCCACCAGCGGGATCTTGGCGTCCTGGCCAACCTTGACCAGGGATTCGTAGGCCGACACCACGTTGTTGTCGGTGTTGGTGTAGATCACGTCGACCTTGCCGATCAGCGAACGGGCCGCGCTGCCCACGTCCACGGAGCGGGGGGCGGCGGCTTCCACCAGGGTCATGCCCAGGCTGGGCAGCAGCTTTTGCAGTTCCTTGACCACGACCACGGAATTGGCTTCGCCGGGGTTGTAGACCATGCCCACGCGCTTGGCACCGGGCACGACCTGCTTGACCAGGTCCATCTGCTTGTCCAGGGCCAGCAGGTCGGACACGCCGGTCACATTGGTCTTAGAAGGCTCCCACGAACCCACCAGCTTGGCGGCCACGGGGTCGGTCACGGCGGAGAACACCACGGGCACGGTCTTGGTGGAGGCCACCACGGCCTGGGCCGAAGGAGTGGCGATGGCCACGATGGCATCGGGCTTGTCGCCCACGAACTTGCGGGCGATCTGGGCGGCCGTGCCGGTGTTGCCTTGGGCGCTTTGGTACTGCCACTTCAGGTTCTTGCCTGCTTCGAAGCCGGCGTCCTTCAGTGCGGCCTGCACGCCATCACGCACGGCGTCCAGGGCGGGGTGCTCGACGATGGCCGTCACGGCCACGGATTTGTCCGCCGCATGGGCGCTGGTCATCGAAGCGATTGCCAATGCGATGGCACCCAGTGGTGCCCAAGACTTGAAGTTCATTGCTTTTTCTCCACCATTGTTATGAAGCCGATGCGGCCTGCGACATGCACATGCAAAGAACGGGCCAGCTGTGGCCGCTTTGCAGCCGATCAAGTCTATAGCAGCGGATGTTGGCTCCCTGGGCTGTCGCGCAGGCTGTGTGACAGTTTTCCTACATTGCGCAATTTTGTTGCGCAATGTATCGATATGGTGCGTTTTGCATGAGGCTGGTGCGTTCTGCAATGAAAAAAGACTCGCCAAGCGAGTCTTTTTTGCACGATGCATGCGGCCAGGGCTTACATGCCGGAGTAGTTCGGGCCACCACCGCCCTCGGGCGTCACCCAGACGATGTTCTGCGTGGGGTCCTTGATGTCGCAGGTCTTGCAGTGCACGCAGTTCTGCGCATTGATCTGCAGGCGCTTGCCGCCATCGGCCTCGTTGTCCACGAACTCGTAGACCCCGGCCGGGCAGTAGCGGCTTTCCGGTCCTGCGTACTTGGCCAGGTTGATGCTCACGGGCACCGAAGCGTCCTTGAGCGTCAGGTGGGCGGGCTGGTCCTCGCCGTGGTTGGTGTTGCTGATGAAGACGCTGGACAGGCGGTCAAAGGTCAGCTTGCCATCGGGCTTGGGGTATTCGATGGGCTGGCACTCGGCCGCTGGCTTGAGGTAAGCGTGGTCCGGCTTGTCGCGGTGCAGCGTCCAGGGGATGTTGCCCTTGAGCAGGAACTGCTCGACCCCGTTCATGACGGTGGCGGTGGACAGGCCCTTCTTGAACCAGGCCTTGAAGTTGCGGGCCTTCCACAGTTCGTCGTAGAGCCAGCTGCTTTCAAACGCGGTTTCGTAGGCCGAGAGCACATCGCCCTGGCGGCCGGCCACGATGGCTTCATAGGCGGCTTCGGCCGCCAGCATGCCGGTCTTGATGGCGGCGTGGCTGCCCTTGATGCGCGACACGTTCAGGAAACCAGCATCGCAGCCCACCAGCGCACCGCCGGGGAACACGAACTTGGGCAGACTCAGGATGCCGCCGGCCGTGATGGCGCGGGCACCGTAGGAGATGCGCTTGGCCGGCTTGATGCCGTGGGCCTCGTCGCCTTCCAGGTAGTAGCGGATGTTGGGGTGGGTCTTCCAGCGCTGCATCTCCTCGAAGGGAGACAGGTAGGGGTTGGCGTAGTCCAGGCCGACCACATAACCCAGCGTGACCAGGTTGTCCTCAAGGTGGTACAAGAAGCCGCCGCCATAGGTCTTGCTGTCCATGGGCCAGCCGCCGGTGTGCAGGACCATGCCGGGCTTGTGGCGGGCAGGGTCGATTTCCCACAATTCCTTGATGCCGATGCCGTAGGTTTGCGGGTCCTTGTCGGCATCCAGCTGGAATTTGGCGATCAGTTGCTTGCCCAGGTGGCCGCGAGCGCCTTCGGCAAAGATGGTGTACTTGCCGTGCAGTTCCATGCCCAACTGGAAGTCGCCCGTGGGCTCGCCGTCCTTGCCCACGCCCATGTTGCCGGTGGCCACCCCCTTGATGGAGCCATCGTCGTTGAACAGCACTTCGGCCGCTGCAAAGCCGGGGAAGATTTCCACGCCCAGGGCTTCGGCCTGGTCGGCCAGCCACTTGGTCACAAAGCCCAGGCGGACGATGTAGTTGCCTTCGTTGTGGAAGCACTTGGGCAGCAGGAAGTTGGGGGTGCGCAGCGAGCCTTTCTCGCTCAGGAACACCATGGCGTCTTCGGTGACGGGCTGGTTCAGGGGCGCGCCCTTGGCCTTCCAGTCGGGGATCAGTTCGCTCAGTGCGACCGGGTCCATGATGGCGCCCGACAGGGTGTGGGCACCGGGCTCGGAGCCCTTTTCCAGCACCACCACCGAGACATCCTGGCCCTTCTCGGCCGCCAGTTGCTTGAGGCGGATCGCTGTGGCCAGGCCGCCAGGGCCTCCGCCCACGATCACGACGTCGTATTCCATGGCCTCGCGCGGGCCGTACTGGGCCAAGATTTCTTCGTTTGTCATCGGGGGTCTCTCTTGGATGGTGAAAATTTTTTCTTGCCGTCTGCGTGTCAAGGCGCACGGACCAAAACTGCGGCCGATTCTATGCGGTGCTTGGTGTGGATCCAACGTTCTGCGCCGGGGCACAGCGTTGGCAAACGACCGAAACCGGCCTTCCTGGCCGCAGATGTGACGCCTGGGTGACAGTGGCCGTCGCAGAAGGCGATGTTCGGAATTCCGAATGTGTGGCCCTGTGGATTGTTCGGAAATCCGTGCGATTTTATGCGGAAATGTTTGCTTCTCATAAGCAAATCAATCACTTGGCGTTGATTTTAGAGCTGGCACGGTCCCTGCGAATGCAAGCGCAGGCCACAACGGTGGCTGTGTATGTACGGGAGACAAACCATGCCTGGCACCCAGTGGCTTGAGGTCCTGGTGTTGCAGGCGTGGGGCAAGGGCAGGGCCAAGCACTGCCGCCCCTGGGGCTGACTTGCACGCCCGACCAACAATCAACGGAAAACCGCATGAAATTCAATCGTTTGACCACCCTGGTCCTGATGGCCATGGTGCTGGGTGTGCTGGTGGGCTATGCCTGCCACAGCTACGCTCCCAGTCCCGAAGCGGCCAAGGAGATCGCCAGCTACTTCAGCATCCTGACCGACATCTTCCTGCGCATGATCAAGATGATCATTGCGCCCCTGGTGTTTGCCACCCTGGTCGCAGGCCTGGCGGGCATGGGCGATGCCAAGGCCGTGGGCCGCATCGGCAGCCGTGCCCTGGGCTGGTTCATTGCGGCCTCGTTCTGCTCGCTGTTCATCGGTCTGGTGTTCTCCAACCTGCTGCAGCCTGGCCATGCCCTGAATGTGCCGCTGCCCGATTCGGCCGCTGGTCTGCAGCTCAAGACCTCGGCGCTGAACCTCAAGGACTTCATCACCCACGTCTTCCCGAAGAACATCTTCGAGGCCATGGCCACCAACGAGGTGCTGCAGATCCTGGTGTTTGCGCTGTTCTTCGGTGTGGCTCTGGGCCATCTGCACAGCCAGACCGCGCGTTCGCTGGTCAGCACCATGGAGGAGGTGGTCCACGTGATGCTCAAGGTCACCGACTACGTGATGCGCTTCGCCCCCGTGGGCGTGTTCGGCGCCGTGGCCGCCACCATCACCGTCCAGGGTCTGGGCATGCTGTCGGTGTTCGGCAAGTTCATGCTGAGCTTCTACCTGGCCCTGGCCACACTGTGGCTGCTGCTGGTGGTGGCCGGATATGTGGTGCTGGGCAAGGACATCTTCCGCCTGCTCAAGCTGATCCGCGGCCCGCTGCTGGTGGGCTTTTCCACGGCCAGCAGCGAATCGACCTACCCCAAGTTGATGGAGCAGCTGGAGAAGTTCGGCGTCAAGCCGCGTGTCACGGGCTTTGTGCTGCCCCTGGGCTACTCGTTCAACCTCGATGGCTCCATGGTCTACACCACCTTCCTGGCGATCTTCATCGCCCAGGCCTACGGCATCGAGATGTCGTTGACGGCGCAGATCACCATGCTGCTGGTGCTCATGGTCTCCAGCAAGGGGATTGCCGGCGTGCCGCGGGCCTCGCTGGTGGTGGTGGCCGCCGTGCTGCCCATGTTTGGCCTGCCCGAGGCCGGCATCCTGCTGATCCTGGGTATTGACCACTTCCTGGACATGGGCCGTACCCTGACCAATGTGCTGGGCAACGCGATTGCCACGGCCGTGGTCGCCAAGTGGGAAAACGCCATCGACCCCGTCGATCCGGCCCTGGCCGAGCGCGAAGAGGTCCTGCCCGCACCGGGTGAGGACGGCGCCCCCCAGGCCGCCTGAACGACCACGTGGCCACTCCGGGCGGCGCCCCCGGCGCAGCGGCGGGCGCTGCTACCATTGCCGCACTCACCATGCCAGTCCGCCGCCCGCTGCGCCAGCTCCTTCTGTTCCTGCTTTGGCTTGCCTTGACGGGGCTGAGCGGCTGGCTGGCGCTCCAACTGGCCCAGCGCGTGGGCATCGCCGAGCTGCGCGCCACCGGCATGCACCGCCTGGAGCTGTACGGCGCCAGCCTGCAGCGCGAGATCGGCAAATACGCCTTCCTGCCCGGGGTGCTGGAGCTGGAGGGCGATGTGCTGGACCTGCTGCAGGCCCCGGACACGCCGGGACTGGCCGGCAAGGTCAATGCCTACCTGGAGCAGCTCAATGACCGCGCCGGCACGTTGAGCATCTATGTCATCACGACCCAGGGGCGCGTCGTGGCCGCCAGCAACTGGCGGCGCGCCGACAGCTATTTCGGCGAGAACCTCGCCTTCCGCCCCTATTTCCGCGATGCCCTGGACACCGGCAGCGGGCGTTTCTTCGGCATCGGCACCACCCGCGGCGAACCCGGCTACTACCTGGCCACGGCCCTGGGCAACAGCCGCCACACGGTGGGCGTGGCCGTGGTCAAGGTCAGCCTGGACCAGCTGGAGCAGTCCTGGTCCACGGTGGAAGCACCGGTGTTGGTCAGCGACGAGCATGGGGTGGTCATTCTCAGCTCGGTCAGCGACTGGAAGTTCCGCGCGCTGCTGCCGCTGGATGCCGCCATGCGCGAAGCCTTTGATGCCAGCCTACAGTACAACCGCCGTCCCTTGCAGCCCTTGGGCCTGCAGTCCATGCGCGAGCTGGACCAGGGTGCCCGTTTGGTGCGGCTGCGTGGCGACGGTGCGACCACGGCCTCGGTCTACCCGGTCTCGGGCCGCTTCCTGGCGCAGTCGCGGCCGCTGTCCGGCACGCCCTGGACGCTGACCGTGCTGTCCCACTTGGAACAGGTGGACCAGATTGCCCAGAGCCGTGCCCTGGTCGCCGCCATCGGTGCGGCTTTTGTCGGCCTGTTGGGCCTGCTGTACAACGAGCGCCGCCGCCATCTGCGCGACCGTCTGGCCGCGCGCGAGGCCCTGCAGACCGCCCACGATGAGCTGGAGCGCAAGGTCACCCAGCGCACGGCCGACCTGTCCTCGGCCAACCAGCTGCTGCAAGACGAGGTGGCCGAGCGCATCCGCGCCGAAGCCACGTTGCGGGCCGCCCAGGACGAGCTGGTGCAGGCCGGCAAACTGGCCGTGATCGGCCAGCTGTCCACCGGCATCGCCCACGAACTCAACCAGCCGCTGACGGCCTTGCGCACCCTGTCGGGCAACAGCCAGCGTTTCCTGGAACGCGGGGACCTGGACACCACGCGTGTCAACCTGCAGCGTATGGCGCAACTGGCCGACCGTATGGGCCGCATCACGGGCCAGCTGCGCAATTTCGCGCGCAAGTCCAGCGGCGCTCCGCAGGCGGTGCCGCTGTCGCGCGCGCTGGACAATGCCCTGTCGGTGCTCGAGCCGCGCGTGGCCGAGACCGGGGCCGAGATCCTGCGCCAGACCGATGGGGCCGACCCCGTGGCCTGGTGTGATGGCAACCGCATCGAACAGGTGCTGGTCAACCTCATCAACAATTCCCTGGACGCGATGCGTGGCCAGTCCGCACCGCAGGTGGAGCTGGCTTGTGCCGAGGTCGATGGCGCGGCCCTGGTGACCGTGCGCGACCACGGCCCGGGCCTCAGCGAGGCCGCGCAGCAGCACCTGTTCCAGCCCTTTTTCACCACCAAGGAAGCAGGGGTGGGCTTGGGCCTGGGGCTGGCGCTGTCGGCCGGCATCGTGCGCGAATGCGGCGGTACGCTGACCGGCACCAACCACCCTGAGGGTGGGGCCGTCTTCACCCTGCGCCTGCCGCTGGCGCCTTCCCCTCCGCACATCCCATGACCGACGCCCTCAAAGTTCTGATCATCGAAGACGACCCCGACATCGTGCTGGGCTGCGAGCAGGCGCTGCAGCTCGAAGGCATCGCCACCGAAAGCGTGGGCAGTGCCGAGCAGGCGCGCCGGCGCCTGTCGCGCGATTTCGCGGGCATCGTGGTCAGCGACATCCGCCTGCCCCGCATGGACGGCATGGCGTTCTTGCGAGAGTTGATGGCCATGGACCGTGAATTGCCCGTGGTGCTGATCACCGGCCATGGCGACGTGTCCATGGCCGTGCAGGCCATGAAGGATGGCGCGCACGATTTCATCCAGAAACCATTTGCCCCCGAGCACCTGGTGGGGGCCGTGCGGCGTGCGCTGGAGCAGCGCCGCCTGGTGCTGGAAGTGCGGGCGCTGCGCCAGCGCCTGGACGAACGCGACAGCCTGGAGAGCCGCCTGATCGGCCGCTCCGCAGCCATGCAGCAGCTGCGCCAGATGCTGCTGGGCCTGGCCAGCAGCGCTGCCGACGTGCTGATTCAGGGCGAGACCGGCACCGGCAAGGAGCTGGTGGCGCGCTGCCTGCACGAGGCCAGCGCGCGGCGCGGCGGCAACTTCGTCGCCATCAACTGCGGCGGTCTGCCCGACACCTTGTTCGACAGCGAGATGTTCGGCAGCGAAGCCGGGGCCTACACGGGCTCCAGCAAGAAGCGCATCGGCAAGATCGAGCACGCCAGTGGCGGCACGCTGTTCCTCGACGAGATCGAGAGCATGCCCATGGCCATGCAGATCAAGCTGCTGCGCGTGCTGCAGGAGCGGGTGTTGGAGCGCCTGGGCTCCAACACGCTGATCCCCATCGATTGCCGTGTGATCGCCGCGACCAAGACCGACCTGCTGGAACTGAGCCGCGAAGGGCGTTTTCGCGCCGACCTGTACTACCGCCTGAACGTCGCCACGGTGACCCTGCCACCGCTGCGCGAGCGGCGCGAGGATATCCCGCGCCTGTTCGAGCATTTTGCGCTGCAGGGCGCGGCGCGCCACGAACGCCCCGTGCCCGAGCTGACACCGGGCCGCGTGCAGCAATTGCTGAGCTACCCCTGGCCGGGCAATGTGCGCGAGCTGCGCAACGTGGCGGAGCGCACGGTGCTGGGCATCGAGGCCGGCTCCCCGCCCTTTGGCGAAGCGGCCACGGCCGCGCCCCGGCCGCTGGCGGCCACGGTCGAGGCCTTCGAGCGCGCCCTGATCGCCGAAGCCCTGCGCCGCCACGACGGCAGCCTGGCGCGCACGGCTCAGGCCCTGGCCACGGCCAAGACCACGTTGCACGACAAGATCCGCAAGTACGGACTGGAGCGCTGACGGCACGCACGGCCTTGCGCGATGGAGAAGGATCGCCCCAGGGGCTTGCTCAGTGGGGGCAGTGATCGTGCTGGTCTGGATGCTGCATTGCCCCGGCATTCGGGCCAGCGGGTGGGGGCACAGCGGTCAGACGCTCTGGGATAGCGTTTTTTGGAGTGAAAAATGGATCTAGCGCTTTTCCAATAAGCGCTAGGTGCTATAAATTTTTTCATCTCTTGCGTGGCGCTGTGAGCACTCCCGCAGGGGGCGATGGTGGCGGGTCTGGCTCAGCTCGTGGTCCTGGGCTGGCGGCCCATGGTGAAGAACTCCGGGTTGGGCAGCATGTTGCTGAAGCTGGCCATGCGGTTGGACAGCCCGAAGAAGGCCGTGATCGCGGCAATGTCCCAGATGTCTTCGTCGTCCAGGCCATGGGCGTGCAGCAGGGCAAAGTCTGCGTCCTCGACCTCGTGGCTGCGCTGGCAGACCTTCATGGCGAAGTCCAGCATGGCGCGTTGGCGTGGCGTGATGTCGGCCTTGCGGTAGTTCACGGCCACCTGGTCGGCCAGCTGTGGCTGCTTTTCGTAAATGCGCAGGATGGCGCCGTGGGCCACCACGCAGTACAGGCACTGGTTGGCGGCGCTGGTGGCGGTGACGATCATCTCGCGCTCGCCCTTGGTCAGGCTGCCTTCCTCCTTGAGCATCAGTGCATCGTGGTAGGCAAAAAATGCACGCCATTCGGCCGGCCGGCGGGCCAGGGCCAGGAAGACATTCGGAATGAAGCCGGCTTTGTCCTGCACCTGCAGAATGCGCTCGCGGATGTCCGCGGGCAGGCTGTTCAGGTCCGGGAAAGGGTAGCGTACCGCTGGCATGGTCAAGGTCTCCGTGGTTCTGGGAAGAGGGTGGGGCTGCGCACCGCCACCCTGCGGCGGCGGTGGCACGCCCAAGCCCAGCATAACGAGAAGGGCGCCCCGCCTGCCTGACAATCATGCCTATTGCAAAAAGATGGAATCTGGAATGAGTGACGCACACGAAGCGACCGATTGGGCGGCCTGGAGCCGCGAGGCGGTCGAGACCATGGTGGCCCGCAACGCGGAATGGCCACGTCAGTTTGGCCTGCAGGGCCACCCGGCCTACCGCTGGGATCTGGAGCGTGCGCTGCTGGTGTTTGAAGGGCCATTGCACGAAGTGGTGGCCACCGTCTGCCTGGTGGGCACGACCAGCGAGCGCGAAGGCAGCTTTGTCTGGAGCTGGGCCAACGAGGCCATTCCCCCTGTGCACGGCCAGGCGCTGGAGGTGGTGCATGAATTCGGGCGTGACCACCATCTGGCACTGTTGACGACCCCGCGCATCCAGGGCGGCCGCCCGGAGGCGACCGAATGCCTGTGCATTGCCGGTCGCCTGCAGCGAGCGGTGGGCACGTTCATCGACCAGCAGGGCGATGTGGCCCTGTACTTCACCATCCTGCACCTGCAGGTGGCTGTGGACGACGATCTGGCGCTGAACTGAGGGCACGGCCGAGTCCCGGCGCTGATACCGTGCCTGCCACCGTGGAGCGTACCGTCCGGGCCCAGGCGGCTTGCCCTCAGCGCCAGGCCACTGGCATGGCGCTCACAGGGCGTACGCGCTACCGTGGCTGGGCACGACCACCTCGCTGGTGCCCCAGCCCTGTTGCTGGCGCAGTGCCGAGGCCAGTGCCTGCGAGGCCTGGGCCTCGCCATGGATGACATAGGCCTTGGCCGGTGGCCGTTCAAAAGCCCGTGCCCAGTCCAGCAGCGCCCGTTGGTCGGCGTGGGCCGAGAAGCCGCCCAGGGTGTGGACCGTGGCCTGGACCTCGATGTCGTCGCCCAGCAGGCGCACATGGCGTTCGCCATCGACCAGCCGCCGCCCCAGTGTGCCCTGGGCCTGGAAGCCGGCAATCACCACGGCGCATTCGCGGCGTCCCAGGTTCTGGTGCAGGTGGTGGATCACCCGCCCGGCATCGCACATGCCGCTGGCCGAGATGATGACGGCCCCGGACCGCACGCGCGTCAGCTTGATCGAGTCCTGGACATCGCTCACGAAATGGATGCGCAGCTGCTGGGTCAGCTGCTTGGCCTGCGCAAACAGCTCGCGGGCTTCGTCGTCAAACAGGGTGAAATGCTTGCGGGTGACTTCCGTGGCGGCAATCGCCATCGGCGAGTCGATGAAGATGTCCAGCGGCCCCAGCCGCCCCTGCGAGGACAGCTTCAGGAATTCATAGATCAGCTCCTGGGTGCGGCCGACGGCGAAGGCGGGAATCACCACATTGCCCTTGGCGACCGTGCGCTGGACCACCTCGACCAGCTCGTCGAGCGTGGACGGCATGTCCTTGTGCAGGCGGTCGCCATAGGTGGACTCGATCAGCAGCACATCGGCACTGTCAATCGGCGTGGGGTCGCGCAGGATGGGCCGCCCCGGCTGCCCCAGGTCGCCGCTGGCCACCAGCTTGCGGGTGCGCCCCTGCTCGTCGGTGAGCCAGACTTCCAGGATGGCCGAGCCCAGGATGTGCCCCGCGTCACGAAAGCGCACCTTGGCCGAGGCATGCGGTGAGAACTCGGTGTCGTAGTCCACGGTGTGGAACAGCCGCAGGCAGTGGTTCACATCGCGCAGCGTGTACAGCGGTGGCATTATCTTGTGGTGGCGGTGCCGCCCGTTGGGCTTGCTGGCCCGCTGGGTGCTGCGTTCAAAATCCGTTTCCTGGATGTGGGCGCTGTCCTTGAGCAGGACGTCGACCAGGTCCAGGGTGGCCGGCGTGGTGAAGATTGGCCCGTTGAAGCCCTGCATGGCCAGCCGCGGCAGCATGCCGCTGTGGTCGATGTGCGCATGGGTCAGCAGCACAAAATCGATGCGTCGCGGGTCGAAGGCAAAGGGTTCGTAATTGCGTTCCCGGGCTTCGCGATTGCCCTGAACCATGCCGCAATCAATCAGGAAACGGCAGTCCGCCGCCTCCACCAGAAAACACGATCCCGTGACTTGCTGGGCGGCACCATGAAAAGTGATCTGCATGAATGAGGATCCGGGCCTGTCCCTGTGTTACAGGAGAGCACACCACCCTCGGACAGGCCTGTGCAGCGGTGGTGCACAGGTCCACCATACGCCAGAAACGGAGGGCAGTTCAAGCCAGGCGCGGTGCGTGGCCCGCTGTGGCAGCCTGGCTTGATACAGGGCAAACCGCGCGCTGCCTGGCACCGTAGGTGTACGCTGCCAAGAAAAAGCGCCCCGAAGGGCGCGGCAGGAGCGGGGCAGCGCTGGGGCCGGTGCCCCAGTGTGGTGTCTCACTTCTTCAGGTCAAAGCGGTCCAGTTCCATGACCTTGGTCCAGGCGGCCACGAAGTCGTGGATGAACTTGCTGCTGGAACCTGCTTCGGCATACACCTCGGCCAGTGCGCGCAGGATGGCGTTGGAGCCAAACACCAGGTCCACACGGGTACCGGTCCACTTCTTGGCGCCGGTCTTGCGGCACACGCCTTCGTAGGTGCCATCGTCCAGCGCCTTCCACTGGGTGCCCATGTCCAGCAGGTTGACGAAGAAATCGTTCGTCAGCTTGCCGGGTGTCGCGGTCAGCACACCGTGCTCACTGCCATCGGTGTTGATGTTGATGGCACGCAGGCCGCCGAGCAGCACCGTCATTTCGGGGGCGGTCAGCGTCAGCAGTTGTGCCTTGTCGATCAGCAAGGCCTCGGCAGGCGCTGCGAACGCCTGCTTCTGGAAGTTGCGGAAGCCATCGGCCACAGGCTCCAGCACATCGAACGATGCGGCATCGGTTTGCTCGGCACTGGCGTCGGTGCGACCGGGGGTGAACGGTACCGAGATCTGCGTGCCGGCATCGGCGGCGGCCTGTTCCACACCGGCGCAGCCACCCAGCACGATCAGGTCGGCCAAGGAGATGCGCTTGTCGCCCTCGGCAGCTTTGTTGAACTCGCGCTGGATGCCTTCCAGCACGGCCAGGACCTTGGCCAGCTGCACAGGGTGGTTGACGGCCCAGTCCCTTTGCGGGGCCAGGCGGATGCGGGCCCCGTTGGCGCCGCCGCGCATGTCCGAACCCCGGAAGGTCGAAGCCGCGGCCCAGGCCGTGCCCACCAGTTCCTGCACGCTCAGGCCGGAGGCCAGCAGCTTGGCCTTCAGTGCGGCCACGTCGGCGGCATTCACCAGCGGGTGGTTGACGGCGGGCACAGGGTCCTGCCAGACCAGCTCTTCCTTGGGCACTTCGGGGCCCAGGTAGCGTGCACGCGGGCCCATGTCGCGGTGGGTCAGCTTGAACCAGGCGCGGGCAAAGGCTTCGGCAAAAGCCTGGGGATTTTCCAGGAAGCGGCGCGAAATCTTTTCGTAGGCCGGGTCCATGCGCAGCGACAGGTCGGTGGTCAGCATGGTGGGCTTCTTGTTGGGTCCACCATGGGCGTCGGGGATGACGTCACCGGCATCCTTGGCCACCCACTGGATGGCGCCGGCGGGGCTGTGGGTCTTGACCCACTCGTACTTGAACAGGTTCTCGAAGAAGTAGTTGCTCCACTGTGCGGGGGTTTGCGTCCAGGTCACTTCCAGGCCGGAGGTGATGGTGTCGCCACCGTGGCCGCTGCCAAAGCTGCTGGCCCAACCCAGGCCCTGGGCTTCCAGGCCGGAAGCCTCGGGGTCGGTGCCGACGTGGCTGGCTGGCCCTGCGCCGTGGGTCTTGCCGAAGGTGTGACCACCGGCGATCAGGGCGACGGTCTCTTCATCGTCCATGGCCATGCGGGCAAAGGTCTCGCGGATGTCGCGGGCGGCCGACAGTGGGTCGCCATTGCCGTCCGGGCCTTCGGGGTTGACGTAGATCAGGCCCATCTGCACCGCAGCCAGCGGGTTCTCCAGATCGCGGTCACCGCTGTAGCGGCTGTTGGGTTTGTCGCTGGTGGCCAGCCATTCCTTTTCCGCACCCCAGTACACATCCTGATCGGGTTCCCAGGTGTCGACGCGACCACCGGCAAAACCGAACGTGCGAAAGCCCATGGTCTCCAGTGCGACGTTGCCGCACAGGATCATCAGATCGCCCCAGGAAATCTTGTTGCCGTATTTCTGCTTGATGGGCCACAGCAGGCGGCGCGACTTGTCGATGTTGACGTTGTCAGGCCAGCTGTTCAGCGGGGCGAAGCGTTGCTGGCCGCGTCCAGCACCTCCACGGCCATCCTGCATGCGGTAGGTGCCGGCGGCGTGCCAGGCCATGCGGATGAACTGGGGACCATAGTGGCCGAAGTCGGCAGGCCACCAGTCCTGGGAGTCGGTCATCAGCGCGCGCAGGTCGCGCTTGAGGCCCTCGTAGTCCAGTTGCTGGAAGGCTTGTGCATAGTCGAAGCCTTCGTCCATGGGGTTGCTTTTGGCGGAGTGTTGGCTCAGCAGATCCACGCGCAGCTGGTTCGGCCACCAGTCACGGTTGGTGGTGCCACCGCCCTTGGCAGCGGTGCCGCTGTTGGTTTGGTGGAAGGGGCACTTGGATTCAGTGGTCATGGGGAATCTCCGTTTCTGCGAGGCCGACAAGTCGACGGTTTCGGGAGTGCAATATCAATTAATAATCGATATTAAACTTATTAAATCAATAGCTGTTTGCAATTGATGCCTCGAATTATCCTTGCTTGCAAGCAAAGCGGGCGATTTTTGCTATTGATTTTTCTTAGCTGCACCATAGGCAGCGTCTTCATCACCGTTGGCACGGCGGGTTGTCGGGCAGTCCAGGCCCGCTTAGCCAGTGCGGGGTGTGGCACGGAACCTGGGTGTCGACAAGCAAAGACGCAGCCTCGTGCGCATGCTGTGCAAAAAGCTTAGAAGACCGACAAGGCACTAACAAGGGTGCCCGGTCAAATCGCGGGATTGGCCTACACCAGCGGCGGTTGTGATGAAGGGCAACTGCCCTGGCTGCTGGGGGCTGAAATCAGGCAGTACGTCTGTAACCCTGTCGAGGCCGGGGAACAGGTCGAGCAGGGCTGGGGCGGCCCTCAGCCGGCCAGCAGCTTGTGGACCAGGTCCGCTGCGGTCGAGGCGCAGTACTTGCGCATCAGCCGGGCACGGTAGATTTCCACGGTGCGGTGGCTGATGTTGAGGGCCCGGCCAATTTCCTTGGACGTCAGCCCCTCCAGCAGGCGTGCGGCCACTTCGCGTTCGCGGCCGGTGAGTTCGGCCTTGACGGGGCGCTGGGCCGAGAGGTCCTCAAAGCTCCAGATACCCGCCGCATGGGGCTCGCTGCGGTCCAGCGCCCGGCCGCTGACGTGGCACCAGAAGGTTTCGCCTGTGCCCCGCTTCATGATGCGGTTGTCGGCGTAAAAGCCTTTGGCATTCAGAATGGGCGCCATGTGGGCCCCGAGGCGTTCGTATTCATCGGCCGAGGGGTAGAGCACCTGGAAGGATTGGCCGATCAGCAATTCGCGCGAGGTGGCGAACATCTCGCACACATGCTGGTTGCAGTCGACCATGATGCGGTTGCGGGAGATCACCAGCCCGACGGGCGCCAGATCGAATGCCAAACGGTGGTCCAGGTTCATGTGGGTAAGACTTTAAGAAATACTACGTACGTAGCTACGTAGTATCGTTGCAAGTGGCTCAAGATCAATAGGAGACAACGTGAAAAAACTCTATCCCTCTGCGGCGGCGGCCCTGCAAGGCGTGGTGGCCGATGGGCAATTGCTGGCGGTTGGCGGCTTTGGCCTGTGCGGTATCCCCGAGGCACTGATTGACGCCCTGCGCGACAGCGGTGTCAAGGACCTGACGATCGCCTCGAACAATGCCGGCGTCGATGGCTTTGGCCTGGGCAAGCTGCTAGAAACCCGCCAGATCAAGAAGATGATCGCCAGCTACGTGGGTGAGAACAAGGAGTTCGAGCGCCAGTACCTGGCGGGCGAGCTGGAACTGGAATTCACGCCGCAAGGCACGCTGGCCGAGAAGATGCGCGCCGGTGGCGCCGGCATTCCCGCCTTCTTCACCAAGACCGGCGTGGGCACGCAGGTGGCCGAGGGCAAGGAGCTGCGCGAATTCGACGGTGAAACCTATGTGATGGAACGTGCCATCGTGGCCGATGTGGCCCTGGTCAAGGCCTGGCGCGCCGACAAGAGCGGCAACCTGCAGTTCCGCCTGACGGCGCGCAACTTCAACCCGGCAGCGGCCACCTGCGGCAAGGTCTGCATCGTGGAGGTCGAGGAAGTGGTCGAGATTGGCGAGATCGCGCCCGACGACATCCACCTGCCCGGCATCTATGTGCACCGCATCGTGCACAACGCCACGCCGGAAAAGCGCATCGAAAAGCGCACCATCACCGAAAAGCAATAAGGAGCTGTCATGCCTTGGACCCAAGACCAGATGGCCGCGCGCGCGGCCCAGGAACTCGAAGACGGCTTCTACGTCAACCTCGGTATCGGCATCCCCACCCTGGTGGCCAACCACACGGGCGACAAGGAAGTGTGGCTGCAGTCCGAGAACGGCATGCTGGGCATCGGCCCCTTCCCGACCGAAGACCAGGTCGATGCTGACCTGATCAATGCCGGCAAGCAGACCGTGACCACCATCCCCGGCTCGGCCATCTTTGGCTCGGACCAGTCCTTCGCCATGATCCGTGGCGGCAAGATCAATCTGTCCATCCTGGGCGCCATGCAGGTGTCCGAGCAGGGTGACCTGGCCAACTGGATGATCCCCGGCAAGATGGTCAAGGGCATGGGCGGCGCCATGGACCTGGTGGCCGGCGTCAAGCGCGTGATCGTGCTGATGGAACACGTGGCCAAGAAGAAGGATGGCACCACCGACCTGAAGATCCTGCCCCACTGCAGCCTGCCGCTGACCGGCGTGGGCGTGGTGGACCGCATCATCACCGACCTGGGCGTGATGGACGTCACGCCCCAGGGCCTGCGCCTGGTGGAGCTGGCCGAGGGCGTGAGTTTCGAGGAGATCCAGTCCAAGACCGGGGTGACCTTGCTGCGCTGAGCGCCGGTTTTTGACGACTGTCAAGCCCGCACCCAGTCCGGTGCGGGCTTTTTGACTTGGGGAATCCACTAACATCGGCACCGTCGCAACTTGCTTTTTACGGATGAATTCGGCCACAGCGGATGCTGCCTCCTTGCTTTTGAATGCGTCGTCCCTGCACAACGACGCGCACTTCCTGCGTGCCGTCACCGGCATGGCCGACAGCCAGGAGGTGGTGGCCGACAGCGCGATCTACTCCGAAAGCGGCATCAAGCTGCTGGACAAGGGCGGGCGCATCGACAGCCGCCTGTACGAGCAGCTGATCCAGCACCGGCTGGCGACATCGATCGATGAGCAGCTGAGCACCCGCAATCCGGTGGACCGCGCCTGCCTGGAAGCCCAGGTGCTGCTGCTGTCCGGCTCGACGCCGCTGGGCCAGTTGCTGGCGCAGCACATGGGCGAGCGCCACCACCTGCTGCTGGAGGCACTGCGGCATTTGAAGTGGCCCCAGCCGGCCAGCTTCAAGATGACGGTGATGCGCCACCAGATGCCGGAGCTGTTCGAGCACAGCGTGCTGATGATGATGGTGGCGGTCTTTCTGGGCGTGCAGCAGGGCATGGAGCCTGCGGAGTGCGCGGACCTGGCGGCGGCGGCGCTGCTGCACGACGTGGGCATGCTCTATATGCCGCCCAACTGGTTGAACCCCCGGCACAAGCTGACACCGCAGGAGCACCGACAGCTGGCCGCGCATTCCATCACCGCCATGCTGGTGGTGCAGGGCGCCAAGGTCTACCCCCAGGCGGTGGCCGATGCCGTGCTGGAGCACCATGAACGCCTGGACGGCAGCGGCTATCCGCGCCACACCAAGGGCGACGAGGTGGGGCCCTGGGGGCGCATCCTGATGCTGGCCGAGGTGGTGTCGGCGTTCTACAGCAAGTTCTCGGACATGCCGGCCCAGCGCCTGTCGCTGATGCTGCGCATGAACCACAGCCGCTTTGACGCAGCGCTGACGCAGCACGTGTTTGCGCTGCTGGCGCAGGCCGTGCCGGCCGCGGCCACGGCGGTCACGCACACCAGCGCCGAGGTGCGCGAGGTGATCGCCACACTGGGCGCCGTGTTCCAGCACTGGACGATGTGCAAGCGCAAGTTCCCATCGCAGTGGCAGGCCCTGCCCGGCGGGCGCGCTGGCGTGTACGTGGACCTGCGCATGCAGGCGCTGGAAAAATCCCTGGCCGAATCGGGTTCGCACCCGCGCCAGCAGGCGGACTGGCTGCGCATGTTCGAGGAGGACCCCTCCAGCATGGGCGAGCTGGTGCTGATCAACAAAGAGGCGCTGTGGCAGGTCAACAACTGCATCGAGGCCTGTGTGCGGCGCTGGCCACAGCTGCTGCAGCCGCGCACCACCTTCGATGCGGCCATGCACGACTGGCTGCAGAGCTGCCGCACGGTGCTGGGCCATGCGGCCTTGCCCGCTGGGGTCACGGCGGTCACTGCAGATGCTGCGATTTGAGGAGCGGACTGCGCACGTATTTCAAGGTGTTTGAATACGTTGGATGCTGAATACCAAGGAGTGCCTGCGCAAGGCGCTCCTTTTTTTATGTAATCAGGCTGTCATGCGCCAGGCCTAAGCTGCATTCCACACGCTCAGATGTTGCACACCCGCGCGGCCATGACGGCTGCGTGCGGCCACCGATGCGGTGGCCCGATCACCCAGGATTTTTGCCATGCACAGCCCCTACGCCGCCGCCGCCCACCCGGGCATCACCATGGACCGCTTCACCTTTGTGCCGCATGCACAGCCCACGGACGGGCCGGGCTTTGTGTCGCAATTGCGCATCGACAGCGGTGCCGGCGCGGCGCGCTACCAGCGCCTCTTCACCTTCACCCCGGTGTTCGAGTCGGCGGACGGTGCGCTGGCCTATGCCGTGGACCAGGCCAGTGCCTGGATGCAGCGCAAGACGCTGGCCTGAAGCCGGCCCAGGATGGAGACAAAAAAGCCCCGGGTGCGGTCACCCGGGGCTTGGGCATGGACGCTGTGTGAACGGTGGCGTCAGGCCACGTGCACCTGGGCCGCGCCGGCCTGCATGCGACCCACGACGGCGGCTTGGGCAAAGCCGCTGCTGCGGAAGATGTCCAGCACCTGGTCCACCGTCTCGGGCGTGCAGGACACCAGTAGACCGCCGGAGGTCTGCGGATCGGTCAGCAGGGCGCGCTGGGCATCGGTGACGTGGCTGGCCAGTTGCACGGCGTCGCCGTACGAGGCCCAGTTGCGGCCGGACGCGCCGGTGAATACGCCTTGCTGTGCCAGTTCCATCACACCGGGCAGCACGGGCAGGGCCTGCATGTCCAGGTGGGCCGTCAGCTGCGCGCCGCGTGCCAGCTCCAGGCTGTGGCCCAGCAGGCCGAAGCCGGTCACATCGGTCAGGGCGTGCACGCCGGCCAGCTGCGACAGTGCTGCGCCGGGGCGGTTCAGCTGGGTGGTGGCCGCCACCATCGCTTGGTAGCCGGCTGCATCCAGCAGATTTTTCTTCAGCGCGGCCGACTGGATGCCCACGCCCAGGGGCTTTCCCAGCACCAGCACGTCGCCAGCCTGGGCGTCGGCGTTGCGCTTGATGTGCTGGGGGTTGACGATACCAATGCCGACCAGGCCGTAAATCGGTTCGACCGAGTCGATGGAGTGCCCGCCGGCCAGGGGAATGCCGGCTTCCTGGCAGATGGAGGCCCCGCCTTCCAGGATGGCGGCGATGGTCTCGTGCGGCAGCACGTTGATGGGCATGCCGACGATGGCCAGCGCCATCAGGGGCGTGCCGCCCATGGCGTAGATGTCGCTGAGCGCATTGGTGGCGGCAATCCGGCCAAAGTCGCGCGGATCGTCCACGATGGGCATGAAGAAGTCGGTGGTGGCGACGATGGCCTGTGCATCGTTGATGCGGTAGACCGCGGCATCGTCGGCGGTTTCCGTCCCCACCAGCAGGTCCGGGAAGAACTGCTTGGGCAGGGTGCTCTGGCCGATCAGCTTGGCCAGAACGCCGGGGGCAATCTTGCAGCCGCAGCCGCCGCCGTGCGACAGGGAGGTCAGGCGGGGGGGCGTGTGGGCAGAGGTGGTGGGGGAAGCTTGGGTCATGGTCATTCAATGGCTGCACGCAGCACGGCAGTTGGCTTGAGAGGCATGGAAGAGACGGCACCCGCAGGTGCGCCCCACATTGTGCGCCAGTTCACGGCCTGGGCGGGTGGGGTGCGGCCATCGCCGAGGAGCGTGCGTGCTCAATCCAGGGGCGTGAGGGCCGGCGCCAGGGCGGGCGAGGGCGGCAGGCGCAATTCGGGCAGGCGGGTGCGGTGGCTGCGCAGCCAGGCCGGGATGTCCTGCGCGGGCATGGGCCGGGCAATCAGGTAGCCCTGGCCGACGGCGCAGCCGCAGCGTTGCAACAGGCGCCAGTCTTCCATGGTCTCGATGCCTTCGGCCACGGAGACCAGCTCCAGGCGCTTGGCCATGTCCAGCGCCGACTCCAGAATCACGCCCAGGTTGCGGCGCTGGTGCGCGCCGTGCACGAAGCTGCGGTCGATCTTCAGCTCCGAGAAGGGCAGGCGCGCCAGCTGCTGCATGGACGAGAAACCGGTGCCGTAGTCGTCGATGGACAGCCCGAAGCCCTTGAGCCGCAGGCGGGTGAGCACGGCAATCGCCTTGCCCAGGTGTTCCACACCCGCACTTTCGGTGATTTCCAGCACTACCTGGGATGGGCTGATGGCGCTGCTTTCCACCAGGGAGGTGATCTCCTGCACGATGCCGGGGTTGTCCAGCAGCAGGGGCGACAGGTTGATGGCCAGCTTGGGGGTGAAGCCCATGTGTACCCAGGCGGCGGCTTGGCGTATCGATTTGCGCAGCACCCGCAGCGTCAGGTCGAAGATCAGGCCTTCCTTTTCGGCCAGCGCAATGAACTGGTCGGGGGGGATGCGGCCCAGGCTGGGGTGCGTCCAGCGGGCCAGCACTTCCATGCCGCGCACCAGGCCCGTGCGGATGTCGACCTTGGGCTGGTAGTGCACGTCGATGTGTTCGCAGTCGATGGCGTGGCACAGGTCCTGGGTGCTGATGGGCAGCGGCTGCCGCGGGCCGGACTGCAGCACATTGCCCTTGAGGCACTGGCTGTAGTGCTGCAGCGCGGACTCCAGCTGTTCCTGGCGCAAGGGCTTGGGCAGCGAACCCAGCATGGGCAGGCCCAGGGTGCTGCTCAGTTCCTGCACCGCGTTCAGGATGCCCTGCTGCTGGCTGGACACCACCAGCATCGGAATCTTCCAGCCCTTGTCTTGCAACTGCGTGATCAGTTCCACCCCGTCCATGACGGGCATGTGCAGGTCGATCAGCATCACATCGGGCTTGAGGCGCAGCATGGCCAGCTGCTCCAGCGCCTCGACCCCGTGGCAGGCCTCGTAAATCAGGCCGATGCCGAGCTGGCGACACAGCTGCGCCGCGTGGTCGCGCTGCACGGGACTGTCGTCCACCACCATGATGGACTGCAGACCTAGCGATGACGGGGCTGAGTGTGTCAATGGCATGGTGGCGTTAAAACGACAAGCTTAACCGTTTTCTGTGGCTGCCAGCGATTCTGAGAGGGTTTGCAGCTCGTCCAGATCCAGCACGCGCTGCACGTCCAGCAGGATGACGAACCGGCCCCGCACCTTGCCGATGCCGGAGATGAAGTCGGTGCGGATGTGGGTGCCGAAGGCCGGCGGTGGCTCGATGTCCTGCGGGGCGATCTCCAGCACCTCGCTAACGGCGTCCACCACCACGCCCATGGTGTGGGGGCCTTCGCTGCCCGGCAGCTCCACGATCACGATGCAGGTGCGCTTGCTCACCGCGCTGGTGGCCTGGCCGAAGCGGACCTGCAGGTCCATCACCGGCACCACCGCACCACGCAGGTTGATCACCCCGCGGATGCAGGCCGGCATCAGCGGCACCTCGGTCATGTGCGTGTATTCGATGATTTCCTTGATCGACAGGATACCCAGGGCATAGGCCTCACCGCCCAGCAAGAAGGTGAGGTACTGGCTGGGAAGGGCCGGGGTGGCAGGGGACGATTGGCTTGCGTGCATGCCCGTCCTCTCAGAACTTGACGAAATCAGACTCGTCCAGGGTCTTGCCGCTGGTGCGGGCCACCATGGGGCCGCGTGCCAGCGTTGCGCCCTTGGGTTTGGCGGTTGTGCCTGTGCGCGGTGGATGGGCGTGCAGCGCAGTGGCCGCAGGGCCGCTCAGCCGGAAGAAGGCAATGGCTTGCTGCAATTGCTCAGCCTGGGCGCTCATTTCCTCGGCCGTGGCCGCCAGCTCTTCGGAGCTGGAGGCGTTTTGTTGGGTGGCCTGGCTCAGTTGCCCCATGGCCAGGTTGATCTGGCCGATGCCGCTGCTCTGCTCTTCGGAGGCCGCAGCAATTTCCTGCACCAGTTCCGAGGTCTTCTGGATGTTGGGCACCATCACATCCAGGAGCTGGCCGGCCCGCTCGGACAGTTGCACGCTGGAGGTGGCCACATCGCTGATTTCCTGCGCGGCCACCTGGCTGCGTTCGGCCAGCTTGCGCACTTCGGCCGCCACCACGGCAAAGCCCTTGCCATGCTCACCGGCACGGGCGGCCTCGATGGCCGCGTTCAGAGCCAGCAGGTTGGTCTGGTAGGCGATGTCGTCGATGATGCTGATCTTCTGGGCAATCTGCTTCATGGCGGTGGCGGTGGCCTTGACGGCCTGGCCCCCTTCGGCGGCATCGCGGGCGGCCTTCGCGGCCATGCTGTCCGTCAGCTTGGCGTTTTCGGTGTTTTGCGTGATCGAGGCATTCGCCTGCTCGATGGTGGCGCTGGTCTCTTCCACCCCGGCCGCTTGTTCGCTGGAAGCCTGGCTCAAGGTCTGGGCGGTGGCGCTGACTTCTTCCGAGGCGCTGGCCAGCGCCTCGGAGCTGCTGTTGACCTCGCCGACCACCAGTTGCAGCTTGGCGACCATCTGTTTGACGGCATGCAGCATGCTGCTGCTGTCGTTCTGGCGCAGTTGCACCTCCATGCCCAGATCGCCAGCGGCAATGCGGTTCATGATCTCGGCGGCATACGCCGGCTCGCCGCCCAGCAGGCGTGTCAGCCCGCGTGCGATCAGCCAGGCGGTCAGCACGGCCACGACGATGGCCGCCACGGCGATGTACAGCAGCATCTGCTGGGTGGCCTGGGCGGTGCTCTGGGCCTCGACATTGGCCGCGTGCATGCGTGTGGAGATGAGGCGCGACAGGTCCAGCAGGTGCTGGGTCTGCAGGTCCTGGATGGTGGTGTATTCGCCGCGGATCAGGGCCAGCGCACCATCCTTGTCCGCCTGGGCCAGGGCTGTGATCTGTTCGTACAGGGCATTGAGCTTGTGCGAGTTCTGGGTGATCAGCTCCAGCAGGCGGCGGCCTTCAGCAGATTGGACAGCGTCGTTGAGTTGCGCGATGTGTTTGACCACGTCGGCACGCCCGGCATTTAGCGTTTGCAGTGCGCGGGACAGCTCGACATCCGTGTGCGCGAACACCAGGTCGCGCACCAGCACCTTGGTGCGGTCGTTGGCGTCGATGATGTCGCGGCTCAGCGAGGCGAGGGGGTAGTGCACGTCCATCACCCGTGCGCTCAGATCGCTCACCGAACGCAGACGGTCCAGCCCGAACATGGAGCTGCCAAGCAGCATCAGAATCATCAGCCCAAAGCCAATGCCAAGTCGCGTCACAACGCGCATATTTGCAAACATGCCTGTCCTTGAAGGGATTAAGAGGTAATAAAGTCGGGCGCTCAGGGCGCAGTCGTCGTGAAGGGGATGGTTTCCCTGCGGCGAGTGGTCAACACCTGCTGATGCAGCGCGGCAATGTCCAAAATCAGCGCCACCTTGCCATTGCCCAAAATGCTGGAGCCACTGATGCCCCGCGCCTGTCGGAAGATGCGGGACAGGGGCTTGATGACGGCCTGGGCTTCGCCCAGCAGTTCGTCCACCAGCAGCCCAAAACGCTGGGTGCCATGCTGGATGACCACGATGTTGGGCCGTGCACTGCCAGGGCCCTGCAGGGCAAAGTGCTGGCGCAGACGAATAAAGGGCAGCACCGTGCCGCGCAGGTCGGTGTAGTGCTGCGCCGGCGTACCCAGGTATTCCACGCATTCGTCCACCATTTCCAGTGGAATCACTAACACGGAGTGGCCCACGCGCACCTGGAAACCGTCGATGATGGCCAGGGTCAGCGGCAGGCGCACTTGCACCGTCGTGCCCTGACCCGGCACGCTGCGCACCTCAACCGTGCCGCGCAGCGCCGCTATGTTGCTGCGCACCACGTCCATGCCCACACCGCGCCCTGACAGACTTGTGATCTGCGTGGCGGTGGAAAAGCCGGGTTCGAAGATGAGGGCGTCAATGTCGTTGTCCGCCAACTGACGGCCCGGCTCGATCAGGCCCCGCTCCACGGCCTTGGCCAGGATGCGTTCGCGATCCAGGCCGGCGCCGTCATCACGGATCTCGATCACGATGTGGCCCGACTCATGGTGGGCGTCCAGGTACACGGAGCCCTGTGCTGGCTTGCCGTTGGACAGGCGCACGGCAGCCGGCTCGATCCCATGGTCGATGGCGTTGCGCACCAGGTGGGTCAGCGGGTCGCCGATGCGTTCCACCACGGTCTTGTCCAGCTCGGTGTCCTGACCACTGATGTGCAGGGCGATGTCCTTGCCCAGCTCGCGTGCCACGTCGTGCACGATGCGCTGAAACTTGTTGAAGCTGCCGCCGATTTTCACCATGCGCAGCTGCAGCGCATGGTCGCGGACCTGCTCGACCAGCGCGGCGACGGTGGCGGTGGCTTCCAGCATCTCGCTGTGGCGCAGCTGGCGTGCCACTTCGGTGGCGCCGGCCGATGCGGTGATCAGTTCCCCGACCAGGTTGATGAGCTGCTCCAGCTTGTGGGCATCGACCCGGAGGCTGGCGTGCTCGCCCTGGCGGGGGGCTGTCGTGCTTGCAGACGCGCTGGGAAGGGCTTCCGCGGATGGCACCACGTTGACCTGGGCAAGATCCAGCCAGGTGTTGCTGGGGGGAGCATGGGGCAGTGCTCTTGCGGGGGGCTTGTCGCCATCAGCGCTGTCCTGCGCACTGGGCTGTGAGGGGCAGGGGGCAGCATGTGGCGATGCGAGCGGCGTGACCTGCAGCTCGCATTCGTCACGCACGAAATCGAACACGGACTCCACCTCCTGCTGGCTGGCGTGGCCGTGCAGGTGCACCACAAATCCCAGGTAGCACTGCTCGGCGTCCAGCTGCTGCAGGTTCGGTACCGCCTGGCTCAGCAGTTCGGTATGAGTGATCCGACCCAGGGTGTGCAGGTAGCGCAGAAAGGACAGCGGGTCCATGCCGTTTTGCAGCACGGCCGGACCGAACCGGGCCGCAATCTGCCAGGCGCAGCTGGGGGCGTCGGTTTCGGCAGGCAGGTCGGGGGTGGCCGTCTGGGGCGGCAGCACGGACTTGCTGGACATCAGGCTGCGGGCGTGCAGGGCCTGCACCAGGGTGTCGCTGCGTGCCTGCAGCTGTGGGTCCTGGATGGCGCCATGCGCCTCGACGACATTCATCAGGGCGTGCATGTGGTCGCAGCAGGCCAGCAGCAGCTCGATCAAGCCGGCATCCAGCGGAACACAGGCCGCACGGACCTGGTCCAACAGGGTTTCGGCCACGTGGGTGAATGCCACCACGTGATCGAGCCCGAACAAACCAGCCGAGCCCTTGATGGTGTGGGCCGCGCGAAAGATGGCGTGGATGGCGTCGGGCGAGGGCGCCTCCGGCTGCAGGTGCAGCAGGCTGGCTTCCATGTCGGCCAGCAGCTCGCGGCTTTCCGCGATGAAGGTGTGCAAGGCGTGGTCCAGGTTCATGGGGCGGTGGACGCGGCAGGCGCGATCAGGTGTTCCAGTGCGGTCAGTTGCAGCACTTCCATGACCGTTGGGCTGGCTGACTGCAAGGCCAGCCGGGCGCCGGCGTCTTCTGCGCTGCGCTGCAGTGCCAGTAACAGCTGCAGGCCGGCGGTGTCCATGTCGGACACCTCGGCGAGGTCCAGATGCACGGCGTCATTACCGCAGGCCAGGGCCTGGGGCAGCCAGGCTTGCAAGGCCTGGCACAGCTCGGCCGCGCGGTAGATGCTCAGCTCGCCCGCGATGGTGAACACAGCGGCTTCGTTCATGGCAGCACCAGCTTTTGCACGACGGTCAGCAGTTGCGTGGGGTGGAAGGGCTTGAGCACCCAGGCCTTGGCACCTGCGGCCTGGGCCTGGGCCTTCTTTTCGGCCTGGGATTCGGTGGTCAGCATCACGACCGGGGTGAAACGGTAAGCCGGCAACGCCTTGACCGCCTGGACCAAGCCGATGCCGTCCAGGTTGGGCATGTTCACGTCGGAGACGATGAGGTGCACCTTGTGGCCGGTGAGCTTGCCCAGTGCATCCTGGCCATCCCGCGCTTCCAGCACCTCGTAGCCAGCGCCCCGCAAGGCAATGCACACCACTTGGCGCAGCGAGGCGGAGTCATCCACGATCATGATGGTCTTGGGCACGGTACAACTTTCGGAAAACAGGCAGGCAAGGGGCGGTCAGAAGAAGGTCACGGCATCGCTGTCGTGTGCGGGGGAGGGAGGGGCTGCCTGGCCGCGCTGTGCGGCATGGGCCTGGCGCTCTTCGGCCATGGCGTAGGTGCTTTCCAGGGTGGCCAGTAGGTGGGGGATGTCGAGCCCCTGGGCGGACTGCAACTGGGCGCCCAGCTGCTGCAGGCTGTCGCCCACGTGCCCCATCATCTGGCTGACGCGGTCCTGGAATTGCAACTGGACCAGCGACTGCACGATTTCGGTCTGGATGCCCCGGCTTTCATCCTGCAGCAGCTGCGCGGCATCGGTCAGTTGCCCTGTCAGTCCCTGGAAGCGGGTCAGCACCTGCTCCACGCTGTCCTGGGAGGCGGTCAGCGATGCAGTCTGCTGCGCGGCCGTGTCGGCGGCCTGAAGGCGGGTGTGGCTGATGGCCTGCGTGATCGCCGTGACTTTCTGGGTCATGCGCTGGCCCGTGGCACCGGACAGGGCAGCCAGCTTGCGCACCTCCTGCGACAGCACCGAGAAGCCACGGCCGACTTCGCCCGCGTGGGCGGCTTCAATCGCCGCGTTGATGGCCAGCAGGTTGGTCTGCGAGGCGATCGAAGCCACCTCCGCCGCCATGTCCTGCAACTCCTGCACGTAGCGCTCCAGGTCCTGCACCTGCTGGTGCAACTGCTGGTTGCAATCGATCGACGCGCGCAAGGCCTGCAGCACGGCCTGCAACTGCGTCTGGCTGTGCTGGAACACCTGCACCCCCTCTTGGGTCCCTGCCTGCGAGGACAGGGTGGAGGCCTGCATGGCCTGATCCAGCCGGTCCACGATGCTGGCAAAGCGCTGGGTCAGCTGCGTCACGGCCGTTTCCATCTGCCCTTGGGATGCGCCCAGGTGCTGGCGCCACAGTGGCAGCAGTTCGTGGCCCAAGGCCTGCAGGCCTTGGCGCTGCGAACTGTGCTGCGCATGCACCTGTTGGAGGTCCCGGGCATGCCGGCGGTGGGCCAGCACACCCCAGGCGCTGCAGGCCAGGCCTGCCAGCGCGGCTGCGGGGTGCCAGGCACTGGCCGCCCAGATACCCAGGCCGGCGGCAATCCCCAAGGTGGTGGGACTGCCGGCCCATTCACCAAAGGTGTGCATGCGTGCGGCAAAAGCCGCACATGCCGAAGCCGGCCGTGCGGCCGAGGCGCTGGAAGAAAGGGGGGTCATGCCATGCAGCGCGAGTGCCGGATGATCCGGTGTGCGCTTTTGTTAAAAAATGTATACGGTGAGGATATGCGCAAAGCCGAAGATTTACCGGGTAAACCCTAGAATCCTGGGCAGACCACGCGGTTAAAGGCTTTACCTAGGCGGTCCTTTTGTTGTAGCGCGCGATGGCTTCCGGCATGTCGTGCAGGGCCAGCACCTGGGCGGCCGCACCGCGCTTGATGGCTTCCTTGGGCATGCCGAATACGACGCAGCTGGCCTCGTCCTGCGCCAGGGTGTGGGCACCTGCCTGGCGCATCTCCAGCAAGCCGGCTGCACCATCGTCGCCCATGCCGGTCAGCAAAATGCCCAGGGCATTGGCGCCAGCGGTCTGCGCCACGGAACGGAACAGTACATTGACCGAGGGGCGGTGGCGGCTGACCAGGGGGCCATCCACAATCTCCACGCGGTATTGCGCACCGCTGCGGCGCAGCAGCATGTGGCGCCCGCCCGGGGCGATCAGGGCATGGCCTGGTAGTACGCGGTCGCCGTTCTGGGCTTCCTGCACGGTGATGTCGCACAGCTGGTTCAGGCGCTGGGCAAAAGCCGCGGTGAACTGCTCGGGCATGTGCTGCACGATGACCAGGCCCGGCGACAGCCGCGGCAGGGCGGTGAGGATGCGCTCCAGGGCCTGGGTACCGCCGGTGGAGGTGCCCACCGCCACAATCCGCTCCGTGGTGTGGGCCAGGGCATGGCGGGGCGCGGTGGCCGGCAGCACGGCGTCGGCGCTCAGCTTGGGGGCTGGCGCCGGCAAGGGCGCGCGCGGCACCAGGCGCCGCACGTTGGCCTGCATAGCGGCGCGGATGGTGGTGATGAACTCCTTGGCATGCTCGTCCAGAAAGTGGCGCAGGCCCAGCCGCGGCTTGGCCATGGCCGTGAATGCGCCGGCGGCCATGGCGTCCAGGGTGGCCTGTGCGCCCTGCTCGGTCAGGGTGGAGCAGATGATGACGGGCGTGGGCCGCTCGTGCATGATTTTCTTGAGGAAGGTGATGCCGTCCATGTGCGGCATCTCCACATCCAGCACGATCACGTCGGGCCACTCTTGCTGCATGCGCTTCATGGCCAGCAGCGGGTCGGAGACGGCGGCCAGCAGCTTGATGCCGGGGCTGTCGTGCAGCAGGGCCCCCAGTGTCTGGCGCATCAGTGCGGAGTCGTCGACCAGCAGAACGCGGATGCTCATCGTCAGACGGCCGTGCCGGGCTTACGGAAGATGGCCGGGGCCAGGGCTTGCAGCGGGTGCTGCACATCGTTGAGGCTTTCCGAGTGCCCGATGCACAGGAACCCGCCGGGCCGCAGTTGCTGCGCCAGCCGGTTGACCACGGCCTGCTTGGTCGCCGAGCCGAAGTAGATCATCACGTTGCGCAGAAAGATCACATCAAACAGACCGACCTGGGGCAGGGCCTCGTTGAGGTTGATGTGGCAGAACTCCACGCGTTCGCGCAGGGCCTTGGTGATTAGGAAGGTGCCATCCTGCCGGCCGGTGCCGCGCAGGCAGTACTTCTTGAGCAGCTCGGGCGGCAGGTGCTTGTTGCGCGCCATCGGATAGTGCCCGGTGCGCGCACGCTCGAGCATGCGGGTGCTGATGTCCGAGCCCATCAACTGCCAGGCGCGTGGGCTGTATTCGGCCAGCACCATGGCCAGGCTGTAGGCCTCCTCACCGCTGGAGCAGGCCGCGCTCCACAGGCGCAGTGGCTGCGTGCCAGGGCACAGACCCTGCAGGTAATCCGTCAGCCAGTCAAAGTGCTTGGGTTCACGGAAGAAATAGGTTTCGTTGGTGGTCAGCAGGTCGATGCAGGTCTGGTGTTCACCCTGGCCTTCCGCGCTATGGATGAAGCGGAAGTAGTCGCCATAGCTGGGCATGCCGCATTGCTGCAGGCGCTTGGCCAGGCGGCCGCAGATCAAGGCTTTCTTGCCGCGGTGCATCTGGATGCCCGTCTGGCGATGGATGAAGCTTTGAAAGTCCAGAAACTCTTCGTCAGAAAGATGCAAAGACATGGTGGCCTAAAACCATAGCGCGAAGCGCTTGATTCTCTTTGGATTGCAAGCAAAAGTAAAAGGAAAGGCCGAGTGAGCAGGCGCTAATTGCTCATTTATTTATACGAACGTGCGGTTCATTAAAAAAGCCCTGACTCCGGCAGAGTCAGGGCTTGGATGTGTGGCGGAAAGCAGCAGGAGTCGAACCTACCCAGGAGTGGCTAACACCCCTCACCGGGTTTGAAGCCCGGCCGCACCACCGGGCACGATTGCCTTCCGAAGAAGCTGGCGCCGATTGTAACGCGCTGGCGTAGCGCAGCGCGGCAATTGGGGCGATGCGGGCTCATGCCTGGGGGTGCCACTGCGCGTCCGGGCGCAGCACGTGGGCGTCGCGCACGCGCCGGGTGTAGCCCAGGCGGTCGAAGCACTCGATGATCTGGATGGCGCGCTTGCGGCCCAGTTGCGTCGCGTCGCGGAAGGCGCGGGCTTCGACCTCGCCGTGGGGCGTGGTGGCGGCCAGATCCTGGACGATGGTGGCCAGCTGGTCCATGTTGGCGGCGGTGTAGAACAGGTCCTTGACCACCTGGAACAGCAGTCCCTGGCGGGCCAGCTTGCGCAGCAGCTGGCGCACCACTTCCTCGCCGCTGCCGGTGTCGCGTGCCAGGTCGCGCACCCAAGGTGGGTCAAAGCGGCCGTCCTGCAGGCGCGGCAGCAGTTGCTCGGCCAGGGCCTGCTCGGCTGCGGACAGTTGCACGCTGTAGCCGGGCCGGTGCAGCCACGCCCCGCTGCTGGCCAGCTGCTGCGACTGCAGCAACTGGTCGATGATGGCGCGCCACAGCATGTCGTGCTGCGCATGGACCAGGCCGGGCCAGGCCATGCGGCGCAGGCGCGCGGCGTTGATGCCGGGCTCATCCGGGTACTTGTCGTGAAAGCGCGTGATGGTGTCCAGCACCTGGGCCTGCAGCTGGGCCAGACGCTGGGCGTTGATCAGCAGCGCATCCCCGTCGGCCAGGGCAATACGCTGCGTGCCAGCCAGGGCGATGCCGTCCAAGCTGCGCCCGGTCAGGCGTTGCAGCTGCGACAGCGGCAGACCGTGGGCCGCCTGGGCGACCAGCGGCGTGGCATCGTGCGTGGCCACCAGGTGCTCCAGCGCATCCAGGGTGGCGCTGCGCTCCGGGCTGCGGCGCTTGCGCGCGGGGGCGTACGGGTCCAGCACCAGGCCGCCGGCTATGGTGCGGCTGGCCTGGGCGTTGCGCAGCACCAGGCGGTCTCCGGGCACGGTGAAGACCGGGGCGTCCAGCACCAGCTGCGCACGCACTTCGGTGCCGGGCTCGATCGGCTGGTCCTGCAGCAGGGCCACGTGGGCCGTGCCGCGCTGGGTGCCCAGGTGCACGTGCACCGGCGTCCACTGCGCCATGGGCGGCGCTTCGGCCAGCAGGTGCAGGCGGATGTCGATGCGGTCGGTGGCCTGCAGCACGCGGCCATCGGCGATCCAGTCGCCGCGCTGGATGTCGTCCTTGGCGATGCCGGCCAGGTTCAGCGCGCAGCGCTGGCCGGCCACGCCTTGCTCGGCCGCCTGGTTCTGGGCGTGGATGCTGCGCACCCGCACCGTTTGGCCACTGGCCGAATGCACCAGGCTGTCGCCCACGG
This sequence comes from Comamonas sp. CAH-2, assembly GCF_009668305.1. Taxonomy (NCBI): domain Bacteria; kingdom Pseudomonadati; phylum Pseudomonadota; class Betaproteobacteria; order Burkholderiales; family Comamonadaceae; genus Comamonas; species Comamonas sp. CAH-2. The sequence goes on from NZ_VSWF01000001.1 coordinate 237,032, forward strand.
CCACGCGGCCGCTGAACACCGTGCCGGTGACCACGGTGCCCTGGCCGGGCAGGGTGAAGACGCGGTCCACCGCCAGCCGGAACAGGCCGTCGCGCGGGCGCGGGGGCATCAGCTGGGCCTGCACGTCCAGGTGCGCGCGCAGGGCCTGCACGCCGGGGGCGCCGGGCTGGGCGGCGGCGGTTTCAAAGATCGGGCTGCCGGCCAGGGCCGTGACGCTGAGGATGGCGGTGATCTCGTCGCGCACGTCCTGGATGCGCTCGGGCAGCACGCGGTCGACCTTGGTCAGGGCCACGGTGCCCTGGCGGATGCCCAGCAGTTGCAGGATTTCCAGGTGCTCCAGCGTCTGCGGCATGACGCCGTCGTCGGCAGCCACCACCAGCAGGGCGTGGTCGATGCCCACGGCGCCGGCGGCCATGGTGTGGACAAACTTTTCGTGGCCGGGCACGTCGATGATGCCCAGCACGTCACCATTGGGCAGGGGGGCGTAGGCGTAGCCCAGCTCGATCGAGATGCCGCGCGCCTTCTCTTCCTTCAGGCGGTCGGTCTCCACCCCCGTGAGGGCGCGCACCAGCGTGGTCTTGCCGTGGTCAATGTGTCCCGCGGTACCGATGATCATGCAAACACTTTCCAGAACCCCGATGGTTCCTAGTCAAATTGGCATCCAGCACTTGCTTAGCAAGCGCCAGTAGCTATGTATTTAGATAGCCCTGTGCAAACCTGGGCACGCCGTTGCCTGGGATTGTCGTACTGAAGAGCTACCTGCAGCTTCGCGCCTCGTTGCCATCGTCCATCGCCTGGGTCTTGGCGTGCGGGCCGTGCTCAGCGCAAGGCATGCAGCTGTTGTTCAAACTGCGGCTGGGCCGGGGCCTCCAGGCAGCGCAGGTCCAGCCACAGGGCATCGTCGTGCAGGCGGCCAATCACCGGGCGTGGCAGGGCGCGCAAGCGCGCTTCCAGCTGGGTCAGCTGGCGGCCCGCCTGCTTGCCGCTGGCGGGGTACAGCTTCATGCCCCAGCTGGGCAGGTTGCCCACGGGCAGGGCGCCGCTGCCGATCTGGCTGTGCATGGCGGCGGTCTCGACGACCCAGGCATTGCCCAGCACGTCCTGCAACCGGGGGCGCAGGGCCTCAGCCTGGGCCTGCATGTCGGCGGGCGGGCGGGTGAACAGGCGCAGCGTGGTCAGGCGCTCGGCCAGCTTTTCCGGGTGCAGGTACAGGCGCAGCGTGGGCTCCAGCGCGGCCAGCGTCAGCTTGCCCACGCGCAGCGCGCGCTTCATGGGGTTCTTCTTGATCTTGGCGATCAGGTCCTTGCGGCCGACGATGATGCCGGCCTGGGGCCCGCCCAGCAGCTTGTCGCCCGAGAAGGTGACGATGTCGGCGCCGGCCTCCACGGTCTCGCGCACCGTCACCTCGTGGGGCAGGCCCCACTGGCGCAGGTCCACAAGGGTGCCGCTGCCCAGGTCCACCAGCATGGACAGGCCGCGCTCGTGCGCCATGGCGGTGACCTCGGCATCCGAGACGCTCTTGGTGAAGCCCATGACGGCGTAGTTGCTGGTGTGAACCTTCATCAGCAGGGCGGTGGCGTCGGTCACGGCCTCGGCATAGTCCTTGGCGTGGGTGCGGTTGGTGGTGCCCACTTCAACCAGTTGGCAGCCGGCGCGCTTCATGATGTCCGGAATGCGGAATGCGCCGCCAATCTCGACCAGCTCGCCGCGCGAGACCACCACTTCCTGGCCGGCCGCCAGGGTGGACAGGGCCAGCAGCACGGCGGCGGCATTGTTGTTGACGATGGTGGCGGCCTCGGCGCCGGTCAACTCGCAGACCAGCTGTTCGACCAGGTCGTCGCGGTCGCCACGGCCGCCGGTGTCCAGGTCGTACTCCAGGTTGGCGGGGTGGGTCAGCGCTTCGACCACGGCGTCCACCGCTTCCTGGGGCAGCAGGGCGCGGCCCAGGTTGGTGTGCAGCACCGTGCCTGTGAGGTTGAACACGCTGCGCAGGCGCGGGGCAAAGCGCTCGGTCAGGCGCTGCGCGGTCGCTTGCACCAGGGCGTTCTCGGTCACCTGGTCTGCGTGCAGGCTGCCCTCGCGCAGCGCCGGGCGCAGCCCTTCCAGCACCTGGCGCACGGCATCCGTGGTGCTGCTGGTGCCGTACTGCTGCTGCAGGGCCTGCAGGGCCGGGGTGTGCAGCAGCTTGTCAACGGAGGGGAGGCGCGGGGTGGCAGCGTTCACGGCGGGGAATCTCGCAGTCAAAAAACAATGGTGCAATGAAGAAAGGCCGCTGCAGCGGCCTTTCGGCGGGGGCTGGAGGTGGCTGGCCTCTTATTGTGCCGCAGGGTCTACCAGGCCGGCCTCGGCGTCGGCCGCCTGCTCTTCGGCCACGGCCACAAACAGCAGGGGGTTGGCGCTGGAGCGTTGGAAGCGGGTGCTCTCGCTCATCAGCAGGTCCATGGTCAGGCTGGCCAGGTCGTCGGCCAGCGGCTCGGCCAAGGGGTCCTTTTCCTGGTTGATGACCTTGCGGTAGGTGCCGCACTGGTCGCAGGTCTCGGCGGTGATGACGTCCTTGCTGCCTTCGATGGTCTGGTAGTGGATGCCTTCGGTGGACTCGCAGTGCGAGCACTTCACGCGCACCATGTGCCATTCGGTGCAGCAGGTGCCGCAGTGCAGGTAGCGGTGGCCGCTGCTCTGGCCGCCAATGCGCAGCACGCTGGCCACGGGTTCGCTGGCGCAGACGGGGCAGATGGTGGCCGGCTCGGTGTAGGGTACGTCGCGCACGCTGAGGGCTGCGGCGCGCTGGGCATAGGTCACTTGCAGCGCGGCCATGATGAAGGGGGCCATGCCGATGTGGCGGGCGGCCACTTCCTTTTGCAGCAGGCGCTGGGCGATTTCATCGCGCTCCTGCAGGCTGAGGGCACGCAGCGAGGTGATCAGTGGCTGCAGCGGCTCGGGCAGGCCTTCGTTGCCCGCCAGTGTGTCCAGCATGGCGTCCAGCACGGCGTGCCAGGCGGGGTCGATGTGGTCGGCGGCGGGCAACAGGGGCATGGAGTGCTGCTGCGCACGTTCCATGCTGCTGGTGTCCAGGGGCTGCAGCGTCACCTGGGCGGCCGCCGCATGCTGGGCATCCACGATCTTGGCGGCAAACTGCAGGTAGTCCGCGATCGGGTTGCCGTCCGACAGCTGGCGCAGGCGCGCTGCGCGGTCGGCGAACAGGCTGGCGACCTGGGGCAGCAGGATGCGGGGGAAGCTGGTCTTGTCCAGCGCTTCGATTTCGCCGGGTTGAAGAATGCGTTGTTGCATAGAAATAGGGGTCCAGAAATTGAAGCCGCCGGCACGCCCAGCAGAGGGCGTCCGGCGGCAATCAACAAGCGTCTAAGTGACTTTATCTAAAGACTGATCGGATCAGTCGTTGTCGCCAGTCATCTTGCGATACCAGCCGCGGTGGTGTTGCTTGGCCCAAGCACGGGTCACTGTGCCATACAACATGGCGCGGATGGTGCCGCGGGTCCAAATAGCCGCATAGACGTGCATGATGATCAGACCGATCATCCACACTGCAGCGATGGCGTGCACCACCGAAGCGGCACGCACCACGCCCACGGGCAGCGTCCACCAGGCGCGCCACATCAGCACGCCGGTGACCGTGATCAGCAGCATGCCGATCACCAGGCCCCAGAACAGGAGCTTCTGGCCACCGTTGTACTTGCCCTGTTCGGGCATGTCGTGGTCGTCGCCGTCGATCATCTTGTTGACGTTCTTGAGCCAGTCAATATCGCGGGGTTCCACGATGTTGAGCTTGGCAAAACGGCAGGCCATGATGATGAAGAACACAGCCATCACCACCCCGATGTAGGGGTGCAAGATGCGCGTCCAGGGGCCGCCACCGAACAGCTGAGTCAGCGGAAAGAAGGCGGGGTGGAAGAACGCCAGACCGGACAGGGCCAGCAAAATGAAGCAAATGCCTACCACCCAGTGGTTGGCGCGCTCCGATGCGTTGTAGCGCACGAGGTCGCGAGGGTTGCGTTTCATTTGCCGTTCTCCTTGTTCAGCGCTTCAGCGTCCTTGCGCTCCATTTCATCTTCCAGTTCCTTGGACACGTCGTTCGGACCCTTGGTGATGTAGTGGAACAGGCTGCCAACAGCAGCTGCACCCAGTGCGGCCATCGCCAGAGGCTTGGCAACACCCTTCCACAGGGACACCATCGGGCTGATCTTGGGATCGTCCGGCAGGCCCTTGTACAGCGAAGGCTTATCAGCATGGTGCAGCACGTACATGACGTGCGTACCGCCCACAGCTGCTGGGTCATACAAACCGGCGTTCGCGTAGCCACGCTGCTTCAGATCGCCGATGCGGCGCTCTGCCTGGTCGTGCATTGCCTTCTTGGTGCCAAACATGATGGCGCCGGTTGGGCAGGTCTTGACGCAGGCAGGTTCGCGGCCCACCGCCACGCGGTCCGAACACAAGGTGCACTTGTACGCCTTGTGGTCCTTCTTGGAGATGCGTGGAATGTTGAACGGGCAGCCGGTCACGCAGTAGCCGCAACCGACGCACTGGTCCTGCTGGAAGTCCACGATGCCGTTGGCGTACTGCACGATCGCACCAGGCGAGGGGCAGGCCTTCAGACAGCCGGGGTCTTCACAGTGCATACAGCCGTCCTTGCGGATCAGCCATTCCAGATTGCCGGTGGCTTCGTTCTCGTACTCGGCAAAGCGCATCACGGTCCACGACTGATCGGTCAGATCGGTCGGGTTGTCGTACACGCCAGCAGCCGAAGTGCCGATTTCGTCGCGCAGATCGTTCCACTCCATGCAGGCGGTCTGGCAAGCCTTGCAGCCAATGCATTTGGAGACATCGATCAGCTTGGCGACCTCCCCGCTGTGCGCTTCACGCGCACTGGGGGCGGGGGTGGTCGTTGCGGAGCGACGCTTGATATCGAGGGACATGGTTGAGGACATCAGCTATTTCTCCTTATGCCTTCTCAACCTTCACGAGGAAGGTCTTGGATTCAGGGGTCATGCTGTTGCCGTCACCGACCGACGCAGTCAAGTTGTTCGCCAGGTAGCCTTTGCGACCTGTCGAGGCAAAGCCCCAGTGGATCGGAATGCCCACGTGGTGGATGGTCTTGCCGTCGATCTGCATGGGCTTGATGCGCTTGGTCACCACTGCCGCAGCCTTGACGAAACCACGCTTGGACGACACCTTGACCTTCTGGCCGGTTTCGATGCCCAGCTCCTTGGCCAGCGCTTCACCAATTTCCACAAACTGTTCGGGCTGAACGATGTTGTTCAGCTGAACGTGCTTGGTCCAGTAGTGGAAGTGCTCGGTCAGGCGGTAGGTCGTGCCCACGTGTGGGTAGTCCTTGGGATCGCCCGCGGTGCCCTTGGTGGATTCCAGGATACGCGCTGCAGGGTTGATGACCGCCAGCGGGTTCTTGGGATACATGGGGTTGTAGCCCAGAGGGTTGTCGAACGCCTCGTAGTGCGTGGGGAACGGACCTTCGTTCATGCCCTTGCGCGCGAACAAGCGCGCCACACCCTCGGGATTCATGATGAAGGGGTTGATCACCTCGGGATCCAGGCCTACGGCCACGTCCGGCACGTCCGCGCCGCCCCATTGCTTGCCATTCCACTTGATCAGCACGCGCTTGGGGTTGAACGGATTGCCCTGGCGGTCGCACGATGCGCGGTTGTACAGCACACGGCGGTTGGCCGGCCAGGCCCAGGCCCAGTTCAGCGTGTTGCCGATCCCGGTGGGGTCGCTGTTGTCGCGACGCGCCATCTGGTTGCCCGAAGACGTCCAGCTGCCTGCCCAGATCCAGCAACCACCCAGGGTGGTGCCGTCATCACGCATTTCGCCAAAGCCCGCCAGTTGCTCGCCCGCCTTGCGGATGAGCTTGGTGGGGTCCTTGGGGTCGTACAGATCGACCAGGGCGCGACCGTTGTATTCCTTGGCAATTTCCTCGGAAGTGGGGTGGTCGGCGTGCGAGTACGGCCAGTAGAGGTTGACGATGGGGTCGGGGAACTTGCCGCCGTCCTTCTCGTACAACTTTTTCATGCGCAGGTGCAGGCCGGACATGATCGCGATGTCGGTCTTGGCTTCACCCGGTGCATCGGCGGCCTTCCAGTGCCACTGCAGCACGCGCGAGGAGCTCACGACGGCACCGTCTTCTTCGGCGAAGCAGGTGGTGGGCAGGCGGAACACCTCGGTCTGGATGGAGGCGGAGTCCACATCGTTGAATTCACCGTGGTTCTTCCAGAACTCGGAAGTCTCGGTGACCAGCGGATCCATCACGACCAGGAACTTCAGCTTCTTCAAGCCTTCGCGGACATTGTTGGAGTTGGCCAGCGCGGCCAGGGGGTTGAAGCCCTGCGCGATATAGCCATTCACCTTGCCCTGCACCATCATGTCGGTGACCTGCAGCATATCGTACTGCTTGTCCAGCTTGGGCAGGTAATCGAATGCCCAGTTGTTTTCCGCAGTCGCCGCAGGACCCCACCATGCCTTCATCAGGCTGACGTGGAACTTGGGTGTGTTGGACCAGTAGTTCATCTGGCCGGGACGCAGCAGCTTGGGCGTGCGTGCGGCGATGTACTGTTGGTAGTCTTGCTCGCGCTCGTTGGGCAGCGTCAGGTAACCCGGCAACGAAGCGGACAAGATACCCAAGTCGGTCAGGCCCTGGATGTTGGAGTGACCGCGCAACGCGTTCATGCCACCACCTGCAACGCCGATGTTGCCGCACAGCAGCTGGATCATGGCGCCGGTACGCAGCATCTGTGCGCCCGTGGTGTGCTGGGTCCAGCCCAGTGCGTACATGATGGTCGCCACACGGCCGGCCACTGCGGTCGAGGCAAACTGCTCGGCCACGTGCAGGAACTTGGCCTGGGGTGTGCCGCAGATGCTTTCCACCTTCTCAGGGGTATAGCCCGCGTAATGGCGCTTGAGCCACTGGTAGACGCAACGGGGGTGCTGCAACGTGGGGTCGGTCTTCACGAAGCCGTCTTCGCCCATCTCGTAGTCCCACGACGATTTGTCGTAAGTACGGGTCTCGGGGTTGTAGCCGGAGAAGATGCCTTCGTCAAACGCAAAGTCTTCGCGCACGATGTATGTGAAGTCGGTGTAGTTCTTCACATATTCGTGGTGAATCTTGTCGTTGGTCAGCAGGTAATTGATGATGCCGCCCAGGAACACGATGTCCGAGCCCGAACGGATAGGGGCATAGAAATCGGCTACGGAAGCAGATCGGTTGAAACGCGGATCGACCACCATGAAGTGCGCACCGTTGTGCTCCTTCGCTTCGGTCACCCATTTGAAACCACAGGGGTGCGCTTCCGCAGCGTTACCGCCCATGATCAGGATCACATCAGCATTCTTGATGTCGACCCAGTGATTTGTCATGGCTCCACGGCCAAACGTCGGGGCAAGACCTGCCACCGTCGGGCCGTGTCAGACACGTGCTTGGTTATCGAGCGCCAGCAGGCCCCAGGAACGGGCAACCTTGTGGGTGACGTAACCGGCTTCGTTGCTAGAGGCCGAAGCAGCCAGCATGCCGGTGGTGAGCCAACGGTTGACCGTTTGACCCTTTTCATTCTTCTCGACGAAGTTGGCGTCGCGGTCTTCCTTCAGGAGCTTGGCGATACGGTCCAGGGCTTCGTCCCACGACAGGCGCTTCCACTCGGTCGAGCCGGGAGCGCGGTATTCGGGGTACTTGAGGCGGTTGGGGCTGTGAACGAAGTCCAGCAGCGAGGCGCCCTTGGGGCACAGCGTGCCGCGATTCACGGGGTGATCGGGATCACCTTCAACGTGCATCACCGACATCTTGGCGTTCTTGACGCCGTCGCTGTAGGAGTACATCAGGATGCCGCAGCCCACCGAACAGTACGTGCATGTCTGCCGTGTGACGGTGGTTGCGGCCAGTTTGAACTGACGGACTTCAGCCAGGGCTGCGGTGGGCGAGAAGCCCATCACTGCCAGACTGGATGCCGCCAGACTCGAGCCAGTCACTTGCATGAACTGGCGTCTGGATAGTTGCACCATGGGGTTACCTTTTAAAACTTGACGCTTGTAGGCGAAATTCTAGTTATGTGTCTCATACAAGACCCACTCCCCAGCCTTTAACCGATGGCGCTTGCCGGGGAATGTATGCATATGGTTGCATAGATCGGCGGCACATATAAGGCGGGAAGAACCCGAGTTTTGTAGGTGCGGGCCGTGTGTGCTTTATGGAAAATCCAGCAAGCGCCGCCTGCAGCGGCGACAATGCGGGCCATCAACAGCAAGGTGTGCGCAACCCGTGAAGGCGGGTGTGCCACGTGTCGAGGGTCGACCCATCTTCGTGTTGGCGTACAGCGGTGGCTGCTGTGCGCAGATGCGCCGGTCGTCTTGTCTGCGTCGGCTTTTGTTCCTTGTTGCGGTTTTTTCCATGTCCCATCGCCAGCCCGTCCGTGTGGCCGATCTTGCTCAGTTCACGACCATCATCGACGCCCGCACGCCTGCAGAATTTGCCCTTGACCACATCCCCGGCGCGATCAACTGCCCGGTGCTGAGCGACGCCGAGCGCGCCACCATCGGCACCATCTACAAGCAGGTCAGCCCCTTCGAGGCCAAACGCCTGGGGGCGGCCCTGGTGGCCCAGAACCTGGCCCAGCACCTGCACACCACCTTTGCCGACAAGCCCGAGAACTGGCGCCCCGTGGTCTATTGCTGGCGCGGGGGGCTGCGCAGCGGCTCCATGGTGACGTGGCTGCGTCTGGTCGGTTGGGATGCCCAGCAACTGGCGGGTGGCTACAAGTCCTTCCGCCACCATGTGGTCGACGAGATCGAGCGCCTGGTGCCGCAGTTGCAGCTGCGCGTGCTGTGCGGCGCCACCGGCAGCGCCAAGACCCGGGTGCTGCACGCCTTGCAGCAGCAGGGTGCGCAGGTGGTGGACCTGGAGGGGCTGGCCTGCCACAAGGGGTCGTTGCTGGGCGCCTTGCCGGGCGTGCCGCAGCCCTCGCAAAAGAGCTTCGAGACACAGCTGGTAGCCGTGCTGGAAACCCTGGACCTGAGCCGGCCGGTGTATCTGGAGGGGGAAAGCCCCAAGATCGGCCGCGTGGCCTTGCCCCTGCAACTGGTGCAGCACATGCGCCAGGCGCCGGTCATCGAGATCCAGGCCACCGAGGCGGCGCGGCTGGACTACCTGTTGCGCGATTACGCCTACCTGGGCGATGACGTGGCCTCGTTGTGCGAGCGGCTGGCCTACCTCAAGGAAATCCAGGGCAGCGAGACGATTGCCCGCTGGCAGGACTGGGCCCAGGCTGGCGCGTTGCCGCAGCTGTTTGACGAGCTGATGCGCCTGCACTACGACCCCCAGTACCAGCGTTCGCAGTCGCGCCACTTCACCCAATGGGGCGGGCGCCAGTCGCTGGCGGCCGACGACCTGTCCGAGTCCGCCTTCGCCCGTCTGGCCGGCGCGGTCGTCGCCCTGGGCTGACAGCGGGGCGCCCAGGCGCCACGGCCTGGATGCCTGCGGGTCTGGCGTGCCTGGATGACACCGGGCAGGCCCGCTGGGTGGTACAACGTCGCATGTTTGATGTGCCCCACCAGGAGTCTTGCACCATGTCCGAAGCACCCGTCCCGCCTGAACGCATCGTTGCCCGCACCAGCAGCCTGGGGGAGGGTATGACGGTGGCCCGCGTCCTGCCCACCCGGGGACGGCGCATGATCGGCGCCTGGTGTTTTCTGGACCACCTGGGTCCGGTGGATTTTCCGGCCGGCCAGGGCATGCATGTGGGGGCCCACCCGCACACCCGGCTGCAGACCTTCACCTGGATGATCGAGGGCGAAATCCTGCACCGCGACAGCCTGGGCTCGGAACAGGTGGTGCGCCCCGGTCAGGTGAACCTGATGACGGCAGGCTACGGCATTTCGCACACCGAAGACTCGGTCACATCCGGTGCACGCCTGCATGCGGCCCAGTTGTGGATTGCCTTGCCGGCGGCGGTGGCCGACCAGCCGCCCGCCTTTGCGCATTACCCGGTGCTGCCCACCTGGCAGGCGCAGGGTTGCGACTGGGCCCTGATGGCCGGCAGCTATGGCGAACACACCGCGCCCACGCAGCTGCATTCCCCACTGGTGGGCCTGGAGGTGCGCTGTGACCGCGGGGCCACCGTGACGCTGCCGCTGCGCGCGGATTTCGAATACGGCCTGCTGCCGCTGACCGGCGGGCTGGCCGTGGCCGGCGAGACCTGGATTGCGAATGAACTGGCGTACCTGGCCGCCGGGCGCACTGCGGTGACTCTGCAGATGCAGGCCGGCACCCGGCTGCTGCTGATCGGTGGCGCACCGTTTGCCGACCCGGTGACCATGTGGTGGAACTTTGTCGGCCCGGATCTGGCGAGCATCCGCGCCTACCGCGAGGCCTGGCAGGCCCAGAGCGAACGCTTTGGCAGCGTGCCCGGTGGGGAAGGGCGGCGCCTGATGGCCCCGCCGCTGCCCTGAGAACGGGCTATTCGGTTTTGATCGCTGCTTGCGCTTGCTGCACAGGCGCTGCAGGCCAATTCGGCTGATATTGGACGGGTCGGTCTGGGCGTCATGGTACGTGTGGCCGCCCAGGGTGACGACCCCGCCGCTGGCCGAGGGCTCAGCGACGCTGGCTTACCCCCTGTGGCTGTGATCAAGGGGTGAAAATGGCCTCTAGCCTTGCAGCATCAGCACGGGCTGCTCTGATTCCAGGAGTGCCTGTTCGGCCGACGGGACGCCGCCGGGCAGGGTGAACTGCCGCACGGCCTGGTCCAGCACGCCGGCCTGGTCGCGCAGCGAGGCCGAGGCCGCGCTGGACTGCTCCACCAGGGCGGCGTTTTGCTGGGTCATCTGTTCCAGCTCGTCCACGGAGCGCATCACCTCCGCAATCTGGCGGTGCTGGGTGTGGGCTGCCTCGCTGATCTCGGCAATCACCTGGGCCACGCGGTGCACGCTGCCCACGATGTCGTCCATGGTGCTGCCGGCCTGCCGCACCAGGCTGGTGCCGGTGTCCACGCACTGGGTGGAGGCGGTGATCAGCGCCTTGATTTCGCGCGCCGCCTCGGCGCTGCGGCCGGCCAGGGCCCGGACCTCGTTGGCCACCACGGCAAAGCCGCGGCCCTGTTCGCCGGCGCGGGCGGCCTCCACGGCCGCATTCAGCGCCAGGATGTTGGTCTGGAAGGCGATGCCGTCGATCACCCCGGTGATGTGGGCGATGCGCTCGGAGCTCTGGGCGATCTGCGCCATGGTCTGCACCACCTCCGCCGTCACCTGGCGCCCGCGCTGGGCCACGCTGGTGGCGGCCTGGGCGTGCTGGTGCGCGGTTTCGCTGGCCTGCGCGTTGTGCTGCACGCCCTGGCCCAGCTCTTCCATGGCGCCGGTGGTGGTCTGCAGGTGCGAGGCCGTGTCCTCCGTGCGCTCGCTCAGGTGGTGGTTGCCGGTGGCGATTTCCGCGCTGGCGGTGGACACCTGGCCCGAGGCGGCCTGCACCTGGGCCACCAGGCTGCGCAGGGCGGCCTGCATGGCGGCCATGGCGGTCACCAGTTGGCCGACCTCGTCGCGGTTCAGTGCCACGATGTCCTGCGACAGGTCGCCAGCGGCTACGCGCTGCGCCATGTCGCGCGCCATGGTCAGCGAACGCATGATGGTGCGCACGCTGACCACCGTCACCGGCAGCATCACCAGCACGGCGATCAGCACCACGGCGGCCATCAGCCGCTTCATCTGCTCGGCCTGGGCGGTGATCTGCTGGCGGGCGGTGTCCAGCTCGGCCTGGGCCTGCATCACGGCGGCGCTCAGCAGGGCGTCCGCGTCATGGATGGCCGAGCGCACGAACTCGGCCTGCTCGGCCCCCTCGGCCGGGCTGACCAGGCCCTGGCGCACCTGCTCCAGCAGCGGGGACAGGTCGTTGCCATAGCGCTCCAGCGAGGTGTGGACCACGCCCAGCTTCTGGGCGTAGTCCGAGGTGTCGGGCTGCAGCATCCCCAGCATCTGGGCGCGTTCCTTGATGCTGGCCAGCGTGGTCTGCCAGCGGCCCAGCATCTCTTCGGCCCGGTCCGAGCTGTCGGCATTCACGATGGTGTTTTTCTCGGCGATCTGCAGGCTCCCTAGATTGGTGCGCAGCTCGCTGATATCGGTCAGGGTCTGCACCCGGGTGGCGAAGACCTCTTCCACCGTGTGGTGGGTCTGCTCCAGGGCATAAAAGCCCGCGCCGCCAATGGCGGCCAGCATGGCCAGGCAAAACAGGGTGCCGCAGTACAGGCGGCGCTTGATCGACAGGTTGGCAACGAAGTTCATCACGAATCCTTGGGTATGCCCCGCTGCTTATGGCAACGGTATACAAAATGTTTCGCAAATTTCGCGCCAACCTCTTGACGATCGTTTTACAGGTTGAGGATTTTGGCCACGTAGTCCGCATCCTTGTCGCCACGGCCGGACAGGTTGACCAGGATGTGCTGGTCCGCACCCAGCGTGGGGGCGGTGCGCATGGCCCAGGCCACGGCATGGGCGCTTTCCAGCGCGGGGATGATGCCTTCCACGCGCGACAGCGCCATGAAGGCGTGCAGGCACTCCTGGTCGGTGACCGACTGGTACTGCACACGGCCCAGGTCCTTGAGGTAACTGTGCTGCGGGCCCACGCCCGGATAGTCCAGGCCGGAGGCGATGCTGTGCACGGCGGCCGGCGTGCCGTCGGCGTTTTCCAGCACATAGCACTGCATGCCGTGGATGGCGCCGGGCTTGCCCACCGACAGTGTGGCCGCGTGGCGACCGGGCTTGTCCACGCCTTCACCGGCGGGCTCCACGCCGACCAGCTGCACGGCGGTGTCGGGCAGGAAGGCGGTGAACATGCCGATGGCGTTGCTGCCGCCGCCCACGCAGGCGGCCACGAAGTCGGGCAGGCGGCCATGCTTGGCCTGGAACTGCTCGCGCGCCTCGCGGCCGATGATGCTCTGGAAGTCGCGCACCATCATCGGGAAGGGGTGGGGCCCGACCACCGAGCCAATCGCGTACAGGTAGTCGCTGGGGTTGGTCAGGTACTCCTCGAAAGCGCTGTCCACGGCCTCCTTCAGCGTGGCGGCACCGCGCGTCACGGCCACCAGCTTGCAGCCCAGGATGCGCATCTTGGTGACGTTGGGGTGTTCCTTCGCGATATCGACCTGGCCCATGTGGATCTCGCAGGGAATACCCACCAGCGCACAGGCCGTGGCCAGGGCCACGCCGTGCTGGCCGGCGCCGGTTTCGGCAATCACCTTCTTTTTGCCCATGAACTTGGCCAGCAGCGCTTCGCCCAGGCAGTGGTTGATCTTGTGGGCGCCGGTGTGGTTCAGGTCTTCACGCTTCAAGTGAATCTGCGCGCCGCCCAGTTGGGCGGACAGGCGCTTGGCGTGGAAGATGGGGCTGGGGCGGCCCACATAGTCGGCAAACAGCTCGGCCAGCTCCTGCTGGAAGTCCTGGCGCTGGGTGATCTGGGCGTAGGCGACGTTGATGTCGTCCATGGCCTGTTTCAGGTGCAGGGGCACCAGCTGGCCGCCGTAGGGGCCGAAGAAGCCCTGGTCATCGGGCATGGTGGCAAACGTGGTGGCTGTGTGCATGGCAGGGGTCACAAGGGTGGGGAGTGGGTCAAAGCAGTCCCCATCTTGATAGCACGCCAGGCTTACAGCCAGCCGTCTGTACAGGCCCTGCGTGGCAGGGGCGCCGCGGATCAGGCCGTTGGCGGTGCGGACGGGATGTGTGCCTCCACCAGCAGCGCCAGCAGTTGCAGCGATTGCTGCCAGCCCAGGTAGCAGTCCTCGGCGGGGATCATGGCGGGCACGCCTTCCTGCACGATCTGCACCTCGGTGCCGCAAGGCACGGCACGCAGATCGACCGTGGTGGTCATGCTGCCGGGCAGGCTGGGGTCGTCGAACTGGTCGCTGTTGCGGATGCGCACGTTGGGCACCAGCTCCAGGTAGGTGCCGCCAAAGCTGCTGCGCTCGCCCGACCCCAGGTTGATGAAGGCCATGCGAAAGCGTCCGCCGGTGCGGGCGTCCATCTCTTCCACCTCGCAGACAAAACCGTGCGGCGGCATCCATTTGGCCAGGGCGGCGGCACTGGTAAAGGCACGGTAGATGCGCTCCGGGGGCGCCTGGAGTACGCGGTGCAGGCGGATGGTGTGGGCCATGGAAACCTCCTCGGTCGTGGCAGCCAGGGCCAGCCTAACCCCATCGCGGCAGCGCTGCACGGCAAGGCCATGGTGCCGGGATGGCGAATCGATGGCGACCGGGTGCTGTGTCAGGTGCTTGTCCTGCCCGGTCCAACTGCCCTGTGCTGGTGCGGTCACGGTGGGGTTCTGTGCGCGCTGGCCACGGCTGTGGCGGCGGAGTCAACGCTGGGGCGGTCGAATGGCGGGCCTGCAGGCCTTGGCAGGCCAAGTTCACTGCCCGTCACGATTCACGCCTGGGGTGCGCTGGGTCCATCAGGCGCGGCCACACGCCGGCTGTTGGCGTGGTGTGGTCATGCAGGCACTGCACGCCTGGTCTGCGTGGCGTCCTCGCACCTACCCCTGCATGGGGCTCGGCAGGACATCGTGGCCGGGCAGGCCGCAGGGTGGAAGGGGCTGGGCCTTTGCCGTGGGGTGGTCGGTCGACGATGTGGCGATGGCGGTTGGTCCCGTGCCTCACGGCGGGGGCGGTATGACCGAAGCCGCCCGCATGCCGCTGAGCTGCGGCATGGCGGCACGCATGGTGTCCAGAAAGCAGCGCAGCCTGGCCGGGTAGAACGCAGCCTGCGGGTAGACCAGGGAGACAGGCAGTGGGGCGGCTTCCCAGCCCGGCACCAGGTGCTGCAGCCGGCCGGCGCGCAGATCGTCCTGCACCACCCAGGCCGAGGCGATGCCCACGCCCAGGCCGGCCAGGGCCGCGCTGCGCAGGGCGTACAGGCTGTCGGTGGACAGGCGGGGCTGGATGGCCAGGCGCTGCGTGCCGTGCAGGGTGTGCGTCAGGCCCACTTCGCGCTGGTAGAAAGTGTTGAGCGCCATCCACGGCCAATCGGCCAGGTCCTGTGCGGTCGTGGCCGGCGGGTGCCGGGTCACCAGGGACGGCGCCGCCACCACGATGCGCGGCACTTCGGCCAGGCGCAGGGCGATGACGGCCGGGTCCTGCACCTGGCCCACCTGGATGGCGCAGTCAATGCCTTCGGCGATGAAGTCTGGGCGGCGGTCGTGCAGCATCCATTCCACCTGCACCTCGGGGTAGCGGCGCAGGTAGTCCAGCAAGGGCGCCATCAGCTGGTCCTGGCCGAAGGCATGCGGCACCAGCACGCGCAACTGGCCCCGGGGCACGTCCTGCACGCCGCGCAGATCGGCCTCCATGGCCTCCCAGTCCCGCACCAGCGACTTGGCATGGGCGTAGCAGCGCTCGCCGTCCACGGTCAGCTTCATCCCGTGCGTGGAGCGCTGCAGCAGGCGCAGGCCCAGCGCGCGCTCGAGCTGCTGCAGGCGGCGGCTGACGGTGGGTTGGGTGGTGCCCAGTTGCAGGGCGGCGGCCGAGAGGCTGCCGGCTTCGACGATGCGCACCAGGGTATGCAGCAGGGCAATGCGGTCGCTGCCGCTGCCGCTGGAAGGCGAGGTTTCCATACGTTAAGCGTATAGCAAATCTACAAGCCAGACCACTACCCGCGCGCTGCTGATATACGGAAACTCTGCAGCATTGATAGCAAACATCTGGACGTTGAACATGTCATCCATTCCATCTGCGTATGAAATGCGCAGCACGCACACCACCCAGGCCTCGCAGGGCGTGACCCACCCACCGGCGCCGCCGGCCATCGGCGCACGGCTGCTGCTGTTGCTGTTGCTGGCCACGGCCGCGGGTATCAGCGTCGCGTCGCTGTACTACAGCCAGCCCATGCTGGGGGTGCTGGGCGCCGATCTGCAGGCCCCGGCCAGCACCGCCGGCTGGGTGCCCACGCTGACACAGCTGGGCTATGCATTGGGCATTTTGCTGCTGGCGCCGCTGGGGGACCGGTATGACCGCCGCCGCATCATCTTGGCCAAGGCTGCGGCTTTGGTGCTGGCGCTGCTGGTCAGCGGTCTGGCGCCTGGCATGGCCAGCCTGCTGGCTGCTAGTTTGGGCGTGGGCCTGGCCGCCACCATGGCGCAGGACGTGGTGCCCGCCGCAGCCACGCTGGCCCCCGCGGCCCAGCGCGGGCGCATGGTGGGCACGGTGATGACCGGGCTGCTGCTGGGCATTTTGCTGTCCCGCGTGGTCAGTGGCCTGGTGGCCCAGTTCTGGGGTTGGCGCAGCATGTACCTGCTGGCCGCTGCCGCCATGGCCCTGTTGGCCGTGGCCGTGTGGCGCGGCCTGCCGCACTTTGCCCCCACCACCCAGCTAGGCTGGCCGGCACTGATGCGCTCCATGTGGGGGCTGTGGCGCCAGCATGCGGCCTTGCGCCGTGCGGCGCTGGCCCAGGGGCTGCTGGCGGTGGGCTTCAGCGCCTTCTGGTCCACGCTGGCGGTGATGCTGCACAGCCAGTTCCAGCTGGGGGCCGCCGCGGCGGGGGCCTTGGGGCTGGCCGGTGCGGCTGGGGCCCTGGCCGCCCCACTGGCCGGGCGCATGGCCGACCGCCGTGGCCCCGAGCTGGTGACGCGTGCCGGCGCCGCGCTGGCAGCGGCCGCCTTTGCCAGCATGGCGGCGATGCCCTGGCTGGGGGTGCAGGGCCAGTTGCTGCTGATCGTGGCGGCAGCCGTGGTGTTCGACTTTGGCGTGCAGGCCGTGCTGGTGGCGCACCAGACCATCGTCTACGGCATTGCGCCCGAGGCGCGCAGCCGCCTGAATGCGCTGCTGTTCACCGGCATGTTCGTGGGCATGGCCAGCGGTGCGGCCATCGGCAGCTGGGTGCTGGACCATGCGGGCTGGCTGGGCGTGGTCGTGCTGGCCACCGTGTCGGCCCTGGCTGCCCTGGGGGTGCGCTGCTGGCCGCACGGCCGGTGAGTGCTATGGACGCCCTCCCGTTGCGCAGCGCCAAAGCAGCACTTGGACGGCAGGGCCGGTGCGTGTGGCTGCAAGGACCGGTGTGGGGCCTGGTCTTGCCAGTGCCAACTTGGGATGGACATCGGGGTGGTCAGCCTGGGCCGAGGCTGTTGCCCGTTTCAGGCAGGGTGGCGCAGCGCGTGCAGCACCTGGGCCAACTGGCGCACCCCGGCCTCCAGTTCCATGGGGGTGTAGGCCGCAAAGCCCATCAGCACGCCCTGGTGGCGCGGTGGTCCGCTGTACAGCGCCGACAGGCCCGCCAGCGTGATGCCGGCGCGTGCGGCGGCCGCCACCAGCGTTGCTTCCTGCAGCCCGCCGCGCAGGTGGCAGGCCATCTGCATGCCGCCTGCGGGCACCTGGGGTTCCAGCCAGTCGGCCAGGTGCGTGCGCAGCAACTGGGCCAGCCGATCGCGGCGCTGGGCGTAGACGGTGCGCATGGTGCGGATGTGGGCGCCCAGGTGACCGCCTTCGATGAAGCGCGCCAGTGTCAGCTGGGCCAGGGGCGCGCTGTGCCCGTCCTGCAGGGAGCGGGCGACGGTCATGGGGGCCACCAGCGCGGGCGGCAGCACCATGTAGCCCAGGCGCAGGCCTGGAAACAGCGATTTGCTGAAGGTGCCGATATAGAGCGTGCGCCCGTGGGCGTCCAGCCCCTGCACGCAGGCCGTAGGCTTGCCGGCGTAGTGGAATTCGCTGTCGTAATCGTCCTCGAGGATCCAGCTCTGGTGCTCCCGGGCCCAGGCGATGGCGGCCAGCCGCCGCTCCAGCGACAGGGTGGCGCCGGTAGGGTACTGGTGGGACGGGGTCAGGAACATCGCCTGGGCGGGTGGGGCGGCGGCGAGGTGCTGCACCTGCATGCCCTCGGCATCCAGTGGCACGGGCTGGCAGACCAGGCCGGCGGCGTCAAAGGCCTTGCGCGCACCATGGTAGACCGGGTCTTCGATCAGGATGCGGTCACCCGGGTCCAGCAGTACCTGGGCGCACAGGCTCAGCGCCTGCTGGGTGCTGGTCAGCACCAGCACCTGCTCGGGCGTGGCGCGGGCGCCGCGCTCCAGGTTCACATAGTCGGCAATGGCCTGGCGCAGCGGCAGCACGCCCTGTGCGGGGCTGTGCTGCAGCGCGCGGTGGCCGTATTCCTTGAGCACCTGGCGCTGCAGCCGCTCCCAGGTCGGCAATGGGAAGTTGCGGGTCTCGGGCACCCCGGGGACGAAGGTATGCGGCATCGGAAAGTCGCTTACCCCCCCGGCGGCCAGCATGGCTTGGCCACGTTGGCTCAGTGGCGGCGCTGCGGCCAGGCTGGCTGCTGTGGGGCGTGCCGGCAGGCGCCGCGCCTGCTGGGACACCTGGCTGCCGCTGCCCACGCGCCGGGTGATGAAGCCTTCGGCGTGCAGCTGGCTGTAGGCCGTTTCCACCGTATCGCGCGACACCGCCAGCGATTGCGCCAGTGCACGCGAGGCGGGCAGGGGCCGCCCGGCCGCCAGTTGGCCGTCGAGGATCAGCTGCCGCAGGCTGCGTTGCAGCCGGGCGTGCAAGGGCAGGGCCCGGTGGGCGGGATCGGCCATCCAGGCTTTGACGGAT
Organism: Comamonas sp. CAH-2; assembly: GCF_009668305.1. Lineage (NCBI taxonomy): Bacteria > Pseudomonadati > Pseudomonadota > Betaproteobacteria > Burkholderiales > Comamonadaceae > Comamonas > Comamonas sp. CAH-2. Next base: position 255,601 of record NZ_VSWF01000001.1, read on the forward strand.
TCGAGCAAGGCGTGTTTGAACAATTGGTCTGGCTGATGGTGAAAAAGTGGCTGGCTACAGCATGCCATTCGGATTTTATAAACGATGCATACCCAGGCCGTAGCCAAACCGTGTTCCATCGGTCGAGCAACGCCTGGGCAGGTTCGATTGTTTGACTGTGTGATCTGTTGGAAAGTTGTTCAGGCATGGCCCATACCCCGGCTTCCGTTTCTGTGTCCGCGCGGCTGCGTCTGCGCGATGTGTTCCATCCCGCCGTGGCGGGGCTGGTATCGGTCATCGTCAACTACGGCGGTACCTTCATCCTGGTGTTCCAGGCGGCCCGGGTGGCCGGGCTGGACGCCGCACACACGGCGTCCTGGGTGTGGTCACTCTCGATGGGCGTGGGTCTGACGGGCCTGCTGCTGAGCTGGATGACACGTGCCCCCATCATCACGGCCTGGTCCACGCCGGCGGCCGCGTTTCTGGTGACGGCACTGGCCAGCACGCCGTATGCCGAAGCCGTGGGCGCCTACCTGGTATCGGCTGCAGCCTTTGTGGTGCTGGGGCTGTCAGGGGGCTTTGAGCGTGTCATCCGGCTGATTCCAGCGGGTGTGGCCACGGGGCTGCTGGCGGGGATTCTGCTGCCCTTCGGCATGCGGGCCTTTGGTGGCATGGCGGTGGAGCCGGCAATGGCGCTGCTGCTGATCGTGGCCTATGTGGTGCTCAAGCGCATTGCCGCGCGCTATGCGGTGGTGGGTATTCTGCTGCTGGGGCTGGCGTTCCTGGTGCAGCAGCAGCGTGTGGACCTGTCGGGGCTGTCGCTGCAATTGGCGGCCCCGGTGTACACCGCGCCAGCCTGGTCGCTGGACAGCCTGCTCAGCGTGGCCCTGCCATTGTTTCTGATCACCCTGACGGGGCAGTACATGCCGGGCATGCTGGTGTTGCGCAACGATGGCTTTGCCACCAGTGCCAACCCGATCGTGACGGTGACAGGTCTGGGTTCGCTGCTGATGGCTCCGTTTGGTGCGCATGCCTTCAATCTGGCGGCCATCACGGCAGCCATTGCCACGGGGCCTGAAGCCCATGAAGACCCGTCCAAGCGGTGGATCGCCGGCGTGGCTGCAGGCCTGGCTTATTGCCTGGTGGGGGTGTTCGGAGTGACACTGGCCGCGGTCTTCATGGCGTTGCCTGCCGTTTTCACCACCACGCTGGCCGGACTGGCCCTGCTGGGAACCCTGGGCGGCAGTCTGGCGGCTGCCCTGGCCGATACCCGTACCCGCGAGGCGGCGCTGATCACCTTTCTGGCCGCTGCGGCCAACATCCAGTGGCTGGGCGTTGGGGGCGCGTTCTGGGGCTTGCTGATTGGCCTGCTGGCCCATGCCGTGCTGCATGGCCGCATGCCCCTGCGTCTGCGTCTGCGTGATGCTGCCTCGCGGGTGTTTTCTTCTGCCCGCAAGGTCTGAACATATGCCATCCGATACCGTTTCTTCTTTCACGACCCGCACCGGGCATGACCAGCATGGTCGCTACCCCCAGGCGCTGACCCTGGCGGATTTTCAGCACAACCTGGCGGCGGTGCAGGCCCGCATGGCCGCTGCCTGCCAACGCGCCGGGCGGGATGCGGGCAGCGTGCGGCTGCTGCCGGTGAGCAAGACCCAGCCCGCAGACAGACTGCGCCTGGCCCATGCGGCGGGTTGCCGCATGCTGGGCGAAAACAAGGTGCAGGAAGCCTGGGGCAAGTGGGAGGCACTGCAAGACCTCACCGATCTGCGCTGGTCGGTCATCGGCCATTTGCAAACCAACAAGGCCAAGCTGGTGGCGCGCTTTGCCTGCGAGTTCCAGGCCCTGGACAGCCTGCGCCTGGCCGAGGCTCTGGACCGCCGTCTGCAGGCCGAAGGACGCGCGCTGGATGTCTTTGTCCAGGTCAATACCTCGGGCGAGGCCAGCAAATACGGACTGGCACCGGAGGCGGTGCCGGCATTCCTGCAAGCCTTGCCCGCCATGTCGGCGCTGCGGGTGCGCGGCCTGATGACGCTGGCGTTGTTCTCCCATGACAGCGCGCGGGTGCGCCAGTGTTTCGTGCGCCTGCGCAGGTTGCGGGACCAGTTGCGGCAGAGTGCCCCGGCGGGCATGTCCCTGGAGGAGCTGTCCATGGGGATGTCGGGCGACTTTGACATCGCGATTGAGGAGGGCGCTACGGTGGTGCGTGTGGGCCAGGCTATTTTCGGGGCCCGGGCTGTACCGGACCAGCACTACTGGCCAGGGCTTGCGGGCCCGGTGGAGACGGGAGGTGGCTCAGAGCGACCGATTCACCCGAACTGAATGCCCTGGGCCAGGGGCAGCTCGCGCGAGTAGTTGATGGTGTTGGTGGTGCGGCGCATGTACTGTTTCCAGGCGTCGGAGCCGCTTTCGCGGTCGCCACCGGTTTCTTTTTCGCCGCCAAAGGCACCACCAATCTCGGCACCGCTGGGACCGAGGTTGACGTTGGCAATGCCGCAGTCCGAGCCAGCAGCGCCGAGAAACGTCTCCACCTCGCGCAGATCGTTGGAGAAGATGCAGGAGGACAGACCTTGGGGCACGCCGTTGTTCCAGGCGATGGCCTGCTCCAGCGTGTCGTAGGTCAGCACATAGAGCAGGGGCGCAAAGGTCTCGTGCTGCACGATGGCGGTTTGTGCCGGCATGTCCACGATGGCCGGTGCCACGTAGTAGGCATGGGGGAATTGGTCGGCCAGCACGCGCTGACCACCGGTCAGCACGGTTCCGCCCTGGGTCTGGGCCTGGGCAAGAGAATGCTGCATCGCATCCAAAGCGGCCCGGTCGATCAGCGGGCCTACTAGTGTGCCGGCCTGCAGCGGGTCGCCGATGCGCAGGCTGGCATAGGCTTTCAGGAGCTTTTCCAGCAGCGTGGCCTTGGCACTGCGGTGCACGATCAGCCGGCGCAGCGAGGTGCAGCGCTGGCCCGCCGTGCCCACGGCGCTGAAGACGATGGCGCGCACCGCCAGGTCCAGATCGGCCGCGGGGGTGACCACCATGGCATTGTTGCCCCCCAGCTCCAGAATGCGCTTGCCAAAGCGGGCCGCCACCTTGGGGCCCACGGCGCGGCCCATGCGGCTGGAGCCTGTGGCGGACACCAGCGCGATCTGCGGGCTGTCCACCAGGGCCTCCGCGACATCGCTGTGGCCGAGCACGATCTGCGCCAGACCCGGGGGCGCACGGTCGCCAAAACGTGCGATCGCCCGCTCCAGCGCCTGGAAAGTGGCCAGGCCCGACAACGGGGCTTTTTCCGAGGGTTTGAAGATCACCGGGTCGCCGCACACCAAGGCCAGCGCCGCGTTCCAGGCGAACACCGCGCTGGGAAAATTGAAGGCTGTGATCACGGCCACAGGCCCCAGTGGGTGGTACTGCTCCATCATGCGGTGGCCGGGGCGTTCGGACACGATGGTCTTGCCATGCAGCTGGCGTGACAGGCCGACGGCAAACTCGCAGATGTCCACGCCTTCCTGCACCTCCCCCAGGCCTTCCTGCAGGATCTTGCCCACCTCGCGCGAGATCACCTGGCCGATATCGGCCTTGCAGCGGCGCAGCTCTTCGCCCCACAGCCGCACTAGCTCGCCGCGCACCGGGGCGGGCACCAGACGCCATTGCAGGAAGGACTGGGCCGCACGATCGATCACGGCCGGCATGGCGGCCACGGGCACTGCAGCCAGCTGGGCCAGCGTGGCGCCGTCGATGGGGGAGCGCACGGTGATGCCATCGCCTTGGTGGGCGGCCAGATCGATGCCGCAGTGCGACAGCACGGTGGAAGAATCGGTAGCAGAAAGCTCGCTCATGGGTGCTCCTTGGCAGAGGACAGGGTGTGTGGCGCGATGGGTTTCAGGCCGTGGTACAAGATCCAGGCCGCGGCGAGGTGCACCAAGGGATAGGCCAGCACGTAGGCTGCCAGTTCCAGGTAGGTCGACAAACTGTCCGCTGCAAAAACAAGGTGTGTACCAGTGCCGTCAGCAATCCCGCCGTATATGCCAGCAGCGCCAGATAGGCCGCAGTGGTGGCCACCTGCAGCACTGTGCGCCGCTGTTCCGGGACCCGCAAGGCACCGGCACGCAGTTGCCGGGGGATGTGCAGCAGGCGGTAGATCGCCAGCATGAGCAGGAAGGGCAGGGCGATGGCGGGCAGAACAAACATGGCAGCGGGCGAAAGAGGCAGACCCTGGCAGGGTGATCAGGCGTCGGTATTGCCGGGCGCCGCCGGAGCGGGCAACAGGGATTCAACGTAGCGCCCCACACGGGTGTTGCGCAAGGCGGAAAGCGTGCATTGCTCCTGTCGCACAAAGCCTTGTTGCGGCAGCAGGCCCTGGGCCCACAGTTCCACCGCCGCCAACACGCCAGCGGCCGTGGTCAGTTCGATGGCCGTGCGCTGCCGCCCGCGCAGCGGTGCACCGTAGAGCCGGGCGCTGTGCGTGACCTGTTCCAGCCGACCGCTGCGCAGACCTGTGGCCGTGGCGGCCACCACCACCATGTCGTCCCGGCTGTGGGGCACAGCACCATTCAGCACCTGGCGCAGCAGATCGTGCCGCTCGATCAGGCGCAGCCCGTGCAGCAGCAGGTGCATGGCGTCGCGGTGGCCCGGGTGGCGAATGGTCTTGTAGTTCAGGTTGCGCACGCGGCCGGCCAGCGTTTCGCACAGCGTGCCCAAGCCACCAGAGGTGTTGAAGGCCTCGAACACCTGCCCGTCGAGGCTGAGGTTTTCCAGGCCCTCCAGGGGTTGCACATTGGTGAGCTGGCCGCCCACGATGGCGTCACAGGGGTTGCAGTATTCGTTGATGACGCCGTCCGGGCTCCAGGTGAAGTGGTAGCGCAGCGCATTCAGGGCGTGCAGCGTGAGCGCGCCCACACGCAGTTGCAGGTCATAGAGCTCGTCAAACTGCCTGGCCAGATGCCCGCCCAGCATGCCGATCAGCCCAGGTGCCAGTCCGCACTGCGGCATCAGCACTGCCCGTGCCCGGGGTGCCAATGCGCGGATGGTGCGAGTGGCCGCCACATCCTCGGTCAGATCAAAGTAGTGCACGCCCCGCTGCGCTGCTGCCGTTGCCACGCGTGCCGCGCAGAAAAAGGGCAGGGCATTGATGACAAGGCTGTGGGCGGCCAGCGCGGCGGTGAGTGCCGCATCGTCTTGGACATCCAACTGCAGGTGGCGCAACAGGGGATCGCTGTGGGGTGGAGCCGGCTGAACATCCGCCAGCGTGACCGGCATCTCATACAGCTCGGTCAGCATGTCGGCCAGGGTGGTGCCGATCTTTCCCGCGCCGAGAACCAGGATGTGGTGTGCATGCATGCTCATGGCCCGCTCCTTTGCAGCGCCGCTGGCTGAGGGGCAGGGCTTGCTGTGGAAAGCTGGGGCAGCCGCTCAGACCATGCGGGTGATATCGCTTGATAGACCGCACCACCATTATGGGACGGTGCTTGTGCGTCTTGACCGCGACATTTGCTTAATCCTGTGCAGCAGGGCTAATGGTGCAGGTGTGGGATGGGGTGCAAGAAACAGCGACGTCCGATGCGGTCTGACCGATGTTGCGCGGACTGAGGAAAGCTGTAACAACGCCCCCTTGGGATAGTGAGCGACTGCATGCCAGTGATGGGGGCGTATCAGCCTGGGCGAAATGTGGATTCGGGACGCAGATTTTCACGAGCCTGTGGCTATTCGGAAAGCAATCGCGTGGCGTGCATATTGGAGGTCATCGGGTATTCCATGATCTGGCCGCGGGTGTTGGGAATATTGGTATCCCACATTTGTTCCATTTTGGTGCGATGCTCAATTCGCAGCAGCAGCGATATTCTTCCCGGCTTGGCGATAGGCCGACGATGCGTCGAACCAAGATATTGGTGGCTTGAATGCTTGTGCGTGACAACCCACCGGATGCTGTCAACGTCGTGGGTCAGCGAAGAAAGTCCATTTGAAATTTGCGAGAATTGCAAGGCAATGAAGCAGCATCTGAAGCACGATTGATGAATAAATAAGGGAAGGTATAAAGCAGTTTTTTTGTTGTGTAGGACAAGCGCGCTTTCAAATGCAATATGTCTGTGTGTTGTTGTTTGTGATTATCACTGGACGGCTGTTGTGCCGATTTATTGCTTGCGTATCAAAAATAACTTATAGAATTTTTGACACAACCACAGATCAAAGCAAAATCAACCATGCATCGACTACCAGAGGTCGTTCGGGAATCCGTAGAAACCGGGAAGATCCCGTCGCCACCTGAAGTTTTGGTGCATCTGATGCGGGCGATGGAGGACGAGGCCTCCTCCATTCCCGATCTGGCGCAGATTGTCAGCCAGGACCCTGGCTTGGCAAGCCGCATCCTGTCGGTCGCCAATTCCCCCGCACTGCGGCGAACGAAAGAACTCACGACGATTGAAGACTGCCTCACATCCATCGGCATTCGATTGGTGCGTGCCTTGGTCACATGCCTGTCTATCCAAAGGCTGTTTGACAAAGACCAGAAGCTTTCATTGGCCGAAGTGGCGGATTTCTGGTGCCATTCACTGCTGGTGGGTGAACTCGCACGGGGCATTGCCGAGCAGGCTGGCTTGCACAAGCCCGACGATGCCTATCTGTCCGGTCTGTTGCACGACATCGGTGAATTGATCTTGCTGCAGGCCATCGGCGACCCCTATCGCCAATTTCTGGCGAATGTCTCGGCCCGTCCTTCGTTGACTGCCGATGAGGAACAGCTTTTTGGCACGACACACGGTGAGGTCGGTGCGTGGCTGATCGCTCATTGGGGGCTGGATTCGGTGCTGGCCGATGGCATTGCGTTTCACCATGCCCGTGCCACGGAGATAGCCGCAGCGACAGCGTTGCCGCAAGCCGTGTGGCTCGCGCAGGCGCTCACGCTGCTGGAGGAGGACGCGGCTGAATACGGGGCACTGATCGAGCGCACCGCGCTTGCTATCGACCCCGTGGCCTTGGTCGTGACACGAGCGCGTGCGGTGGAGCGCACCCGGCAGATTGCGGAGGCCATGGGGATCGCGGTGGCTGCGGAATTCCCGCAACGTGCCCTCCAGCAGGTACCAGCGACCAGCGTGCCAGCCATGTCACTCAGCCCGGCTGAGAGTGAGCTGTCGGTGATGGTGGGAGGCATGGCCTTGCTGCAACCCCTGCAGCAGGATTTGCTGCAGCTGGGTAACGTCCGGGAGGTGTTGCTGGCGCTGCGAGAGTCTGCGCGCATCCTGTTTGAGTTGCCCAGCATGGCCATCTTGCTGGTTGATGCCTCCGGTGCAGCCTTGACCGGCGACGGGGTGGAAGGTCAACCCTCGCTTTTTCGCCAACTATCGATCCCTTTGGCACCCGCCGCATGTCTGGTGGCGGCGGCTGTCGCCGATCACCAGGTCAGAGCATCGTTTGCCAGCGCCCAGCCGCTGGCCTTGCTGGACCAGCAATTGGTGCGCGCCCTCTCGGCCGATGGCCTGCTGTGCATTCCGTTGGTGGCCCGCCAGCGGACGGTGGGCGTGATCGTCTGCGGTCTGTCCTCTGCGCACTACACAGGCCTGCAGCGGCGTATTCCGTGGTTGAAGCATTTTGGAAAAATCGCCGCCTTGAGCCTGGAGATTGCGCTGGTGGCCGAACAACAGCGACACCAGGCCGAAAAGCAGCGAACCCAGCAATTCATCCGGCACGCACGCCAGATCGCGCACGAAGCCGGTAATCCGCTCGGCATCATCAAGAGCTATTTGAAGATTCTGGAGCGCAAGCTGCCCGAAGACAGCGTTGGGCAGGAGCTGGGAATCCTGGCAGAAGAAATTGACCGTGTGGCCGGGATTGTCGGAAAGATGGCCGATGAACACACCCAGAACGTGGCGAGCCAGGGCACGGACCTGGCAGCCGTGTTGAGCGATTTGCTGGCCCTGTATGCGGACCCTCTATTCAAAGAAAAAGGGATCCGAGTTGAAAAGCAAGTGCCCCCGGCTGAAATCCTGGCATCCGTGGAGCGCGACAGCTTTAAGCAGATCGTGCTCAATCTTTGGAAGAATGCATCAGAGGCCTTGGGTGCGGGTGAGCTGGTCAAAATTGTCCTGATTGACGGGGTGGTGCACGGTGGCACCCATTACGCGCAGCTTCGGATCGATGACTCGGGCCCGGGCATCTCCGAAGCGAAAATCCGTACCCTGTACGAGCCTGCCGTCATTTCCACGACCCAAACGCGTGGATTGGGCCTGTCACTGGTCGGGCGCCTCGCCAGGCAGGAAGGGATTTTGATCACCTGCCGCAGCCAGCCAGGCGCGGGGACCTGCATCGAACTACTGGTTCCAAAATTCATACCGGAGAGCGCACTCACATGAATGCCATCAGCATCCTGGGCGTTCCCGACAAGCCCCAAAGCTTGGAGACTGGCGGCCATCTCTTGATCGTGGACGACGAAACGCGCTTTCGGACAGCCTACAAAACCTTGCTGGCCCACGAGCAGCGGGTCATCGAGGAGGCCGAGAACGGGCAGGAAGCCTTGTCCAAGCTCAAAGAGGGAACAATCGATCTGGTGATCCTGGATTTGAAGCTGCCGGACATCTCGGGTCTGGAGATCATGGAGTGGTTGACGGCCAACAAGATCAACACCACCGTCATTGTCTTCAGCGCCGACAAATCCATCAATTCCGCAATCCATGCCTTGCGCCACCGGGCTTTTGAGTTCCTGCGCAAAGATTGCGATCCAGACGATATGTTGTTGGCGGTCGAGCGCGCTTTGAACCACCGGCAGCGTGACAAGGAGCACGCCAGCATCTCGGCGCAGCTCAAGCACTCAGAACGTCTGCACCGCTTCCTGGTGGAACAGTCCCCCGACATCATCTTTACGCTCAACAAAGAAGGGTTCTTTACCTTCATGAATGGCCGCGTATACAGCCTGCTGGGGTACGAGGCCGATGAGTTGATCGGCAAGCACTATTCGCTGATCGTTGACCCGCGCGACTACCTGCACGTGCAATATGCGTTCAAGGAGCGGCGTGTCGGCCTGCGCGCCACCAGCAACAAGGAAGTGCGCTTTCGCGTCAACCCGGTGTCACCCAAGGCCAGCAGTGGCAGCGAGATCACGGTCATCCTCAGTACCCAGGGCGTGTACGAGGCCCAGGATATCGGGCAGACCGGACGCTTTGTGGGCACAGCCGGAGTGGCCCGCGATATTTCCGAGCGCAAGCGCGCGGAAGAAACGATTGCCTTTCAGGCGTTCCACGATTTGCTGACCAAGCTGCCCAATCGCAACCTGTTCATGGACCGCCTGGAGATGGCGATTGTCGAGGCGAGCCGCCGCAAAGAAAAACTGGCCGTGATGTTTTTCGATCTGGATCGCTTCAAGCTGGTCAACGACACCTACGGCCACCCCGTGGGCGACCAGCTCTTGCGGGAGTTCGCGGCGCGTGTGCGCAAATGCCTGCGCAATGGTGACACCCTGGCGCGCCAGGGGGGCGATGAATTCACCGTCTTGCTGCCGTCCCTGGCGCATCGCGATGACATTGCCGTGATTGCGGAAAAAATCCAGGCGGAGCTGCGCAAGCCTTTCCGGGTCTCGGACACGCAGTTTCTGGCGACGACGAGCATTGGCGTTGCGGTCTATCCGGACGATGCGACGCATGCCGCAGAACTGATCCGTTGTGCCGACATGGCCATGTACCAAGTGAAAGGCCAGGGCAAAAATGGCTGCGCAGCTTTTCTGCCGCACATGCAGACCTCCTACCTGAACCGCTTGTCCATCGAGAATGACCTGCGTGAAGCCGTCAAACAAGGCAACCAATTCGAGCTGTACTTTCAACCGCAGATCGAGGCCTTGACCGGCAAGGCAACCGGCCTGGAGGTACTCATACGTTGGCACCATCCCAAGGAAGGGATGATCAGCCCTGATGTGTTCATCCCGATCGCTGAGGAAACCGGCTTGATCGTGGCCATCAGTGACTGGGTGCTGTGGAAGGCCTGCTCCCATTTCGCGGCGTTGAGTGCCCTGGGTTTTGACCACCTGCGCCTGGGCATCAACCTCTCGCCCCGTGAATTTGACCGCAGTGACTTCATGGAGCGTATCCAGGTACCGCTGGAGGAGTTTGGTGTGCCGCCCCAGTCCCTGGACATTGAAATCACCGAGAGCCTGTTGATGAAGGATGTCGAAAGCATCGTGGCACGCATTCAGCGCCTGCGTGATACAGGGATCCACATCTCCATCGATGATTTCGGCACGCGTTATTCATCGTTGAACTACTTGCGCCGGTTCTCAGTCAACCGCATCAAGATCGATCAATCCTTTGTGCGTGACCTGGGCCTGTCGCAAGACTCCTACGCCATCATCCAGGCGATTGTTGGCATCGCCAAGAATTTCAAACTGAACGTGATTGCCGAAGGGGTGGAAACGGCGCAGCAACTGGAGATGCTGCACCAGTTGGGGTGCAACGAGATGCAGGGCTACTACTTCAGCCGCCCCTTGCCTTTTGAAAAGACGGTGGAGTTCTTGAAGACCACGCCACAGCACGCTCTCGGTTGCCCATAGGGCGGCATGCGCTGGGATGAGGCACCTGGCCAATTCGGGGTGGCAAATCTGGCGCAGGGTGTCCTCACACAACAACCGCCGGACTTGATGCACGGATGCGGAGGAAGGCGGGCCTTGCGTGTCTGACGCATCAGCGCACAGCACTGCGATATGCGCCATACATGGATTGCGTGGGGAGTCGCTTTCAGCCGGTTGCGTCAACTAGGTGGCCTTTGCCTGGGCAGTCCATCACACTGCAGCGCTGCCGGCCGATGCCGCCGGTTTCAACATGTCGATGTGGGGAATGCCATCTTCGTCATAGACGTCCCCGACGGCCTGGAAGCCGAGCGATCCATAGAACTTTTCGAGGCGCGCCTGCGCACCGATTCGTATGCCTTGGCCCGGAAAGTGTTTTTCCGTGAAGGCGATGGCTTCGGCAACCAGCGCGCGGCCAATTTGGAGGTTGCGGAATTGGGCCAGCGTGATCACGCGCCCGATCGAAGGCTCCGTGTATTTGAGCCCGGGATCCACGACCCGGGCATAGGCCGCCAGCTCGCCCCCCACCGTCACCCGCAGGTGCCAGGACTGTGGGTCCAAGCCGTCGGCGTCCTGGTAGGCACACTGCTGCTCGACGATGAAGATCGATTCTCGGGCGCGGAGCACTTCGTAGATTTCCAGGGCCGTGAAGGCCTCCAGGCGGTTCCAGTGGTAGTTCAGATGCTTCATGTTGTGCGGGTGTGCTGGGGCGAGGCGGCGTTGCCGATGGGGTCAGCGAAAGTGGCGCTTGATGACCAGATAGCGCGCAGCGGTCGTTCCGCCGTTGCCAAAGGATTGTTCTTCGTGGGTGGATACGCGCGCGCAGTCCCCGGGCTGTAGTTCGTAGACGGTGGCCCCGCTGGTGAGCGTCAATTGGCCTTCCAGCAGCAGGATTTGGTCGTCCGAGTGCAGCGTGGCACTGGCGGCAAAGCTGACGGTTTGCCCCGGTGGCAACTCGACCGCCACGATCTCCACCTCGGCGGCATCGCCCGGGGGGGACAGCAGCCGCCGGATATAGCCCGTGGCCGGATCTGTCCACTGCTGCTGCTCTTGCACGCGCTGGATCGCTGTGGGGGCCGACCGGGGCTCGCGCATCAGGGCTGACATGCTCAGGCCCATGGCATCAGCAATGCGGGAGAGCAGCACGGCGGTGGGGCTGCTCTCCCGGCGCTCGATCTTGGAAATCATGGCCCGGCTCACGCCCGCCTGGGTCGCCAGCTGGTCCAGTGTCAGTCCGCGTCGCATCCGCTCTTCGCGGACGCGCTGGGGGATGAGGTTTTCGGGGGATGTGTGGGGCGACATGCATTCCATTATAGTGGATATCTACTATAGTGGAATATATGCGTGCAACGTTCTTGAATACGACAGCCGTGCCGGTGCTGGCGCTGCTGCTCAATGCGCTGGCCTGGGGTGTCGCGTGGTGGCCTTTCCGGCAGCTTCAGTCCTTGGGGCTGCATCCGCTGTGGGCGACCGCCTGCATCTACGGGTTGGCGGCCAGCGTGATCGGGCTGTGGCGCCCCCAAGCCCTGGGGCAGGTCGTGCGCCTGCCGTCGCTGTGGGGGATCCTCATCGCCTCAGGCCTGACCAATGCGGCCTTCAACTGGGCGGTCAGCATCGGGGATGTGGTCCGTGTGGTGCTTTTGTTCTATCTGATGCCGCTGTGGTCGCTGCTGCTGGCAAGGCTGTTGCTTGGCGAAGCCGTGACGGTTGGTGCGTGCGTGCGCGCCGTGCTGGCGGTGGTTGGGGCCGCCTGCGTGCTGGCCGGCCCCGCGGCAGCCACCGGGGACATGCGGGCCAGTTCTGCCAGCCTTGCCGATGCCTTGGCCTTGCTGGCCGGCTTTGCCTTTGCCTTGAACACCGTGCTGCTGCGGCGTGCGGCCGCGGTACCGCGCGAAGGGCGGGCGATGGCCATGTTCCTGGGTGGGGCCCTGGTCGCTGGGGCTGCTGCCACCTTGTTGTCCGGGGCAGGGGATGCTGCCTCCCTGGCCGTCACCTGGCCTGGCGCCGCAGCAGCGTGGGTGCTGCCCGTTGCGGGACTGGCCCTGGCTTTCCTGGGGGTGAACCTGTGCCTGCAATATGCCGTGGCCCGCCTCAGCGCCCGGGTGACGGCGGTGGTCCTGCCGTGCGAGGTGCTGTTTGCGGCCGTCACTGCCGTGTGGTGGGGCGGCGCGTCCTTGCATCTGGGCCTGGTGGTTGGCGGAGCATGCATCCTGTCCGCGGCAATGGCCAGTGTCTGGGGGCATGCAAGGGCGGCGCCCGACCGGGTGGCCGAATGATGCCTCGGAATGATGGCAGCCGTGCCCATGGCGTGGCGCGGCCTGTGCGTGCAGGCGCTAAACGGCGAGGGTGCGCCACGTCTGGCTGCGGCGAATGCTCGTCCTTCTTCCTTGCTTGGTGGTGGCGTGACGCGCTTGTCCTCCAGCGATGGCCTCTAACCCCAGCCGGACTGTGCCGCTGCTTGCACGATCGTGCGGCTTGCACACCGCGGCCCGAAGAGCAGGTCATGGGGGCATTGGGGCAGCGTCCGCAGAGCGAATAGCTCTCAGAGCCCGCAGGCGCCAGAGCATCTGCACCGCCTGCAAAAAAAAAGCCGCCAGGCATGTGCCTGGCGGCCTGGGCTGGGGTATCCGCCGTGGCTCAGACCCTCACGGTTTTTGCAGCATCTTAATGACGCTGGAGAAGTCCTCGCCGCCGTGGCCCGCAATGCTGTGGGCCGCATAGATGGCGCGGGCCATGCCGCCCAGCGGGGTGCTGGCCTTGGTGGCGATGGCATTGTCCTGGGCCAGGCCCAGGTCCTTGAGCATCAGGTCCGTGCCAAAGCCGCCGGCATAGCCCTTGCTGGCCGGGGCGTTCTCGTGCACGCCGGGGAAGGGGTTGTACTTTTCCAGTGCCCAGTTGCCGCCGGAGCTGCGGCGCATGATCTCGCTCAGTACCTTGGGGTCCAGGCCATTGGCCACGCCCAGGGCGATGGCTTCGCTGGTCCCCACCATCAGGATGCCCAGCAGCATGTTGTTGCAGATCTTGGCGGTCTGGCCGGCCCCCACGGCGCCGGCGTGGAAGATGTTGGCGCCCATTTTCTCCAGGTAGGGCTGGGCGCGTTCCAGCTGCGCCGTGGTGCCGCCGACCATGAAGGTCAGCGTGCCCGCAATCGCGCCGCCCGTGCCGCCCGACACCGGGGCGTCGATGAAGTCGATGCCGGCGGCATCGGCCGCCTTGGCCACCTTCTGGCTGGTGGCGGCGGCGATGGTGGAGCTGTCGATCACCAGCGTGCCCGGGGCAATGCTGGCCAGCAGGCCGGGGGCGCCGTCCTTGCCCAGGAACAGGGCCTCCACGTGCTGGCTGGCGGGCAGCATGGTGACCACCACCTTGGCGCCCTGCACGGCGTCCTGTGCGCTGAAGGCGGCGGTGGCGCCTTCAGCGACCACCTTGGCGACGGCCTCCTTGGACAGGTCGAAGGCGCGCACGGCGTGGCCGGCTTTTTGCAGATTGATGGCCATGGGGCCGCCCATATTGCCGAGGCCGATGAAAGCGATGGTGGTCATACCGTTGTCTCCTGGTGGTGTTGAACTGTGGTTGTAATCTTCAAAAAAACTAGCTGTCTGCGCTGGTGTGATAAGGGCTGGAGGCTTAAAAGTCTTGCAATGTGAGTTAGCCAGTGCCGAAGTCGGCCCCGCGTTCGCTCAGCAGGCTGCGCAAAATGCTGCGGTGGCAGCGGGCTTCGTCCTCGCAATAGCAGCCCAGGGCGAAACGGCCGTGGTGCGATAGCGCCGCCAGCAGGTCCAGCGTGCGTGCTGCCGGGGCCTCGGCCATGGCCTTGCGAAAGGCTTTCTCAAACTGTTGCCAGTCCTTGGCGTCGCCGTTTTTCTGCGCAGCCTGGCCCAGGGCCATGAGTTCGGTCGAGGGGGACAGCTCCGGGTACCAGACGTCGTAATAGTCGCGACGGGCAAATTCGGCCTTGGGCACACCGCGCGGCGGTCGGCGCACGGTGCCGATGCGCAGGCCTTCGTCCGCGCTGCGCGGGCTGCCAAGTTGAACGATGCGGATGGGCATGGCGGATCTCCGGGCCGGTCAGGCGTCGTCATCGAACACGGAGTGCTTGCGCGCCGGCGGGCGCGGCGTGGCCTTCGTGCTGGTGGGTGTTTTGGCGGTTTTACGCAGTCTGGAAGTGCGTGGTGCGCTCTCTTCGGGAGAGCGTGCCGGTGCCCCGTCACCACCTGCGGCCTTCTTGCGCGTGGCCTTGGCCAGCGGGTTGAAGGCCAGGGCCGCGGCGATCCAGTGCTGCCACTGTGCGCGCGTGGCGTAGGCGGCGGGGCTGATGTAGAAGTAGCCGTCCATCAGCCCCTTGCTGGACAGGGGGCGCACGCCCGGCGTTTCCGCGACGGCGGCGTGCGTGTCCGGCGGCAGGCGCACCAGCAGCTCGTCGCCTTCCACACCCAGGCACAGCTTGCCGTTGACCATGAAGACATGGCAGCCGAACATGCGCTTTTCCTCGACCTCGCCGGCCTCCAGCAGCGCTGCGCGCACGGCGTCGATGAGCTGCAGGGTGTCGTCGGAAAGTGGGCGGGCAGGCATAACTATTTGATTAATTAGTGCTTGCGGCTTTTACCAAGACCAAATGCACCGCCTTGTACGGTCATTCCTCTGTCATAAATGTCGTCGCCACGTGGTGATATTCCGCTAACTGATCTCCAATATTCTTCTCGCTCTTTGGTTGTTTTGAACATGTTTTTTTGTTCAGCAAGCCCGTACAAAGCGCGCATTTCTGCCGGAAGTGATGTTCTGTGTTCTGAGAAGTAGTGTTCTGAAATCAGTTTGAGCATGACTTGCTCTTTGCAAGACGTGCAGCGAACCAAAGTCGAAAGAAATGTTTGTCGAGCTTTTTCTACTATTTGGAAATTTTTTTGAGAAATGCTTACGTTTTTTCTAGCGTTTTCTTTCTTTTGTCTCTCGGTAATTTTGACTGGGTCATGTGCCTTCTTTAAGTGTTTTTCCAAGTGCACTACTTTGACGCCACATTGAGGACACACTTTGGTAACGATGCTTGCTTCAGTCATTTGCTTTATTGCACGCTTAACGGATGGCGTCGGGCGCGTCGGCCTCCAGCATGCGCCGGGCAATGATGACACGCATGATCTCGTTCGTGCCCTCCAGGATCTGGTGCACGCGCGCATCGCGCATCAGGCGCTCCAGCGGGTACTCGCGGATGTAGCCATAGCCGCCGTGCAGTTGCAGGGCTTCGTTGCAGACCATGAAGCCGGCGTCCGTGGCAAAGCGCTTGGCCATGGCGCAGTAGGTCGATGCGTCGCGCGCGCCGGCATCCAGCTTGGATGCGGCCAGGCGCACCATCTGGCGCGCGGCGACCAGCTCGGTCGCCATGTCGGCCAGCTTGAACTGCAGGGCCTGGAAGCTGGCGATGGCCTTGCCGAACTGCTTGCGCTCCTGCATGTACTGCTGCGCCTGGGTGAGTGCGCCCTGGGCGGCACCGATGGAGCAGGTGGCGATGTTGATGCGCCCGCCGTCCAGCCCCTTCATGGCGATCTTGAAGCCTTCGCCTTCCTGGCCCAGCAGGTGGTTGGCCGGGATGCGCACATTGTCAAAGCTGATGACGCGCGTGGGCTGGCTGTTCCAGCCCATCTTCTCTTCCTTCTTGCCGTAGCTGATGCCCGGGGCATCGGCCGGCACGGCAAAGGCGCTGATGCCCTTGGCGCCCGAATCGGGGGCGCCGGTGCGGGCCATCAGCACCAGCACGTCGGTGCTGCCGGCGCCGCTGATGAAGGCCTTGGCGCCGTTGATCACGTAGTGGTCACCGTCCTTGTCGGCCCGGGTCTTGAGGGAGGCGGCGTCCGAGCCGGCGCCGGGTTCGGTCAGGCAGTAACTGGCCAGCTTCTGTCCACTGGTGAGCGCCTCGCCCCAGGTGGTGCGCACGGCCTCGGTGGCCCAGGTGCCCAGCATCCAGGTGGCCATGTTGTGGATGGTGATGAAGGCGGTGGTGCTGGGATCGACGGCGGCCAGCTCCTCGAACACCAGCGTCGCATCCAGGCGCGGCAGGGCCAGGCCGCCAGCATTCTCGGGCGCGTACAGGCCGCAAAAACCCAGTTCACCGGCCTGGGCGATTGCCTCGCGCGGGAAGATGGCTTCGCGGTCCCATTCGGCGGCATGCGGGACCAGGGCGGTCTGTGCGAACTGGCGCGCGGTGTCGGCAAAGGCGCGTTGGTCTGCGCTGAGTTCAAAGTCCATGGCGGTGTCTCCTGTCTCTTTGTTGTTGTCGAAGGCGGTGTCCGCAGATGCAAGGTCCGCGGCTCAGGGGGGCGGCGCTTCGCCGTGGTGCAGCCAGTGCCGCAGGGCGGCGTGGCGGGCTTCGGTCTGCTGCGTCAGGCAGTCGTGCAAGCGCTGGGGCCAGTCGGCGCGGCCCTCGTCGCCGGCATGGCGGGCCTTGCAGGTGCTGGTGCGCTGGCGGCTCCAGGCGCTCTGGTCCTTGCGCAGGGCCGGGCGTTCGTGGGCCGACAGGGCGCGCATCACATCGCCATACAGGATGTTCTGCGCGCTGTCGGCCTGCTGAAAGCGCTGCACGGCGCAGGCATTGCGGCTGGCGGTGTCGCTGGCACCGGGCGCGCAGGCCGCGCCGGCCTGGGCCCGCACGGCGGGGCTGTGGATCAGCCCGGCCACCAGCAGGCAGGCTGCGACCAGGGAGGGGGCAGGCAAAGTCATGCCTGCATCATCCCAGAGTTTGGGGTCCAAATGGCCTCCAGCCCAATCTGCACCAGCGCTGCCAGCTATGCTTTGCGCAGGCCTTACTTCAGGCTGATGGTGGTGTTCACGCCGTGGCTGGTGGTCGAGTCGTCGAACCAGCGCGCGGTGACCGTCTTGGTCTGGGTGTAGAACATCACCACCTGCTTGCCGTAGGGGCCCAGGTCGCCCAGCTTGGAGGCGCGGCTGCCGGTGAACGAGAACAGGGGCACGGGCACGGGGATGGGCACGTTGATGCCGACCTGGCCGACGTCGATCTCTTCCTGGAACTTGCGCGCGGCGGCGCCGCTTTGCGTGAAGATGGCCGTGCCGTTGCCGTTGGGGTTGGCGTTGATGAAGGCGATGGCTTCATCGATGTCCGCGGCTTCGGCAATGCACAGCACGGGGCCGAAGATTTCCTGGTCGTACACGCTCATGCCGGGCTTGACGCCGCTGAAGATGGTGGGGCCGACAAAGTTGCCCTTCTCGTAACCGGCGACCTGGGGCTTGCGGCCATCCAGCTCCAGCTTGGCGCCGTCGGCAATGCCGCGCTCGATCAGGCTTTCCACGCGCGACAGGGCGGCGCAGCTGACCACGGGGCCGACGTCGGTGCCGGCTTCGGTGCCGCCGGAGACCTTCAGGGTCTTGGCCTTCGCGACCAGCTCGGGGATCCAGTTGCGGGCTTCGCCCACCAGCACTACCACCGACAGCGCCATGCAGCGCTGGCCGGCCGCACCAAAGGCGGCACCGGCCAGGGCGTTCAGCGACTGCTCCTTGTTGGCATCGGGCAGGACGATGGCGTGGTTCTTGGCGCCCATCATGCACTGCACGCGCTTGCCGTTCAGGCTGGCGCGGTTGTAGACGTGGGTGCCGACCTTGGTGGAGCCGACGAAGCTGATGGCCTTGATGTCCGGGTGGTCGCAGATGGCGTTCACCGCGTCTTCACCGCCGTGGATCACGTTCAGCACGCCGGGGGGGACGCCGGCTTCCAGTGCCAGTTCGCACAGGCGCATGGTGACCATGGGGTCCTGCTCGGAAGGCTTGAGCACGAAGGTGTTGCCGGTGGCGATCGCCATGGGGAACATCCACAGCGGAATCATGGCGGGGAAATTGAACGGGGTGATGCCTGCGCACACGCCCAGGGGCTGGTTCAGGGTGTAGGTGTCCACGCCGTTGGCCACATTGTTGGCCAGCTCGCCCAGTTGCAGGGTGCCGATGTTGGCAGCGTGCTCCACCACTTCCAGGCCACGGAAGACATCGCCTTCGGCGTCGGGCAGGGTCTTGCCCTGTTCGGCGGTCAGGATGGCGGCCAGCTCCTTCATGTTCTCGCGGATCAGCTGCTGCAGCTTCAGGAAGATGCGGGCGCGGGTGCCGATGGGGGTCTTCTTCCAGGTCTTGAAGGCTTCCTTGGCGTTGCTCACCGCCAGGTTGATTTCCTCGGGGGTGGCAAAGGGCACGCGGGCCAGCACCTCCTGGGTGGCCGGATTGACCACGTTGCGCCACTGGGTGGTCTTGGATTCGACCAGCTGGCCGTTGATCAGCAGTTTGACGGTCGGGGCCAGGACGGCTTGGGAAGCAGGTGCATTCATGGTGCGTGTCTCCAGGGTGTTGTAGGAATCAGGTGGGCTTGGCAGCGGCTGCGGTGCATTCGCCCGACCATGGAGGACATGCTAGGTGTGCAAAACTGCCAAAGCAATACGCATTTACGCACCTTGGCTTTGCATAAATGCACAGTCATACTGTGGGCATGGATTGGGATCATTTGCGTTTCTTTGCGGCCCTGGCCCACACCGGCACGCTGGTGGGGGCGGCGCGTGCACTCGGCGTGGAGCACACCACCGTGGCCCGGCGCATCCAGGCGCTGGAGCACCAGCTGGGTACCCCGCTGTTCGTGCGCGATGCCACGGGGCACAAGCTCAACCAGGCCGGGCGCCAGCTGCTGCCCACGGCCCAGGCCATGGAGCAGGCCGCCAGCGGCATCGAGCACCTGGCGCGGCACAGCGATGCCGAGCATGCGGCGGTGGCCGGGCTGGTGCGCGTTGGCGTGACCGAGGGGCTGGGTGTGCAACTGCTGGCCGCGCCGCTGTCGCGCCTGTCGCTGCAGTACCCCAAGCTGTCGGTGGATCTGCTGGCGCTGCCCCGGCTGATGCACCTGTCGCGGCGCGAGGCGGACATCGTCATTTCCCTGGAGCGGCCCAAGCGCGGCACGGTGGTGGTCAGCAAGCTGACCGACTATCACCTGTATCTGTATGGTGAGCGCCAGTACCTGGCGCGCAAGCCGCTGGTGCACAGCAGCGAGGACCTGCGCCACCACCAGTTCATCCACTACGTCGACGACCTGTTGTTCTCGCAGGAGCTGCAACTGCTGTCGCAGCTGTACAAGCCCACCCATTTCGTGTTCCGCAGCACCAGCATCGCGGCGCAGTACGAGGCCGTGCGCGCCGGCGCAGGCCTGGCGGTGCTGCCGGCGTTCCTGGCCGACCGGGACCCGCTGCTGCAGCGCGTGCTGCCCGAGCAGGCGCGGTTCGAGCGCAGCTTCTGGATGTCCATGCCCGAGGAAGCCAAGGGGGTGCCGCGCATCCAAGTGGTATGGAAACTACTGAAGCATTTGTTTACAGAACACCAGTCCCGGCTCAAGCCCCTGTGAGCGTGGTCGACTCAGGGTTATTTAGCAGTTTGGTTTGCCCAAACAGGGCCTGAGCCAAGGTTATGCTATCGCTTCGGTTAATTTTTGTTAGCAATTGCATACCTGCATTGCGGCACAGCTCTAGTGATTCATGAAACTTCGCTCTAAGTTCCGACAGCGATTGCAACTGTGGTGGCTTTCCGCGACCGTCTGCGCAGTGGGTGGTGCCCTGAGTCTGGGCCTGTGGCACACCCTGGAAGCGCACCGGGCCAGCATGACACTGGAGCGTCTGGAGCAGCAGGCCCTGCAGCTCAGCAGCGCGCTGGAACAGAAGATGGATGCCTATGGCGAGCTGGTCTATGGTATGGCCGTGCTCGGCAAATCGCCGGATAGCCTGTCTTCGCCGCTGCTGCCCCAGCTCAATGCGCAGCGCTATCCGGGTGTGGAATTCCTGAGCCTGGTGCGGCGCATGCCTTCGGCCGTGGCCGGCTATGAAATGGCCGATGTCTGGCCCACCCGCAGCACCGATGTCTGGATGGGCGAGAACGCCCAGAACCTGGAAGCGCTGACACAGCTGTGGGCCCGGCTGCCCGAAAGCCTGGAGCCCAGCATGAGCGAGCCGTTCGCGGTGCTGGGTGGGGATGCCTCGCCGCAGCGGGTGGTCATCGGCATGCCGATGTGGCCGGCCTCGGCCCGGTCCGCCGCGGTGCACCAAGGCGACATTCTGGCGATGGGCCTGCGTGCCGACCAGTTGCTGGAGCATTTCATGGCACGCGGGGGGCTGGAGCAGGGACTGGTGTCGATCCAGGACCAGGGCTCGGCTTCGCACCGCAGTGCCACCAGCCGCACACCGCGCCTGCCCATCTATGTGAGCGATGGCTGGGCACAGTTGCCGGCCAGTGCCCCCAAAGTGCAGCATGAGCTGCTGGTCTGGGGGCGCATCTGGTCGCTGGAGTTCGCGCCCCAGCCCCAGGTGCTGTCGGCGCTGGAAAGCGCCTATCCCATGATTGTCGGGATTGGCGGGCTGGGCGCGACCCTGGTGCTGGCGGCCCTGGTGGCCGTGCTGTCGCACCAGCGGCTGCGCGCGCAATTCCAGACCCGCGTCAAGCACAACTTGCTGCGCCAGCAAAGCGACCGCCTCAAGGCGCTGCTGCACCAGTCGGCGATCGGCGTGGCCGAGATCGAGCCCGGCACCGGCCGCTATCTCAGCGTGAACAGCCGCTTCTCCGATGTTGTGGGCTATGACCCCAAGACGCTGGAGATGATGGATCTCTACCAGATCCTGCACCCCGAGGAACGCCCCGAGTTCCAGCGCCTGGAAGGCGCGCTGGCGGCCGGCCGTCTGGCCCATTTCACGGTGACGCAGCGCATGGTGCGCGCCGATGGCAGCGAGGTCTGGACCGAGGTCTGGGTCTCGCCCGTGGTGGACAACACCGGCCAGTCCATGGGCCGCCAGATTGTGTTGCTGCTGGATGTGACCGAACGCCAGATCCTGCAGGCGCAGCTGCACGCGCGCGAAGCCTATTCCAGCGAAATGCTGCGCTATATGCCGGTGGGGCTGGTGGTGGTCGGGCCCAGCGGCAACATCGAGTTCGTGAACCACCAGTTCGAGGTGATGACCGGCTGGTCGCAGTGCGACATGGCCGACGAAACCACGCTGTGGCGCCTGCTGTGCGTGGACGCCATGCAGCATGCCGCGCTGCTGCAGCGCCTGAACGCGGGGCGCTGCGAGGTGGTGCCCACCGGCGTCAACATGCCGGCGGCCGAATACCTGCTGCGCAGCAAGGACGGCAAGGAGCTGCCCATCGAGGTGTCGGGCCGCTTCCTGGGCGGGCGCATCCTGCTGAGCTTTGTGGACCTGAGCCAGCGCAAGGCCGCGGAAGAGGAAATCCGCTGGCTGGGCTTTTACGACACCGTCACCCAGCTGCCCAACCGCCGACTGCTGCTGGAGCGGCTGGCCGAGGCCGTGGCCCGCTGCCAGCGCCCGGGCGGTGGCAAGGGTGCGTTGCTGCTGCTGGACATCGACAATTTCAAATCCCTGAACGAAACCCTGGGCCACCAGCATGGCGATGCACTGCTGCGTCTGGTGGCCACGCGCTTGAGCAACTGCATCGCGGGCCAGTACACCCTGGCGCGCCAGGGGGGGGACGAGTTCGCCGTGGTCCTGGAGGACCTGCCCAGCGAGCCCCTGGAGGCCGGACGCCGTGCCGAGCAGGTGGGCTGCGCGGTGCTGGAGGCGCTGCGCACGCCGTTCTACCTGGGGGCGCAGGACTTTCACGTCACCGTCAGCATGGGGGCCGTGGTGTTCAGCGGCAAGAGCGACACCGTGGAAGAGCTGCTCAAGCGCGCTGACCTGGCCTTGTACCAGGCCAAGAGCGCGGGCCGCGACACCCTGCAGTTCTTTGATCCCAGCATGCAAAAGGCCGTCAGCGCCCGGGTCGAGATGGAAAAGGACATGCGCCTGGCCCTGGAGCGCCATGAGTTCGACCTGTACTTCCAGCCCCAGGTGCAAAAGGACAAGGTGATCGGTGCCGAGGCGCTGTTGCGCTGGAAGCACCCGGTCAAGGGCTTTATCTCCCCCAGCGTGTTCGTGCCAGCGGCCGAAGAGTCCGGCCTGATCCTGCCGCTGGGCGAGTGGGTGCTGTACGCCGCCTGCCGCCAGCTGGCGCAGTGGGCCAAGGACCCGCAGATGGCGGGCCTGACCATGTCGGTCAACGTCAGTCCGCGCCAGTTCTACCAGCCCAGCTTTGTGGAGCAGGTGCAGCAGGCCCTGCGCGTCACTGGTGCACCGCCGCGCATGTTGGAGCTGGAATTGACCGAGGGCATGCTGCTGGCCGATGTCGAGGACACCATCCGCAAGATGGTGCAGCTCAAGGCCATGGGTGTGATCTTCTCGCTGGACGATTTCGGCACGGGCTATTCGTCGCTGAGCTACCTCAAGCGCCTGCCGCTGGACAAGCTCAAGATCGACCAGAGTTTTGTCTACGAGGTACTGTCCAGCGCCAACGACGCCACGATTGCGCGCTCCATCATCGCTCTGGGCAACAGCCTGGGCCTGCAGGTGATCGCCGAAGGCGTGGAGACCGAGGCGCAGCGCGAATTCCTGGCGTCCAGCGGCTGCCATTACTGGCAGGGCTTCCTGTTCAGCCAGCCCAAGCCGATCGCAGAATTCGAGACCTGGACACGGGCCTATGGTGCGGCGCGCACGGAGCGCAGCCATGCCTGACACGGTTTGGGTGGGCAGCCTGGCCGGGTTGCTGAAGACAGCGGGTTTGTTTGTGGCGACGGCCGTGGCCGAAATTCTCGGCTGCTACCTGCCGTGGCTGTGGCTCAAGCAGGGCGGCAGCGCCTGGTTGCTGCTGCCGGCGGCCGCCAGTCTGGTGGCTTTTGTCTGGTTGTTGAGCCTGCACCCGGCTGCCGCCGGTCGGGTCTATGCCGCCTACGGCGGTGTCTACGTGGCCGTGGCCATGGTCTGGCTGTGGCTGGTGGATGGCCTGCGTCCCACGGCCTGGGAATGGGCCGGCGTCGCCGTCTGCCTGTGCGGCATGGCCATCATCGCCTTGGCGCCGCGCCCGGTGTGAGAACCCTCGCGGACCGTCAACTCCTGAAT
This sequence comes from Comamonas sp. CAH-2, assembly GCF_009668305.1. NCBI lineage: Bacteria > Pseudomonadati > Pseudomonadota > Betaproteobacteria > Burkholderiales > Comamonadaceae > Comamonas > Comamonas sp. CAH-2. Next base: position 279,076 of record NZ_VSWF01000001.1, read on the forward strand.
TGAGAGCTGAACGCGCTGGCTGAACCTGCGCAAAAGCCTTTTTTGTTACAAAGTCCGCGCCGAGGCCCGGGCGGCAGTTGTAAGCAGGCGCGTTATCATCGGCCCCTGGTTTCCACTGTTGCCACGTCTGCTTCTCCGACCCGACCTCCGTGCGCCTTAATTCGATCAAGCTCTCCGGCTTCAAGTCCTTCGCCGAACCCACCAACTTCCTGCTGCCGGGCCAGCTGGTCGGCGTGGTCGGCCCCAACGGTTGCGGAAAGTCCAACATCATGGATGCCGTGCGCTGGGTGCTGGGGGAGAGCAAGGCCAGCGAGTTGCGCGGCGAGAGCATGCAGGACGTGATCTTCAATGGCACGACGCACCGCAAGCCGGCCAGTCGCTCCAGCGTGGAGCTGGTGTTTGACAACAGCGACCACCGCGCGGGCGGCCAATGGGGCCAGTTCACGGAAATCGCCGTCAAGCGCGTGCTCACGCGCGATGGCAACAGCAGTTACTTCATCAACAACCAGCCAGTGCGCCGCCGCGATGTGCAGGACGTGTTCCTGGGCACTGGTCTGGGTCCGCGCGCCTACGCCATCATTGGCCAGGGCACCATCAGCCGCATCATCGAGTCGCGCCCCGAGGAGCTGCGCCTGTTCCTGGAAGAGGCGGCCGGCGTGTCCAAGTACAAGGAGCGCCGCCGCGAGACCGAAAACCGCCTGGGCGACACGCGCGAGAACCTGACGCGCGTCGAGGACATCTTGCGCGAGCTGAATGCCAACCTCGACAAGCTGGAAAAGCAGGCCGAGGTGGCGGCCCAGTACAACACGCTGCAGGCCAGCGTGACGCTCAAGCAGCACCAGCTGTGGTTCCTGAAAAAGCAGGATGCCGAGGGCGATCTGGCCAAGATCCGCCAGGAAGGCCTGCAGGCCGTCAACGAGCTGGAAAGCCGCATGGCGGAAATCCGCCACATCGAGGCCGACCTCGAAGCCGTGCGCCAGGCGCACTACGAGGCCGGCGACCAGGTCAACCAGGCCCAGGGGCGGCTGTACGAAGCCACGGCCGAGGTGGGCAAGCTGGAGGCCGAGATCCGCTACGTGGTCGAGGGGCGCCAGCGCGTCGAGCAGCGCATGCAGCAGCTGGCCGAGCAGATCGCCCAGTGGGCGCAGCGCAAAGACGATGCCGAAGCCGAGTTGGAACACCTGGCCGCCAGCGGCATGGATGCCGAAGAGCAGGCCGAAATGCTGGCCGCGCAGCTGGAAGAGCAGAGCCAGCGCCTGCCGGACCTCGAAGACGCGCTGCGCGCCACCCAGCACAAGGCCAATACCCAGCGCCAGCAGGTGGTGCAGGTGCAGCAGCAGATCCAGGTGCTGGCCGCCGAGCAGCGCAGCTTGAACGAGCAAACCCGCCAGCACGAAGCCCGGCTGGAGCGCCTGCGCAACGATCGCAATGCGCTGGCTGCCCCCGACGAAGACCGGCTGCAGCAGGTCAGCGCCCAGTACGCGGACGCCGCCGAGATGGCCGAGATGGCCGAGGCGGTGCTGGTGGAGCTGCAGGACAGCGTGCCCCAGCTCGATGACGAGCGGCGCCAGCGCCAGCAGGCCCTGAATGCCGAGACCTCCAAGCAGGCCGAGCTGGCCGCGCGCATGGAGGCCCTCAAGGCGTTGCAGGAAAAGGTCAAGACCGATGGCAAGCTGCAGCCCTGGCTGGCCCAGCATGGGCTGGAAAGCCTGCAAGGCCTGTGGACCAAGATTCACGTGGAAGCCGGCTGGGAAAACGCGCTGGAAGCGGCCTTGCGCGAGCGCATGGGCGCGCTGGAAGTCAGCCGCCTGGACATGGTGCGCGGCTTCCTGGGTGCCGGCGCCAAGGATGCCCCGCCGGCGCGCCTGGCGTTTTACTCCCGGCCCGACGCCAGCATCGCGCTGACCAGCCAGGGCCTGCCCCTGCTGGCCGACCTGCTGCGCGTGACCGACGCGGGCCTCAAGGCCGTGCTCTGTGAATGGCTGGCCGGTTGCTACACCGCTGCTTCGCTGGACGAGGCGCTGAGCCACCGGGCGCAGCTGCGGCCCGGCGACACCATCTATGTGCCCACGGGCCATGCCGTGACGGCGCACAGCGTGAGCTTTTATGCGCAGGATTCGGAGCAGTCCGGCCTGCTGGCGCGCGCCCAGGAGATCGAACACCTGGAAAAAGAACTGCGCGCCCAGGCCCTGATCAGCGAAGAAACCCGCACCGCCCTGGCCAAGGCCGAGGCCGCCTATGGCGACGCCTCGCAGCGCCTGGTCAGCGCGCGCCGCGAGGCCAGTGAGGCCAAGCAGAGCGCGCACGAGCTGCAGGTGGACATGTTGCGCCTGACGCAGCAGGCCGAGCAGGCGCGCGCGCGCACGGCACAGATCGAGGCCGACGTGGCCGAGGTGCAGGCCGCGCTGGACGAGCTGCAGGAGCGCGCCGTGGCCGCCGAGGCACGCTTTGAAGAGCTGGACATGCAGCTGGCCGACAGCCAGGAGCTGCATGCCCAGCTGGACGACCGCGTGATCGAGGCCGAGCGCAAGCTGGCCGAAAGCCGGGAGCAGCTGCGCACGCTGGAGCGCCGAGCACAGGAGGCCACGTTCAGCCAGCGCAGCATGCAGGCCCGCCAAGGCGAGCTGCAGCGCACGCTGGAAACCGCCGAGCAGCAGACCAAGGCGCTGCTGGAAGAGCGCGAGCGTGCGCAGGCCGAGCAGGGGCGCCTGAACGATGCCGCCGCCCAGGGCGGACTGCAGGACGCGCTGGCGCTGAAGATGGAGCGCGAGCAGGCCGTGGCCACCGCGCGCAGCGCCTACGAAGACCTGACCAACAAGCTGCGTGCCAGCGACGAGCGCCGCGTGCAGATCGAACGCGCGCTGGACCCGATGCGCGCGCGCATCACCGAATTCCAGCTCAAGGAGCAGGCCGCCTCGCTGGGCAGTGCCCAGTACGAGCAGCAACTGGCCGAAGCCGGGGCCGACCTGGCGGCGGTGGCGCAGTCCATCCTCGAAGGCAATGTCAAGCTGCACGGCCTGCAGTCGGAAATCGACCGCCTGCACCGCGAGATCGCGGCCCTGGGCGCGGTCAATCTGGCGGCCCTGGAAGAGCTGCAGCTGGCCAAGGAACGCAAGACCTTCCTGGATGCCCAGATGGCCGACCTGACCGAGGCCATGACCACGCTGGAAAACGCCATCAAGAAGATCGACAACGAGACGCGCGAGCTGCTGTCGGGCACCTTCAACACGGTGAACGAGCACTTTGGCCGCATGTTCCCCGAGCTGTTTGGTGGCGGGCAGGCCAAACTGATCATCACCGGCGATGAAATTCTGGACTCCGGCGTGCAGGTCATGGCCCAGCCACCGGGCAAGAAGAACCAGACCATCCACCTGCTGTCGGGTGGCGAAAAGGCCCTGACGGCGATTGCGCTGGTGTTCGCCATCTTCCAGCTCAACCCCGCGCCGTTCTGTCTGCTGGACGAGGTGGACGCGCCGCTGGATGACGCCAACACCGAGCGCTATGCCAAACTGGTGGCCAGCATGAGCAAGGGAACCCAGTTCCTGTTCATCAGCCACAACAAGATTGCCATGGAGATGGCGCAACAACTGATCGGTGTGACGATGCAGGAGCAAGGTGTCTCGCGCATCGTGGCCGTGGACATGGAATCGGCCCTGTCCATGGCCCACGCCTGAGTCAACGGATTACGGGACGAAGCAATTCCATGAGTACCCTTCAAATCAGTCTGGCCGTGGTGGGGGTGATCCTGCTGGGCCTGATCGTGGCCTACAACACCTGGACCCACCGGCGCAATGCCCCCAAGCGCGCGCAGTATGCCGACGGGGACACGCGCCTGGGCGAGGGGCATTCGCGCTTCGACCCGGCCCTGGACGGCGTGGATGTGACCGATCTGCCACCCAGCCACCGCGCGCCGGTGGTCGACCCCCTGATGGACACCGCACCCGCGCAAGAGGCGCAGGCCGGCATCTGGGCCGCCGATCCGGCGCTGGACGCCGCGCCGGCCACGGCCGCGGTGGATGGCGGTGCGGCCGTGGCCGTGTCGCCCGCGGCGGCGGCCGAGCGCAAGCTGGCGCTGGATGGCCTGATCGACGCGATTGCCCCGCTGCGCGTGGAGCACGTGGTCACCGGCGATGCCGCCCTGATGGTGCAGCCCACCACGCGCCGCGCCGGCAGCAAGCAGTTCCGCATCGAAGGCCTGAACGCCGCGACCCAGGAATGGGAAACCGTGCGTGCCGGCCAGCGCTACACGGCGTTTCAGGCCGGGGTGCAACTGGCCAACCGCCTGGGGGCGCTCAACGAGATCGAATTTTCCGAGTTTGTGGCCAAGGTGCAGGGCTTTGGCGATGCGCTGAATGCCGCCGTGGACCTGCCCGACATGCTGCACGAAGTGGCGCGCGCACGCGAGCTGGACCAGTTCGCCGGCGAGCACGATGCGCAGCTGAGCTTCATGCTGCGCCCGCGCCGCGCGGCCTGGAGCCCGGGCTACATCGAGCAGCACGCCGCGGCCGTCGGCTTCGTGCCGGCCACCATGCCAGGGCGCATGCTGCTGCCGTCCGAAACGCCCGGCCATGCGCCGCTGCTGACCCTGGCCTACGACGCCCAGGCGGCCCAGGCCGACAACCTGGACCAGACCGCCGTGCACGAGGTCTGGCTGAGCCTGGATGTGCCCCAGGTGCCGCGCACCGAGGAGCCGTTTGCACGCCTGCGCCAGGTGGTGCAGGTGCTGTGCGAAGGCATGGACGGCATGCTGTGCGACCAGAACGGCTACCAGCTGCTGCCCCAGGTGCTGGACCCGATCGAGGCCGACCTGCAAAAGCTGTACGACAAGCTCGACAGCCGCGAACTGTCGGCCGGCTCCATGCTGGCGCGCCGTCTGTTCAATTGAGGCGGCATGCACGACAATCTGGACCTTTTTGGCGCTCCAGCGCCCGAGCAGCCTACGCCTGCTGCTCCTAAAACCGTTGTTGCCAAGGTGCAGCAGCTGCGTGCCCAGCTGAACCAGTGGGCGCATGAATACTATGTGCTGGATGCGCCCTCGGTGCCCGATGGCGAGTATGACCGCGTGTTCCAGCAGCTGCAGGCCCTGGAAGGCGCCTACCCCGCGCTGCAGACGCCGGATTCGCCCACGCAGCGGGTCATCGGTGCGGTGCTGGAGGGATTGAAGCCGGTGCGCCACGTGGTGCCCATGCTGTCCATCCGCACGGAAACCGACAACGAGGCTTCGGGCGCCGAGGCCTTCGATGCACGCATCCGCCGCGAGCTGGAACTGGACCTGGCCGCGCCGCCTGTGGAGTACGTGGCCGAGCCCAAGTTCGACGGCCTGGCGATGAGCCTGCGCTACGAGCAGGGCCGCCTGGTGCACGCCGTGACGCGCGGCGATGGCGAGGTGGGCGAGGACGTGACCCACAACATCCGCACCATCCGCCAGATCCCCCTGAGCCTGCCGGACGGTGTGCCCCCGGTGCTGGAAGTGCGCGGCGAGGTCTACATGCGCCGTGCCGACTTCCAGGCGCTGAATGCGCGCCAGGAAGCCGCCGGCGGCAAGCTGTTTGCCAATCCGCGCAACGCGGCGGCGGGCTCGGTGCGCCAGCTCGATTCGCACATCGCCATGCAACGGCCGCTGTCCTTCTTTGCCTACGGCGTGGGCGAGGTGACACCGCCCGAGCAGGGCGGGCCGGTGTTCAGCACCCACTATGGCTTGCTGCAGCAGCTGCGCACCTGGGGTTTTCCGGTGGCAGCGCAGGTCTGCATTGCGCGGGGTGCTCCTGAATTGGTGGCTTTCCATGCCGAGCTGGGCCAGCAGCGTGCCAGCCTGCCGTATGAAATCGACGGCGTGGTCTACAAGGTCAACAGCCTGGCCCTGCAGCGCCAGCTGGGCTTTGTGACGCGCGAGCCGCGCTGGGCCGTGGCGCACAAGTACCCGGCCGAGGAAATGCCCACCGTCATGGAGGGCATTGACGTGCAGGTCGGGCGCACCGGCAAGCTCACGCCCGTGGCGCGGCTGGCACCGGTCAGCGTGGGCGGGGTCACGGTGACCAATGCCACGCTGCACAACCTGTTTGAAATCCGCAAGAAGCGCGTGCGCGTGGGTGACACCGTCATCGTGCGGCGCGCTGGTGATGTGATTCCCGAGGTGGTGGGCAAGGTGCCCGGCGAGCGCCCGGTCTACGTACCCAACTTCCAGATGCCCAAGGCCTGCCCGATCTGTGGCTCGGAGGTGGTGCGCGAACCCGGTGAGGCCAACCACCGCTGCACCGGCGGGCTGTTCTGCCCGGCGCAGCGCAAGGAAGCCCTCCTGCACTTTGCCGCGCGCCGCGCCATGGACATCGAAGGCCTGGGCGACAAGCTGGTGGACCAGTTGGTGGATGGCCATGTGGTGCGCACCTTGCCGGATTTGTACCGCTTGGGCTTGACCGCGCTGTCTTCACTGGATCGCATGGCTGAAAAATCGGCCCAAAACGTACTGGCAGCGCTGGAGAAATCCAAGTCCACGACGCTGAACCGTTTCCTGTTCGGCCTGGGTATCCGCCACGTGGGGGAGGCCACGGCCAAGGACTTGGCGCGCCATTTCGGCACGCTGGACGCCATCATGGACGCCAGCGTCGAGCAGTTGCTGCAGGTGCGTGACGTGGGGCCGGTGGTGGCCGAAAGCATCCACACCTTCTTCGCCCAGCCCCACAACCGCGAGGTGGTGGAGCAGTTGCGCGCCTGCGGCGTGCACTGGGACGAGGGCGCACCGGCGGAAAAAGCCCCGCAGGTGCTGGCGGGCAAGACCGTGGTGCTGACCGGCACCCTGCCCACCCTGGGGCGCGATGCCGCCAAGGAATTGCTGGAGGCGGCCGGCGCCAAGGTCAGCGGCTCGGTCAGCAAGAAGACCAGCTATGTGATCGCGGGGGCCGAGGCCGGCAGCAAGCTGGCCAAGGCCCAGGAACTGGGCGTGCCCGTGCTGGACGAAGCCGGCATGCTGGCCCTGCTGAACGCTACGGAGAACTGAGCATGACACTGGCCCGGCGCACCCCGAAGATTGGATTGGCGCTGGGCAGTGGCTCGGCACGCGGCTGGGCGCACATCGGTGTGCTGCAGGCGCTGGACGAAGCCGGCATCCGCCCCGATGTGGTCTGTGGCGCCTCGATCGGTGCCCTGGTCGGCGCGGCCTATGCCGCCGGCGAGCTGGAGCGGTTTGCCGACTGGGTGCAAAGCCTGGGCATGCGCGATGTCTTCGGCTTCATGGACTTCAACCTGTCGGGCGGCATGCTCAAGGGCGAGAAGCTGATCAGCTTCTGGCGCCGCAATTTTGCGGATTTCAACATCGAGGATTCGGCCCTGCCGTTTGCCGCCGTGGCCACGGACCTGCATTCGGGCGCCGAGGTCTGGCTGCGCCATGGCTCCATCGCCGACGCGGTGCGGGCCTCGATCGCGATGCCGGGCCTGTTCACCCCGGTGGTGCGCGAGGGGCGGCTGCTGGCCGATGGCGGCCTGGTCAACCCGGTGCCGGCCTCGCTGGCGCGTGCCATGGGGGCGGACATTGTCATCGCCGTGGATTTGAACGCCAGCTTGCTGCACCGCCACATGCACCCCCTGGGGGTGGTGGCGACGCACCCCGACGATACGGCTGGCCAGCCGGCGGAGGTGGTGGATGCGCACAGCGCGGCCTGGATGGCGCGCCTGCAAAGCCGCCTGCGGGGGCGGCGTGCCGGGCGCGCCACCCCGGCCAGCGATGCGATCCCCATTCCTTCGCTGCTGGATGTGGCGATGACCAGTGTCAACATCATGCAGATGCGCATCACGCGCAGCCGCATGGCGGGCGATCCACCAGAGCTGGTGATCGCCCCCAGGCTGTCCGACATGGGGCTGCTGGATTTCCACCGCGCCAAGGAGGCCGTGGCTGCGGGCTATGCCGCTGCGCAGGCCGCCCTGCCGGGCTTGCAGCATTTCGGCTGGAAGGCCGCGGTGGACAAGCCACCCCAGGAAAATTCTTAAACCATAGCAGTCAGCGCTTGCTGGTATTGCGCAAAACGCCGATTCGATAGTGAATGTCCGGCGCCTAGCGGCGGCGCACGGCCCCGGCGCGGCCGGCCTTGCTCCAGTCGTAGGGTTCGCCATCGGGAGTGCGGCCGTTCTCCACCGCCGCCACGCCCAGCGTGCCGACCATCTCGCTCAGGTCGGACGAGATGCAGACATGGGCGTTGCGCGGGTCGGCGCGCAGGCTTTGGCAGTGGGCCAGCGCCTGGGTCATGGCGCTGTCGCTGTAGGCATGGCACTGCGGCACCCAGACAGGGGCTTCGGCAGCGGGCTGGGCGTTGTGCAGGTGAAAGACGACAATGCTCATGGTCGGGAGTGCGGAGAAAAAAGGGACGGCGGCGCAGCCGGGCAGGCCAGGGTACGCCCAGCGCATGGCTGGGTCGCGGTGCTATAAGCCTACAGCCTCCAATGTTGGAGGGTCAAACGTACACTGGCGGGTTGAATTTTCCCGCACGAAATCCCTCGATGAACGCACCGATTGATGTTTCCTTTTTTCAGCGCGATGCCAAGCCGCTGACCAGCTATCGCCCGTACTGGGCGAAACGCTTTGGCACGGCCCCGTTTCTGCCGATGAGCCGGGCAGAGATGGATCAGCTGGGCTGGGACAGCTGCGACATCATCCTGGTGACCGGGGATGCCTACGTCGACCACCCCAGCTTCGGCATGGCGGTGATCGGGCGCGTGCTGGAAGCCCAGGGCTTCCGCGTGGGCATCATCGCCCAGCCCGACTGGCAGAGCGCCGAGGCCTTCAAGGCCCTGGGCAAGCCTAATCTGTTCTGGGGCGTGACGGCGGGGAACATGGATTCCATGATCAACCGCTACACGGCGGACCGCAAGATTCGCAGCGACGATGCCTACACCCCCGGCGACGTCGGCGGCAAGCGCCCGGACCGTGCGGCCATCGTCTACTGCCAGCGCTGCCGCGAGGCCTACAAGGATGTGCCCATCGTGCTGGGTGGCATCGAGGGTTCGCTGCGCCGCATTGCCCACTATGACTACTGGAGCGACAAGGTGCGCCGCTCCATCGTGGTGGACAGCAAGTGCGACATCCTGCTGTATGGCAACGCCGAGCGCGCCCTGGTCGAAGTGGCGCACCGCATTGCCCGGCGCGATCCGGTGGAAAGCATCACCGACGTGCGCGGCACGGCGTTCTTCCGCCGCAGCTCCGAAGACGGCTGGTTCGAGGTGGATTCCTCCGTGGTGGACGAGCCCGGTGTGGTCGAGCCCCATATCAATCCCTACATGACCACCAGCGAGCAGGCCGCGGCCCAGGGCCAGAGCTGCTCCAAGGAAGATGCTGCAAACGGTATAGCACCTAGCGCAGGCGCAGCGTGCGCGACAGGCCAAAATGCTGCTGAATCGGCGATGCCGGCCGTGCAGCCCATCCAGTTCATGCCCAACCTGTCGCTGCGCAGCAAGGCCAAGCAGCCTCCGCGCGACAAGACCGTGCTGCGCCTGCCTAGCTACGAGCAGGTCAAGAGCGATCCAATTCTGTACGCTCACGCCAACCGCGTGCTGCATCTGGAGACCAACCCCGGCAATGCCCGCGCCCTGGTGCAGGCCCACGGGGAGGGCGCGACGGCACGCGATGTGTGGCTGAATCCGCCGCCCATCCCGCTGAGCACGGCCGAGATGGACTGGGTGTTCGGCCTGCCGTACGCGCGTGGCCCGCACCCCAGCTATGCCGACGAGCACGGCAGCCACGAAGGCGCGACCAAGATCCCGGCCTGGGAGATGATCCGCACCTCGGTCAACATCATGCGTGGCTGCTTCGGCGGCTGCACCTTCTGCTCGATCACCGAGCACGAAGGCCGCATCATCCAGAGCCGTTCCGAAGATTCGATCATCCAGGAGATCGAGGACATCCGCGACAAGGTCAAGGGCTTCACCGGCACCATCTCCGACCTGGGCGGCCCCACCGCCAACATGTACCGCCTGGGCTGCTCCAGCCCCGAGATCGAGAAGCACTGCCGCAAGCCCAGCTGCGTGTTCCCCGGCATCTGTCCGAACCTGCACACCGACCACGGCCCGCTGATCAACATCTACCGCCGCGCGCGCAAGCTGCCGGGCATCAAGAAGATCCTGATCGGCTCGGGCCTGCGCTACGACCTGGCCGTCAAGTCGCCCGAATACGTGCGCGAGCTGGTGCAGCACCACGTGGGTGGTTACCTGAAGATCGCGCCCGAACACACCGAGTCCGGCCCGTTGTCCAAGATGATGAAGCCCGGCATCGGCAGCTACGACAAGTTCAAGCAGCTGTTCGAGAAGTACAGCGAAGAAGCGGGCAAGAAGCAGTTCCTGATCCCGTACTTCATCGCTGCCCACCCCGGCACCAGCGATGAGGACATGATGAACCTGGCCATCTGGCTGAAGAAGAACGGTTTCCGCGCCGACCAGGTGCAGACCTTCTACCCCAGCCCCATGGCCACGGCCACGGCCATGTACCACAGCGGCCGCAACACCTTGACCAAGGTACGCCGCGAAATGCGCGACCGGGACGAGGAAACCGTGGACATTGTGCGCGGTGAAAAGCGCCGCCGCCTGCACAAGGCCTTCCTGCGCTACCACGATCCGAACAACTGGCCGCTGCTGCGCGATGCGCTCAAGACCATGGGGCGTGCCGATCTGATCGGCAACGGCAAGCACCACCTGATTCCGACCTTCCAGCCCATGGTGGATGGCAGCTACCAGAGCGCGCGCAAGAAGAACAGCACGCCCTCGGCAGGCGGCAAGACCGGCCTGGGCTATACCACCAACCAGGATGGCAAGGCCGTGGCGCTGCGCCCGCGCAAGCAGGACGAGCACGCCCTGATGGAGCCCAAGAGCGATGTGCGCTTCCGCGGGTCCGAGGTGCGTGGCAACGCACCGCGTCCCGGCAAGCTGCTGACCCAGCACACTGGGCTGCCGCCGCGCCCCGGCGTCAAGCCACGCCCTGCGGCAGGGGGCAAACCCAAGCCCAAGCGCTGAAGGCGCTGACCCCAGAAGCCAGCGCCTGCGCTGGCTTTTTTGTGGGCGGCCTCAGTCGCGCGGTGCCGGGGTCGCGGTGGCCCGGCTGCGCTGCTGTGGGGCTTGGTGGGCGTGCTGGAAGTAGGTGGTGTCCAGCGGCACCGGGGTGGCGATGTAGTAGCCCTGGGCGTAGTCGATGCCCATGCTGCGCAGGGCGTCGAAGGTGGCCTGGTCGCCCACGAACTCGGCGACGGTGGATTTGCCCATGACGTGGCCGATGTGGCCGATGGCCTCCACCATGGCGAAGTTGCTGGGGTTCTTGAGCATGTCGCGCACGAAGCTGCCGTCGATCTTGAGGTAGTCCACGGGCAACTGTTGCAGGTACCGGAAGCTGGCCATGCCGGAGCCGAAATCGTCCAGCGAGAAGCGGCAACCGAGTTTGCGCAGCTCGGTGATCATGGCGATGGCGCTGTCCATGCTGGCGATGGCGCTGGTTTCGGTGATCTCAAAGCACAGCTTGTCGCCGGCGATGCCGAACTCCAGGATGCTTTGCCGGATGAACTCGGTGAGGTCGCTGTCCCCCAGGCTGGAGCCGGACAGGTTGATGGAGCAGGTGCGAATGTCGGCCCCTTGCGCCAGGTGCGTCTTGAGCAGTTGCAGGGCGTGCCGCACGACCCAGCGGTCAATCAGGTTCATCAGGTCGTAGCGCTCGGCGATCGGGATGAATTCGGACGGCGACAGCTGTTGCCCAGGGACATCGGACAGGCGCAGCAGCACTTCGAAGTGCACCCCCCCCTGGTCCTCGGGGTGCAGCGGGTAGACCGTCTGCGCAAACAGGGTGAACTTGTCTTCTTCCAGGCTGTTGCGCAGGCGTTGCACCCATTCCATGTCGCCCTGGTAGCGCTGGAAGGCGCGGTCATGCGGGTTGTAGACCGTGATGCGGTTGCGCCCGCTTTCCTTGGCGTGCTTGCAGGCGCTTTCTGCCATGCCCAGCAGGCTGGCCGGATCGCTGCTTTGCTGTGGGTCGATGTGCACCACGCCAATGCTGACGCCGGTGTGCAGGTTGTGCTGGCGCCACTGCACGTTGAGATTGTGGATGGACTGGCGCAAGCGCTCGGCAGACTGCATCGAGGCATGGGGCGGGCAGTGGGTCAGCAGCACGGCGAACTCGTCGCCGCCCACGCGCGCCAGCACATCGCTTTCGCGCAGCACCAGGCGCAGTTGCTGGCAGACCTGGCGCAGGATCTCGTCGCCCGCTGCGTGGCCGTAGCTGGCGTTGATCATCTTGAAGTGGTCCAGGTTCAGGTGCAGCAGGCTCGCCTGGTGCTTGCCCAGCACCTGCTGCAGGTATTTCTCGAAGGTGGCGCGGTTGTCCAGGCCGGTCAGCAGGTCGTGGCTTTGCTGCCATTGCAGCATGCGCATGTAGTTCTGCTCCTGCGAGACATCGTGCAGCACCACCACGGTGCCGGAATTTTCACCATCCAGCGTGGTGGCGCTGACGTGGACGGCCACGTTGTCGCCCGAGGTGCGGCGGATCCAGTGCACGCTGTCGTCGCGGCGTGGGGCCATTCCCGGCTGTTTGGGGCCTGCCAGGTGTTTGACCAGCACCTCGGTGGCAAACGGCAGGATGGTCTGGATGTCCTGGCCCAGCAGATGGCCTTGCGACAGGTCCAGCAGCCGCGATGCGGAGGGGTTGGCGTAGCGGATGCGGTGCTGCTCGTCCAAATTCAGCACGCCGTCGCCCAAGGCGGCCAGGGTGGTGCTGCTGCGCTGGCGCTCGGTCTCCAGCTTGCTGCTGGTTTTGCGGTTTTCGACAATCGCTTTCTGGATGGCGAGCCAGTGCATGGTGCACAGCAAGGCGGCGGTGAAGATGTTCACAAAGATCAGCAGCCATTCCAGATCGCGGGCATTGCTGGCCAGCGTTGCGTTGAATTTCTTGGCCAGCGGGACCACGGTGGTGCTGATGTTGTTGATTTCTTCGTGCCAGGATGCAATCGTCTGCTCTGTCACCGGGCGCCCTGAGTTGCGGTGGTTGTAGATGTCCTTGCCCAACTGGTTGAGGGCTTGCACATGGGCATCGCCGCTGCGCCAGATTGTCAGCGTGGGTGCCAGCACGTCCAGGGTCCACACCCAGGGCAGGGCATACAAGAGTGTGTCGACGTCGTCCGGGTGGTTTTCTCCCTGCAGCAAGCCGGTGCGGATGCGCGTGCTGTGGCGGTCGCCTTCGTCCAGTGCTTCACGCGCCTGGCCGACGCCCAGCGGTGTCGTCAGCGCATCCTGGAAATCCAGAAAATCCTGGGTATTGCCAGTTTCTGCGTACTGGTTGAGGTGCAAGGCTGCCGCGTTGAATCCTTTGCTCCACAGGCTCTCGCCACCCACAACGACGCGCACCGAGGTCATCAGCACGATGCTGATGCAGGCCACCAGCAATTGGACGCCAACAGCGGTGATGAAGAGCCAGCGTCGCCGGGTGTAGGCTTTGCTGGCAGAGGTCTGGCTTGGCATCAAGCGTACTCCTCGCAGTGGAAGGCCAGGGACGCACGGCGCCCGCTGCCAGCTTGGGCCGGCAGATGGGGGGCTGGTGCATGGCCTCCAGGCAGAAACCTGCCATGGTGGATCGTGCGATGGTCATTGCTCGGCACTGGAAACTCCAGGGTGGGGGCCGATCCCAATGCGGGTCAGGCCACAGGGCGATGGAGATAGTTCGTTGCTTGCGCAAAGGCTCAGGTCATAGGTTCAAATCAATGCCTCCTGATTGACAAAGATTATTTGTCTCGGACTGGAATTACATGTAGGGGGATGTCGCTTTGTGCTGCCATCGCTGCCAGCTGTTCGCAGCGCTGCAGCGCGAAAAAGCGCTCCAGTGCGGCGTGGGAGCCGCTGTGGTGCATGCTGGACAGGCTGCCGTCGCGCTGCACCAGCCCGGCCACCTGGGCGATGCGCTGGGCAAAGTGTGGCTCCAACGCCGCCAGTGCGACCCAGCCGTCGGCACAAGGGTACATGCGGTAGCCGGCGTGGGCACCGCCGACATCACCGCCCGGCGTGGTCATGCCCCAGTGGCGCGGCAGCGCCAGCCATTGCGCGGCCTGGGCCAGGCCGACATCCAGACAGTGGCCGTGGCCGCTGCGGCTGCGCTGCAGCAGGGTTTGCAGCACGGCCTCGCTGCCCATGACGGCGCCGGCCATGTCGGCGAACAGGCTGGCGGGCAGGTGGCCGTCATCGGTCAGGCCAGCCTGGGCCTGGTAGGTCAGGTCGTGCCCGGCGTGGTTGGCTTCGTCGGGGTCGGTGCTGCCGAAGATGCGCACCATGCACAGTCGTGGATGGCGGGTGTGCAGGCTCTCCCAGGACAGCCCCAGCTTGTACAGGGCAGCGGGGCGGAAGGAGGTGAGCAGCACGTCGGTCTGCGCCAGCGCCTGGTGCAGCGTGGCTTGGCCGGCGGTGCTTTTCAGGTCCGCGTGCAGGACCTGCATGCCGGCATGCAACTGGGCGTAGGCCGCGGGGCTGTAGCTGTGCATGGGGTCGGCGCTGGGTTGGGGCGGTGTGGTGGGGGGCTCCAGCTTGGTGCAGTGCGCACCCATGTCGCGGCAGCGCATGAGGGCGGCGGGGCCGGGCAGGTTCAGCGCCAGGCTCAGGATGTGGGTGCCGCTGAGCGGCTGCAGGGTCGGTGTGGTGTGCATGCCGGTTTTGTAAACCAGCGCAGCGTTCAGGGTTGACGCCTGGGCGTCGATTCGTGGTTTTGATAGCTGCTGGCGCTGGTCAACACAAGGTTTCAGACGCTAAACATAAGAAATACCTTGTGCGATCAGCGCAACCAGCTACGTATTTTGAATACTCCTGCCATCAAAAAAGCCACCCGCAGGTGGCTTTTTGCGTGGACAGCGCGGTCCCTTTTCCTTAGATCACGGCGGCAATCGACTTGCAGACGTGTTCAATGTTCTTGCTGTTCAGCGCGGCCACGCACATGCGGCCGGTGTCGGTGCCGTACACGCCGAATTCGGAGCGCAGGCGCACCATCTGGTCCTTGGACAGGCCGGAGTACGAGAACATGCCGATCTGGGTGGTGATGAAGGACATGTCCTGGGTCACGCCGGCGGCCTTCAGGCCGTCCACCAGCTTCTGGCGCATTTCCTTGATGCGCACGCGCATTTCGGCCAGCTCCTTTTCCCACAGGGCGCGCAGCTCGGGGTTGTTCAGCACGGCAGCCACGACCGCGCCACCGTGGGTGGGTGGGTTGGAGTAGTTGGTGCGGATGACGATCTTCAGCTGCGACAGCACGCGCGCGGCTTCTTCCTTGTCGTTGGCGACCACGGACAGGGCGCCCACGCGCTCGCCGTACAGGCTGAAGCTCTTGGAGAAGGAGGTGGACACGAAGATGTTCAGGCCGGCGGCCACGAACTTGCCGATCACGGCGCCGTCTTCGGCGATGCCGTGGCCAAAGCCTTGGTAGGCCATGTCCAGGAAGGCGACCAGGCCCTTGGCCTTGACGACGGCGATCACTTGATCCCACTGGGCGGCGGTGATGTCGTAGCCGGTGGGGTTGTGGCAGCAGGCGTGCAGCACCACAATGGTGCCGGCGGCGGCGGCGTTCAGGTCGGCCAGCATGCCGGCGAAGTCGACCGAGCGGGTGGCGGCGTCGTAGTAGGCATAGGTGCCGACTTCAAAGCCCGCGTTGGTGAAGATGGCCTTGTGGTTTTCCCAGCTGGGGTTGGAGATCAGCACCTTGGCGTTGGGGCTGATCTTCTTCAGGAAGTCGGCGCCGATCTTCAGGCCGCCCGTGCCGCCAATCGCTTGCACGGTGGAGACACGGCCGGAGGTGACCACGTCGGAGTCGGCACCGAACACCAGGCCCTTGACGGCGTTGTCGTAGGCCGCAATACCGTCGATGGGCAGGTAGCCGCGCGCGGCAGGCTTGTCCATCATGGCCTTTTCCGCGGCCTGTACGCATTGCAGCAGGGGCAGCTTGCCGTTGTCGTCGAAGTACACGCCCACGCCCAGATTGACCTTGTTGGGGTTGGTGTCGGCGGCAAATTGATCGTTCAGACCCAGGATGGGGTCGCGGGGGGCCATTTCGACGGCGGTAAACAGAGACATGAATCGTCCTTGAGGGGTAGATATAACGCTAAAGGCCCCCACCTGATGGGTTAGGCTCGAGGGTTAACTCGGCATTTTACTCCCGAGGGCGCCATGCGCGCCGGACATAACGCTATGCAAGAATCCATCAGCACCGCTGCGCCAGAAGGCACTTTTGCCCACTTTGACGGCTCGCCGTTCGAGTTGTTCCAGCCGTATCCGCCGGCGGGCGACCAGCCGTCGGCGATCGCCAAGCTGGTGGAGGGGGTGCAGGATGGTGAGGCCTTCCAGACACTGTTGGGCGTGACGGGCTCGGGCAAGACCTTCACCATGGCCAACGTGATCGCGCGCCTGGGGCGGCCCGCCATCATCTTTGCGCCGAACAAGACCCTGGCGGCGCAGCTGTACAGCGAATTCCGCGAGTTCTTTCCCAAGAACGCGGTGGAGTACTTCGTCAGCTACTACGACTACTACCAGCCCGAGGCCTATGTGCCGCAGCGCGACCTGTTCATCGAAAAAGACAGTGCCATCAACGAGCACATCGAGCAGATGCGCCTGTCGTGCACCAAGAGCCTGATGGAGCGGCGCGACGTGGTCATCGTCGCCACGGTGTCGGCCATCTACGGCATTGGCGAGCCCGAGAGCTACCACCAGATGATCATGACGGTGCGCACTGGTGATCGCATGAACCAGCGCGATGTCATCGCCCAGCTGATCCGCATGCAGTACCAACGCAACGACCAGGATTTCTCGCGCGGCACGTTCCGCGTGCGCGGCGACACCATCGACGTGTTTCCGGCGGAAAACTCCGAGCTGGCGCTGCGCATCGAGCTGTTTGATGACGAAGTGGACAGCCTGCAGTTGTTTGACCCGCTGACCGGGCGCATTCGCCAGAGCATTCCGCGCTTTACCGTGTACCCCAGCAGCCACTACGTCACGCCGCGCGACAAGGTATTGGCGGCCGTCGAGACCATCAAGGAAGAGTTGCGCGAGCGCAGCAAGCAACTGGTGGACATGGGTAAGTTGGTGGAGGCGCAGCGCCTGGAGCAGCGCACCCGCTTTGACCTGGAGATGCTGAGCGAGGTGGGGCACTGCAAGGGCATTGAGAACTACACGCGCCACCTGTCCGGGGCGGCACCCGGTGAGCCGCCGAGCACGCTGACCGACTACTTGCCCAAGGACGCGCTGATGTTCCTGGACGAGAGCCACCAGATGATCGGCCAGCTCAACGCCATGTACAACGGCGACAAGCAGCGCAAGACCACGCTGGTGGAGTATGGCTTTCGCCTGCCGTCGGCGCTGGACAACCGGCCGCTCAAGTTCGAGGAGTTTGAACAGCGCATGCGCCAGGTGATCTTTGTCTCGGCCACGCCCGCGGATTACGAAAAGACCCATGCCGGGCAGGTGGTGGATCAGGTCGTGCGCCCCACGGGACTGGTGGATCCCGAGATCGAGGTGCGGCCCGCCACCCACCAGGTGGACGATGTGCTGCAGGAAATCCGACTGCGCGAGCAGCGCGGGCAGCGGGTGCTGATCACCACGCTGACCAAGCGCATGGCCGAGCAGTTGACCGACTACCTGACCGAAAACGGCGTGCGGGTGCGCTACCTGCACTCGGACATCGACACCGTGGAGCGCGTGGAGATCATTCGTGACCTGCGCCTGGGGGTGTTCGACGTGCTGGTTGGCATCAACCTGCTGCGCGAGGGGCTGGACATTCCCGAGGTGTCGCTGGTGGCCATTTTGGATGCCGACAAGGAGGGTTTCCTGCGGGCCGAGCGCAGCCTGATCCAGACAATTGGCCGCGCGGCACGCAACCTGCATGGCAAGGCCATCCTGTACGCCGACCGCATCACCGACTCCATGCGCAAGGCCATCGATGAAACCGAGCGCCGCCGCGCCAAACAGATCGCTTACAACGAAGCGCACGGGATTCAGCCACAGGCAATTGTCAAGAGGGTGAAAGACCTGATTGATGGGGTCTATAGCGAAAAGAGTGGCCGTGCGGCCGACGACCAGGCGCGGGCCCTGGTGCGCCACGAAGCCGAGGCCGTGATGTCGGAGGCCGACCTAGCGAAGGCCATCAAGAAGCTAGAAAAGGACATGCTGGCGCATGCCAAGAACCTGGAGTTTGAGGCTGCAGCACGTCTGCGGGACCAGCTGGCCGTGCTCAAGCAGAAACTGTTTGGGGCTTGATTTTCAACACTTTTTTCTCCTTGATAGCTTGCGTTGATGACGTTGATTGGCGGTATCCGACAAAATTGATGGGGTTTCTGGTATACTTCGGGTTATCACTCAACAACAACAAAAGACTTCTTAGGAGAAGGGCTCTGCGCCTGCTGGTTACGGGCAGGGCGCTGGAGTAAGGGCGGAGACGGTATCAGTCCGATTGACCGCGATTGATGTTTCTGTAACTAACAGCCTGACTGAAGGAGCTCACGATGCGTCTCACAACAAAAGGCCGCTTTGCGGTCACCGCCATGATCGATCTGGCACTGCGCCAGAACAATGGTCCTGTCACGCTGGCTGCCATCAGTCAGCGCCAGCAAATTTCCCTGTCGTACCTGGAGCAGCTGTTCGGCAAGCTGCGTCGTCATGAGCTGGTGGAATCCACCCGTGGCCCTGGTGGTGGCTACACCCTGGCTCGCAAGGCTGCAGAAATCACGGTGGCTGACATCATCGTGTCGGTAGACGAACCCATCGATGCCACCCAGTGTGGTGGCAAAGAAAACTGTATGGGTGAGGCCGGTCGCTGCATGACCCACGAGCTGTGGTCTGCGCTGAACCAGCGCATGGTGGAGTTTCTGGACTCTGTGACGCTGCAGAAGCTGGTTGATGAACAGTTGGCCAAGGGAATCCAGATCGAGGACAAGCCCGTGGTGCGTCGCGCTATCTCGACCGCACCCGTGGTCAAGCCGATCCGCGTGAATGCCCCCAACTCGGTGTTCGCACTGGGCAACGTATTCGCCAAATCTTGATGGTGTGATCGGCCCGCCGGGTGCGCTCGGCAGGCAAGGACAAGTTTTCAATCGGCAACCCCGGCGTTGCCAGACAGATATCAGTAGAGCCAGCCATGGACATGACCCCACATTTCCCCATCTACCTTGACTACGGTGCGACCACACCTTGCGATCCGCGCGTGGTGGACGCCATGATCCCATGGCTGCGTGAGCACTTTGGCAATGCTGCATCGCGCAGCCACGCCTGGGGTTGGGAAGCGGAGGAAGCGATTGAAAAGGCCCGCACCCAGGTGGCGGAGCTGATCAATGCCGACCCCCGTGAAATCGTGTGGACCAGTGGTGCCACCGAATCTGACAACTTGGCGATCAAGGGTGCCGCGCACTTCTACCAAGGCAAGGGCAAGCACCTGGTCACCGTGAAGACCGAGCACAAGGCCGTGCTGGACACCATGCGTGAGCTGGAGCGTCAGGGCTTCGAGGTGACCTACCTCGACGTGCAGGAAAACGGCCTGTTGGATCTGGATGTGTTCAAGGCAGCCATCCGTCCCGACACCATCCTGGTGAGTGTGATGGCCGTGAACAACGAGATCGGCGTGATCCAGGACCTGAACACGATCGGCAATCTGTGCCGTGAGAAGGGCATCATTTTCCACGTGGATGCTGCACAGGCCACGGGCAAGATGCCGCTGGACATGCAGACCATGCCGATTGACCTGATGAGCCTGGCTTCGCACAAGTCCTATGGACCCAAGGGCATTGGTGCGCTGTACGTGCGCCGCAAGCCCCGCGTGCGCCTGGAGGCCCAGATGCACGGTGGCGGCCATGAGCGCGGCATGCGTTCGGGCACCCTGCCCACGCACCAGATCGTGGGCATGGGTGAAGCCTTCCGCATCGCCAAGGAAGAAATGCAGCAGGACTTCGACCACGCCAAGCGCCTGCAGCAGCGCCTGCTGGAAGGTCTGAAGGACATCGAGCAGGTGTTCGTGAACGGGGACATGGAGCACCGCGTGCCCCACAACCTGAACATCAGCTTCAACTACGTCGAAGGTGAGTCCCTGATCATGGGTATCAAGGGCCTGGCCGTTTCCTCGGGTTCGGCATGTACCTCGGCCAGCCTGGAGCCCAGCTATGTCCTGCGCGCCCTGGGGCGCAGCGATGAGTTGGCACACAGCTCGCTGCGCATGACCATCGGCCGCTTCACCACCGAGGAAGAGATCGATTACGCGATTGCGACCATCCGCAAGAACGTAGAGAAGCTGCGCGAATTGAGCCCGCTGTGGGAAATGTACAAGGACGGTGTGGACCTGAGCACCATCCAGTGGGCTGCGCACTGAGCCGTCACATAGATTGAATTTGAAGAGGTAGACATCATGGCTTACTCCGACAAGGTCATTGACCACTACGAAAATCCCCGCAACGTTGGCTCGTTTGAAAAAGGCGATGACAGCGTGGGTACCGGCATGGTGGGTGCGCCCGCCTGCGGTGACGTGATGAAGCTGCAGATCAAGGTCAACCCTGAAACGGGCGTGATCGAAGATGCGCGCTTCAAGACCTATGGTTGCGGCTCGGCGATTGCCTCGTCCTCCCTGGTGACAGAGTGGGTGAAGGGCAAGACGCTGGACGAAGCGGCTGCGCTGAAGAACAGCATGATCGCTGAGGAGCTGGCATTGCCCCCCGTGAAGGTGCATTGCTCCATCCTGGCGGAAGATGCCATCAAGGCTGCGGTCGACGACTACCGCGCCAAGCACAGCGAAACTGCCTCGGCTGCATAACCATGGCTGTCACGCTGACGGATGCTGCTGCACGCCACGTGGGGCGTTACCTCACCAAGCGTGGCAAGGGGATCGGGGTGCGTCTGGGGGTCAAGACCACCGGTTGCTCCGGTCTGGCTTACAAGCTGGAGTACGTGGACGCGCCCGAACCTGAAGATGTGGTGTTCGAAAGCCATGGCATCAAGGTGATGATCGATCCCAAGAGCCTGGCGTACATCGACGGCACGGAGCTGGACTTCGTGCGCGAAGGTTTGAACGAGGGCTTCAAGTTTCACAACCCCAATGAGCGTGATCGCTGTGGCTGTGGAGAAAGCTTCCGGATCTGATTGCTGAAGGGCGGTTGTGCTGCCCCTGATTTTTCAAACCGCCATTGCAGCAGTGCTGGCGGTTTTTTATTGACATGAACCTTCAGTCTGACGATTTCGAATTGATGGGCTTGCCCCGGCAGTTTGCGCTGGACCGCGCGGTGCTGGACGAGCGCTGGAAAGAGCTGCAAAAGCAGACCCACCCCGACCGCTTTGCCGGTGAAGGCGGTGTGGCGCAGCGGGTGGCCATGCAATGGTCGGTGCGCATCAATGAGGCCTACCAGCGGCTGAAACACCCGCTCAAGCGCGCGGCCTATCTGTGCGAATTGTTTGGCGTGCCTGTGCGTGCCGAGGACAACACAGCGATGCCTGCGGCATTCCTGATGCAGCAGATGGAGTGGCGCGAGGCGCTGGAAGACGCCGACTCCGAAGCGGATGTGGATGCTTTGGCCGATGAGGTCATGCTGGTCAAGCGTCAGATGCTTCAAAATTGTGAGCGTCTGCTGGCGTCGCCGGAGGGGGCGGCACAGGCCGTACAGGTGGTGAGATCCCTCATGTTTGTTGAGCGCTTTGCGCAAGACATCGAACGCCGCCGCGAGCAACTGGAACAATAACCCAGTCGTTGCATGCAACGTCGCGTCCAGCACACCCCGGTGCGGGCGTCCAGAGCGGAGCATTCCGTTCACACAGAGACTGATGAACATGGCTTTATTGCAAATCTCCGAACCCGGTCAATCGCCCAATCCTCACCAGCGCCGTATCGCGGTGGGGATCGACCTGGGTACGACCCATTCCCTGGTGGCCTCGGTGCGCAACGGCGTGGCCGAGTGCCTGCCGGATGACCAAGGGCGGGTGTTGCTGCCATCCGTGGTGCGCTATGCCCCCGAGGGCAAGCGCCAGATTGGCTACGAGGCGCGTGGACACGAAGTGGAGGATGCGCCCAACACCATCGTGTCGGTCAAGCGCTTCATGGGTCGCAGCCTGTCCGACCTGGGAGCGCAGGTGCAGCAACTGCCCTACACCTTCGAGCCGCAGGCCGAGCAGGGCATGGTCAGCCTGCAGACCCGCGCTGGCACCAAGAGCCCCGTGGAAATCAGTGCCGAAATCCTGGCCACGCTGCGTTACCGCGCGGAAGACACGTTCAACGACGACCTCTACGGCGCGGTCATCACCGTGCCCGCGTACTTCGACGATGCGCAACGCCAGGCCACCAAGGATGCGGCCAAGCTGGCGGGTCTGAACCTGCTGCGCCTGATCAACGAACCCACGGCGGCAGCGATTGCCTACGGCCTGGACAACGCCAGCGAAGGCACCTACGCCGTGTACGACCTGGGTGGCGGCACCTTTGACATTTCCGTGCTGCGCCTGACCCAGGGCGTGTTCGAGGTGATCTCCACCGGCGGCGACTCGGCCCTGGGCGGCGATGACTACGACGCGGCCCTGACCCAGTGGGTGTTGGCACAGACCGGGGTGCAGGCGCAGTCGGCAGAGGACTGGGCGGCCCTGCGGGTGGCGGCCAAGGCCTGCAAGGAGCGCCTGACGGATGTGGAGCACACCGAATTCGCTGTGCAGTTGCCCAGTGGCGCGGCCCTCCAGCAGGCGGTGGCGCGCTCGGATTTCGCGCAGGCGACCGAGCACCTGACCAAGCGCTCGCTGCAGGCGGTGCGCCGGGCGCTGCGCGATGCTGAGTTGACGGTGGAGGACGTGCAGGGCGTGGTCATGGTGGGTGGTTCGACCCGCATGCCCCAGGTGCAGGAGGCCGTGGCCCAGCTGTTTGGCAAGCAGCCCCTGACCAACCTGAATCCGGATGAGGTGGTGGCCTTGGGTGCTGCCATCCAGGCCAACCAGCTGGCGGGCAACAATGCCGCGGGTGAATTGCTGCTGCTGGATGTGATCCCGCTGTCGCTGGGTGTGGAAACCATGGGGGGGCTGGTCGAGCGCATCATTGCGCGCAACGAAACCATTCCCACGGCGCGCGCCCAGGACTTCACGACCTACAAGGACGGGCAGACCGCCATGGCCATCCACGTGGTGCAGGGCGAGCGTGATCTGGTGCAGGACTGCCGCAGCCTGGCGCGTTTCGAGCTGCGCGGCATTCCGCCGATGGCGGCGGGTGCTGCACGCATCCGTGTGAGTTTCACGGTGGATGCCGACGGCCTGCTGTCCGTGCATGCCAAGGAACAGGTCAGTGGCGTGGAAGCCCAGGTGGCCGTCAAGCCATCCTATGGCCTGTCGGATGACCAGGTGGCACGCATGCTGCAGGAAGGCTTCAGCACCGCCCAGGAAGACATGCAGGCCCGTGCCCTGGTCGAGGCGCGCGTGGATGCCGATCGCATGCTGCTGGCAACCCAGAGTGCGCTGGCTGCCGATGGTGATCTGCTGTCGCCGGCACAGCGTGGTGAAATCACGGCCTTGATGGATGCGCTGCGTGCCACGGTGACCGCGGCCGATGTGGCGGTGATCGAGGCGGCCACGCAAGCCCTGGCCAAAGGCACGGAAGCTTTTGCGGCCGAGCGCATGAACCGCGGCATTCGCGATGCGCTGGCTGGCAAGAACGTCCAATCTCTTACTTGATTCATAAGAACATGGCTGTAATCAAAATTCTTCCCCACCCCGAATACTGCCCGGCTGGCGCTGAGATCGAAGCGCCCGCAGGTACCTCGATCTGCGAAGCCTTGCTGGACCACAACATCAAGATCGAGCATGCGTGCGACATGAGCTGCGCCTGCACCACCTGCCATGTGATCGTGCGCGAAGGCTTCAACTCGCTGAACGACGCCGAGGAAGAGGAAGAGGACCTGCTGGATCGCGCGTGGGGGCTGGAGCCCCAGTCGCGCCTGAGCTGTCAGGCCATCGTGGCACAGAAGGATCTGGTGGTGGAGATCCCCAAGTACTCCATCAACCACGCCAAGGAAAACCACTGACCTATGTCGCGCCTCGTTGTTCTGGATACCGAAACCACGGGCCTGTCCGCAGAGGGCGGGGATCGCATCATTGAGCTGGGCTGCGTGGAGCTGGTCAACCGCAAGCTCACGGGCAACAACCTGCACCTGTATTTCAACCCCGGGCGTGATAGCCACCCCGATGCCCTGCGCGTCCACGGTCTGACCACCGAGTTTCTGAGCGACAAGCCCAAGTTCGAGTCCATGGTCCAGGACATCCTGGCCTACCTGCAAGGGGCGGAGCTGATCATCCACAATGCGCCGTTCGACGTGGGCTTCCTGAACAAGGAATTCTCGTTGCTGGGCCTGCCGCCGCTGACCCACTATGTAGAAGGCATCACCGACTCCTTGGCCATGGCCAAGGAGATGTTCCCTGGCAAGCGCAATTCCCTGGATGCGCTGTGCTCGCGACTGGATGTGGACAACAGTGGCCGGACCCTGCACGGTGCGCTGCTGGATGCGGAATTGCTGGCCGACGTCTACATCAACATGACGCGCGGGCAGAATGCCCTGGTCATGCCGGAAGATGACGAGTCCCCGCAGGAGCAAGAGACCAGCGATGCGCTGCCCGTGCTGGATCTGCGTGCCATGGTGCTGCCCGTGCTCAAGGCCAACGAGCAGGAGTTGGCCGCGCACGACGCCGTGCTGGCCGATCTGGACAAATCGTCCGGTGGCAAAACTATTTGGCGAATTGGAAAAGACGCGGCGCAAGCTGTGACATAATCTAAGACTTGTCGGAACACTGACAAACGGGTGATTAGCTCAGCGGTAGAGCACTGCCTTCACACGGCAGGGGTCACATGTTCGATCCATGTATCACCCACCAAATTTTGAGTCAGCAGCGATGCTGGTTTTGCGTGATTAGCTCAGCGGTAGAGCACTGCCTTCACACGGCAGGGGTCACATGTTCGATCCATGTATCACGCACCACAATTTAAAGCCAGCAGCAATGCTGGCACTGCGTGATTAGCTCAGCGGTAGAGCACTGCCTTCACACGGCAGGGGTCACATGTTCGATCCATGTATCACGCACCACAATTTAAAGCCAGCAGCAATGCTGGCACTGCGTGATTAGCTCAGCGGTAGAGCACTGCCTTCACACGGCAGGGGTCACATGTTCGATCCATGTATCACGCACCATCTGACAACCCTCTTGAATCTTTGGTTCAAGAGGGTTTTTTGTTGCCTTTTGACTTGCGCGCCTGGAGAGGCAAGCCCATGCAGGTCTCATCCATGGGAGAGGGCTGGTGCCACGGCAGGTTCGCGGGGGGGCGCGGTGGGAGGCTGTGCCGGCAGATGCAGCTGGGCACACAGGCCAGGGGTGCCGTCGGCATGTGCTTGCAACTGCAAGCGCCCTCCGGCGCTGTGGGCAATGCGTTGCACGATGGTCAGTCCCAGCCCGCTGCCAGCGGAGTTGGCTGCCTTGCGCCAAAAGCGCTGCAGGGCCTGGCTGCGTTCCTCGGTGTTCAGGCCGGCGCCGTGGTCCTCGACGCTCACCACCAGTGAGCCTGGCGCGCCCGGTGTGCTGGCGCTGTGCAACTGCATGCGCACAGTCACGGGCAGGGGGCCACGGTGGTGGCGCAGCGCATTGTCCAGCAGGTTGGTGATGGCGCAGGTCAGCAACGCCGGGGGCAGGTGCAACTGCCAAGCTTCGGCGCTTTCCAGGGTGGCGTCCACCGCGGTGTGCAACTGGGGCGCGTGCTGCTGCCCCTGGGCGGCCTGTCTGCGCGCGCGTTCCATGGACTGGTTGGCCGCCTGGTGCAGGGCGGCCACGATGTGCGGGCCGCTGGCGCACCTGGCGGGCGCGGTGGTGCTGCAGGTGTTTTCCAGTTGGGCCAGCTGCAGCAATTGTTCCAGCGTGGCGTGCATGTGCTCGATGCCCGCGTGCGCCTGTGCCAGGGCCTGTTGGGCCTGCGTGCACTCGGCCGCAGCCTGGCGTTCCAGCACCAGTTGGGCGATTTGCGTGTGGGTCTTGATGGCGGTCAGCGGCGTGCGCAGTTCATGGGCCGCATCGGCGGTCCAGCGGCGTTCGTGTTCCAGGGCCGCATCCATGCGCGCTAGCAACTGGTTCAGATTGTGGGTCAGTGGTGCCAGCTCCACCGTGTCCAGCCCGATCTGAACGGCGCTGGGGTCCTGCGGTGGGCGTTGTGCCAGCACTTGTCCCAGCTGTCGCAGGGGTTGCAGGCACCAGCCTGTGATCCACCAGCTCAGCACTACCACGCCCACCAGCGACAGCACAAAGGGGAGCACCAGGGTGCGGGCGAATGCGGTCACCAGCTGATCGCGCACATCCAGCCGGTCGGCGGTGGCGATGCGGATGCCCTGGTCCTCGAGCACGTAGGTGCGCCACAGCTTGCCGCCTTTTTCGATCTGGCCAAAACCGCTGGGGGCAGGGCTGAAACCCGGACTGTTGTCGGTGCGCGCCAGCGGCACGATGTCGACCTCGCTGCGCACCAGGCTGACTTCGCAGGCCACGCCGTCGCGGCCGATGACGGATTGCAGGGCGGTGTGCTGGGCGCCCAGCGGCGTGTCCTGCTGCTGGAACTGGTGTGCCAGACCGGCGACCATCTTGGCTGAGGCAATCAGTCGGTTGTCCAGCACCAGGCGCAGCTCGCGCTGCATGGTGGGGAACATCCAGGCTGCCACGCTGCCCCACAGCATGCACAGGGTCAGGCTGAGTGCCACGACCAGCCGCAAGCGCAGGCTCTTGGGCGCGGTCTGCAGTGCAGCCAAGGGCTGGCCCGGGTCGGAATTGCGGTGCGTGCTCATGCAGCGTCCGCGCAGTAACGTGCGCCCAGTCGAAAACCCAGGCCGCGCACCGTCTCGATGGTGTCGTTGCCCAGTTTTTTGCGCAGGTGGTGCACGTGCACGTTGACGGTGTTGCTGCCCACGTCCAGGTCGAAGCCATACAGGCTGTCGTGCAGTTGCGCGGGGCTGAGAATCCGGCCCCGGGCCTGCAGCAGGGCGGTCAGCAAGGCCCATTCACGGCGCGACAGCTCGATGGCCTGGCCGTCGCGCCAGGCTTCGCAGGTGGCGGGGTTGATCTGGCAATCGCCCAGCGTCAGCGCATCGCTGGCCCGGCCCGCCGCGCGGCGCAGCAGGGCCTGCAGGCGCAGGGCCAGCTCCTGCAGGTCGAAGGGCTTGGTCAGGTAGTCGTCGGTGCCGGTCTGAAAGCCGGCCACCTTGTCTTCCAGGCTGCTGCGTGCCGTCAGGATCAGCACGGGCAGGTCCTTACCACGGCCACGCCAGGCACGCAGCAGTTCCAGACCGTTCCCGTCGGGCAGGCCCAGGTCCAGCACGCAGGCATCGAAGTGGCTGGCGGCCAGGTGGCTGCCAGCCTGTGCTTGCGTGGCTGCCACGTCGCAGGTGAAACCATGCAGTTCCAGGCCGCTCTTGAGGCCGCTGGCCACCAGGGGGTTGTCTTCGACGATCAGGATGTGCATGGGCAAATTCGGTCTGGCGCAGGTAGTGGGCGAGTGTAGGCGGGAGCCATTAACGCAGTGGCGCCGTGCGGGTCACCGTTCATCAGGTTTGATAGCTGTTTGCGCTGGCTGGATGTGCGTCAGGGCCTGATTTGGCTATAAATTGATGCGCATCAAGCTCGGTGCCGGCCCTGAAGGTCGGGCACTTCGGTGGCCATCGGGCGGCCCGCCTGGGCAGGCACCGGCCACCGGGTTACCCTTGGGACATCACCCGCACATGTCAACAAGAAAGTACAGCACCATGAAACTGGGATACACCATCGTCTATGTACCGGAGGTGGCGGCCTCTCTGCAGTTTTTTTCCGACGCATTCGGTTTTGCTGTGAAGTTCTTGCACGAATCCGGCACCTACGGCGAGCTGGACACCGGGGCCACCACCCTGGCCTTTGCCGCGCATGCCTTGGGCGAGGGCAATTTCCCTGGCGGGCATGTGGCGGCTTCGGAGTCTGTCCAGCCCCTGGGCATGGAGATCGGGCTGGTCACCGAGGATGTGGAGCAGGCTTACACCCGGGCTTTGCAGGCCGGGGCCGTGCAGCTGTCCGCGCCGACGCGCAAACCCTGGGGGCAGGTCGTGGCCTATGTGCGCAGCCCCGACGGCACGCTGATCGAGCTGTGCACGCCGATCGGCGGCTAGCGCGTGCCGGGGGCACGGCGGGGGACGTGGGAAAGTCAAGGGCATGGCCCTGATCCAGGCCGTCCCTTGTGCTGTGGCGGCCTTGCCAGACAAAGCCTGTCGTGCCAAATTGAAACGGTGCGGCCAAGTGGCGCACACCCCGTGTCCCTGCAGGCCCAAGCGAGGGGGCTGTCCCGGACCGGGCACGCAACCTGCAGTGCGGACTGCTGGGCTCAGCCGCGCTGCGGCCAATGCAGGGATGCAGGGATTCAGAGAGGGCGGAAAAACCGAATTCATTTTATTTTTAGATGCCATGGCGCGAGCTGCGAGCTGCCGGGTCGCACCATCCAATCAATCGCTGGTGGAAAGATATTGCATCGGTCTAGAAATGAAAAAAACTAAATGCTGGTTTTCCATTTTGGGTGGTCTTTTCATGGCCCTGTGCCTGCTTGGCAATCTGCAGGCGCGCACCATCACGGTGGTGGGGGATGACAATTACCCGCCCTACCTGTTCAAGGATGCCAGCGGCAACACGGTGGGCTATATCGCAGACCTCTGGGCGCTGTGGGAGCAGCAAACCGGCGTGCGCGTGAACCTGGTGGCCACATCCTGGGGCGATGCCCAGCAGCGGATATTGAATGGCCAGGCGGATGTGATCGAAATGATCTTCCGCACGCCGGAGCGCGAAGACGCCTACAGTTTCTCGCAGCCTTATGAGCGGGTGAATGCGAACATCTACACCCTGGATGGCATCGTCGGCATTTCGTCACCGCGCGAGCTGTCTGGTTTTGTGGTCGGCGTGCAAAAAGGGGATGCGTGCATCGCCAAGCTGAATGCGGCTGGGGTTGGCGGTTTGCAGACCTACGATGGGTATCGCCAGATGATCAGCGATACGCTGGCGCAAAAAATAAAAATATTTTGCATGGATGAATATCCGGCGGATTATTACCTGTACCTGATGGATGCCGATAAACACATTCGCAAGGCATTTTCTTTTTATTTTGATGATTTTCGACGTGCTGTCCGAAAGAACGACCTGGCCACCCTGGAGTTGGTGGAGCGTGGCATGGCCGCCATTCCGCTGGAGGCGCGCGAGGCCCTGGAAAAAAAGTGGAAGGGGCGCCCGGTCCACCGGCTGTCGTATTCACAGTTGGTGCAATACGGCTTGCTGGCGATTGCGGCGCTGGGGGGCGTTCTGGCGCTGTGGATCTGGTTGCTGCGGGTGGCGGTGAAGAAGAAGACCACGGAAATCCAGGCCCAGGCCAGCCAGCTGGGGCTGGAGCGCAGCCGCTTGCAGGAAATCCTGGATGCCACACGGGCCGGCACCTGGGAGTGGAATGTGCAGACCGGTGCGTGCGTCTTCAACGAGCGTTGGGCGCAGATGCTGGGCTATACCCTGGAGGAAATCCGGCCCTGGACGGTGGACACCTGGACCCGGCTCACCCACCCGGACGACCTGGCGCCGACGATGGAACGGCTGGAGCTGCACTTTGCGCGCAAGACCCAGTATTACGAGAGTGAGATGCGCATGCGACACAAGGACGGGCACTGGGTGTGGGTGTCCGACCGCGGCCGCTTGATCTCCAGAACCCCCGAGGGCCTGCCCCTGGTGATGAATGGCACGCACATCGACATCACCGAAAGCAAGATCGCCAACGATGCCATCTGGCAGCAGGCCAACTACGACAGCCTGACCCAGTTGCCCAACCGGCTGCTGCTGAACGACCGCTTGACGGATGTGCTCAAGCGCGCCGAGCGCAGCCAGCACAAGGTGGCGCTGATCTTCATCGATCTGGACCATTTCAAGGAGGTCAACGACACCCTGGGCCACCCGGTGGGCGACCAACTGATCATCCAGGCCGGTGCCCGCATCCGGCGCAGCGTGCGCGAGTCGGACACGGTGGCCCGCCTGGGGGGCGATGAGTTCTGCATCCTGATCGCCGATCTGGCTGATGTGACCCAACTGACCGAGCTGGCGCAGAAGGTCCTCGACCAGCTGGCGTGCCCCTATGCCCTGGGGGACGAGCAGGTCTACAGCACCGCCAGCCTGGGGATCAGCATTTATCCTGACGATGCTGGCGATGCCGTCGAGATGCTGCGCCACTCCGACCAGGCCATGTACGCGGCCAAGAACGAGGGGCGCCACTGCTTCCGTTTTTTCACCGCCTCGATGCAGGAGTCCGCGCTGCAGCGCATGCAACTGTTGCGCGATCTGCGCCAGGCGATGGCGCTCAACCAGTTCAAGGATTACTACCAGCCGATCGTGGAGCTGGCGACCGGCCGGATCCACAAGGCCGAGGCGCTGTTGCGCTGGCGGCACCCGACGCGCGGCTTCATCAGCCCCGCCGTGTTCATCCCGATCGCCGAGGACATCGGGGCGATTGTGGAGATCGGCGGCTGGATCTTCATGCGGGCGGCGCAGAACGCCAAGAAATGGCTGTCCATCGTCGGCGACGACCTGGCCATCAGCATCAACAAGTCGCCGGTGCAGTTCCGCGACCGCAGTCCCGAGCACCTCGACTGGGTCCGACTGCTGGAGACCCTGGAGCTGCCCGGCAAGCACATCGTCGCGGAAATCACCGAGGGCTTGCTGCTGCGGCAGGAACCGTTCATCGAGGAGAAGCTGCTGGCCTTCCGCGACGCCGGCATCCAGGTGGCCATCGATGATTTCGGCACCGGGTATTCCTCGCTGTCCTACCTGACCAAGTTTGACATCGATTACCTGAAGATCGACAAGTCCTTCACCAGCAACCTGGCTCCGGGCAACGAGACCCAGGCCTTGTGCGAGGCCATCATCATGATGGCCCACAAGGTCGGGCTGAAGGTGATTGCCGAGGGTGTGGAGACGGAGCAGCAGCGCGATCTGCTCAAAGAGATGGGCTGCGATTACGCCCAGGGCTACCTGTATTCTCGGCCGATTCCCGCCCACGAATTCCAGCAGATGCTGGAAGCGCATTACCGCAGCTTGAACTCCGCCGTGCAGGAGTGAGTGCCGCGGCTGGCCCCCAGGGCGGGCCACCGTAAAAAAAGCCCACCGGCATGGCCGGTGGGCGGACTGTGTGGCACGGCCTGCCGCCGAGCCCTGTCAGAGCTTGCGCACCCGCACCGGCAGCCCCTGCCGCACCACGGCGCCGGAGACCCAGTCGATCCACACATTGTCCTTGGCGGGACGCGTGGGGTCGGCAAAGCCCAGGTGGTTCAGGTTCACGCCGTTGGCGTGCTGCGGGTTGGCGTGGGTGGGCTGGCCATCCACGGTGTGGGCCACGGCCCCCAGCTGCTTGTGGCCATAGCCGTACTCGATGGCAATCGCGTCCTGGGCAATGCCCTCGCGCACCAGGGCCACGCCCTCCAGGCGGGCACCGGGCGTGCGCACCTCGATCCTGTCGCCATTGGCAATCCCCAGCTTGGCCGCATCGGCCTTGTGCAGGCTGATGGGGTTGTGCGGGTGCACCTGGCGCAGGCGCGGCGCGGCGATCGACATGCTGCTCATCAGGTTGGACTTGTAGCTGCTCATGCTCAGCGGCCAGTCCTGCGTGGGGAAGTGTTCGCGCATGCTGCTGCCGTCGGCGAAGCGGGTGGGGTACCAGGTGGGGCAGCCCACATAGCGCTCGCCGGTCATGGAGTGGCGCATCTTGGCCAGCCCCTCGTGCCACAGCTGCACGGGGAACTTGGCAGCCTGCTTGAGCTGGTCGCCCTTCCAGGCATCGTCCACCTTGTCGAAGCGGCCACCCCGGCTCATCACCATGGCCACGCGGCGCACTTCCTCGGGCTGGAGGCGCTGTTCCAGCGCGGGCATCCAGCGGCCCAGCCCGGTCAGGGCGATGTCATCGTCGCTGGCCTCGGGCACAGGCCGGCCCGCCTGGTAGGCGATGTTGCACATGCCGCGCAGGTAGAAGTCTTCCGCGTTGTCCAGGTCCAGCGGCTGGCCGTCCTTGGTGGACATGGCGTGCTTGCCAAAACCGGGCAGCTGCAGTTGCCGGGCCAGTGCAAACACGAAGCTCTCGAAGCTGACAGGGCGGCCGTCGGCCGTCTTGGCGGTGGCCGCCTCCACGGTGGGCCAGCGCACGGTGCTGCTCTTGGCAATCACATCGGCCCAGGGCGCGCCGATGCCCCAGCTTTCGTAGGTGACGGTGTCGGGGACGATGTAGTCGGCCAGGGCCGAGGTCTCGTTGATGAAGGGGTCGATGGACACGAACAGCGGCAGCTTCTTCGGGTCTTTGATGGCCTCGGCCAGCGTGTTCTCGAAGCCGGCGATCGCGTACATGGGATTGCTCATGTGGTTGATCCAGGCCTTGACCGGGTAGGGATAGCCCAGCAGGCCGGCGGCCAGCATCTCGCTGGACAGGCCACCTGGGGCCGGGTACCACGGGGCCTTGGCGGGGTAGGGGTTCTCGCCCGCGGCCTTCTTGCGCTGGAACTCGCTGGTCTTCTCGTACGGGAAGCGGGTGCGCGACAAGGTCACGCCGGTGGGCTTGACCGCGCCCGGGAACTGCGCGAAGTTGTAGCGCGGGCCGGGGCCGAAGGGGCCGAAAGGCCCGGCATCCATCACCCAGCCGCCCTTGACGTTGAGGTTGCCGATCAGGTTGTTCAGCATGGCGATGGCGTAGGCGGTGTAAAAGCCCGCCCCGCTCATGGTGCCACCGTGGGAGTTGGCCACGGCCTGCTTGCCGTGGCTGGTGAACTCGCGCGCCAGCTCTTCGATGTCCTGCACCGGTACGCCGCACAGCTCGGCGTATTCCAGCAGCGTCTTGCGGCGCGCTTCCTCGCGCAGCTTGACGAAGGCGGTGCACACGGCGATGGGCGCGGGTGCTTGGGTTGCGTCGACTGCCTGCAGCGGGGTGAATGCGCGCTCCACCACCAGCTCCGCCGGCTGGGCCACGGTGTGGGGCACCAGCTTGAAGCCGCCATTGCCATCGGCCACCTGCACCACATAGACGTCTTCGGCCGGGGCCTTTTCGTCCACCGGCTCGGGCATGGACAGTCCCAGGTCGGCCCCGCGCAGGAACTGGCCATAGCGCGGGTGTTGGGGGTCGTTGATCAGCAGGTGGGTGGCGTTGCTCCAGCTGGCCTCGCCTGCGGCAGCCATGGCGGCCGGGCCGGGTTGCGTGAGGAACTGGGCGTCGTAGCGCTCGTGGTCGATGATCCAGCGGATCAGCGCCATGGCCAGGGCCAGGTCGGTGGCCGGCTTGATGGGCAGCCAGCGGTTGTTGTCACCGGCAGCCAGGCTGGAGGAGGTGGGCAGCACGGGCGAGACCACCACGTAGCGGTAGGTCTGCTCCTTGCGTGAGCGGGCCTCGGCCAGCTCGCGGCCCTGGCGCTGGAAGGGGTTGCCCGCCTGGGCCGGCGCCGTGCCGATGAACAGGCCGAAGCGCGAGTGCTTCCAGTCCGGCTTGCCGTGGGGCATGCCGGGGATGTCGCCCAGCGCCGCCGCCGTGCCCACGCGGTAGCTTTGGCCGCAGTACGCGCCGTGGTTGGCCACGTTCACCGTGCCAAAGGCCTGGCGTGCAAAGCGGTTGATCAGCGGGGTACGGCCTTCATTGGAGGCATCGGTCACCAGCAGCTGGTTGGCCTTGGGGCCGTACTCGGGGTTCTCGGGATCGATCAGCGTGCGCGTGTCGCGGATGGCCGCCAGGCCCTCCACATGGCCTTCGCCGAACAGGTCGCCGCCTTCGCTGATTTCCTTGACCAGCTGTTCCAGCGAAATGCTCTGCCACCGGCCGGCGCCGCGCGGGCCCACGCGCTTGAGCGGGGCCAGCACGCGGTGCGGTGCGGTCTGGTGCGCCAGCATGGCCGAGCCGCGGGCGCAGCTGGTGGCGCGCCCTTCCAGGCCGTTGTCGCCGCCCAGCATGGCATAGACCTCGCGCACCGGGGTTTCCATGGGCGCGGGGTTGGTGGTGGCCAGCGGGTGGTAGGGGTTGCCGGCAATACGCAGGATCTGGTTGCTGGCGCTGTCCACGCGCAGGCGCACACCGCACTGGGTCCAGCAGCCCAGGCAGGACGAGGGGCTGACCACCTGGCCGGGCTGGGTGCTCAGCTGGCCGGTGGCGGGGTCGATGCGGAATTCTGGGGTCAGCGAGTTGCCGCGCGTGGCGCTGGCCGTGCTGGTGCCGGAGGTGCCGGCCACCAGGCCCTTGGCGCCGCGGGCCAGGGTTTCGCCATAGCCGGCGGCAAACGCGGCCAGGCCACCGGCCACGGCCCCGCCACGCAGCAGCAGGCGGCGGCGGGCGGCATCGGTTTCTTCGGTGTGTGTGGGGGGATGTTGTTTGTCGGTCATGGTCTGCCCTTGCAGCTGCAGAGAAGGCAGGCGCCAGCGAGTAGGGCTATCTGTTTTGATAGCTTCTGGCGCCCGTCAATACTGGGTGAAATGCCAATTGGATGTAAATGGGCGAAGCGCCCTCAGGCGGCGGTGCGGCGGGCCGGGAACAGCTCCAGTGCCCAGGTGGTCAGGGCCACCAGGGCCACGCACAGCCCCGCCACGCCCACCATGCCCAGCAGGCCGTCGCCGCCCAGGGGCATGTGGTACAGGTACAGTCCCGCGCCGAACTTGGGCACGCCCTGCACGCCCATGAACAGCGCCCAGCGGAACGCCCAGGCACTGGCCGCCAGCCCCAGGCCCAGCACCAGCGTGTAGCCCCGGGCATGCAGGCGGTGCTGGCCGCGCAGCAGCGCCCCCAGCACCAGGGCCCCGAACACGGCCGAGCCCAGCAGGGTCAGGCGCCATACCGGGAAGTCCTGCCACAGGCGCAGGGCCGCGTTGAACGAGGCGTTGTGGCCCAGCAGGCCGCTGAGGGCCCAGGCCAGCGCCACCAGCACCAGCAGTGCTGCCAGGGCCAGCGCCAGGGTGCGCAGCAGTTGCAGGCCGGCGTGGCCGGCGCGCAGTGGGGTGGGCAGAAAGCGTTCCAGCACCAGGGTGCAGCCGACGGTGGCCAGCCAGCCGGTCAGGGCCAGGTTGAGGGGCACCCACAGCGTGTTCCACAGTGGCCGCGAGCGGATCACCATCATTTCCGCGCCGGTGTAGACCGTGATGCTCAGCGCCGACAGCACCAGCAGCGGGGCGATGGCGCGCATCCAGCCCGGGCGGCCCAGCCACCAGCTGGCCAGCAGGGCCACGCTGAGGGTGACGAACACCGGCAGCAGCAGCGCCCCCACGGACATCCACGACCAGGGCGTGAAGTGCGCGTAGAAGTGCCAGAAGCGGGCCGGCTGGTGCAGGTCGGCCAGCAGCGACACGGGGGCGGCGACCACGCTGACCGCCAGGGTCAGCAGCAGGGCGGGCAGCACACGCTGGCTGGGGCTGCCGGGTGCGCCGAACACGCAGGCGCAGGCCAGCAGGGCTGCGCCCGTGGCCACGCCCACCAGAAAGAAATACTGCACGGCCCAGGGCAGCCAGGCGGCTTCGTAGGCGGGGGTCAGGAGTTCAATGATCTGCATCGTGGGCTCCTTCAATGTTCAGCCACCAGGCGCACGCTGGCCTGGCCGTCGATGCCGTGGACAAAGGCCTCGGGCAGGCCGATGTAGAACACGCGCGGGGCGGTGTTCATCTCGGGCTTGAGCACCTTGAGCTCGTCCTGGTGCTCGGCCATGCGCTGGTTGATGGCGCTGTGCGGGTCGTTCAGGTCGCCGATCACGCGGGCCCCGCCCACGCAGCTTTCCACGCAGGCGGGCAGCAGCCCGGCCTCCAGCCGGTGCTCGCAGAAGGTGCACTTGTCGGCGGTCTGCGTCTCGTGGTTGATGAAGCGCGCGTCGTAGGGGCAGGCCTGCACGCAGTAACCGCAGCCCACGCAGCGCTCGTTGTCCACCAGCACGATGCCGTCGGTGCGCTGGAAGGTGGCCTGCACGGGGCACACGGGCACGCAGGGCGGCTCGTCACAGTGGTTGCACAGCCGGGGCAGGCTGACCATGGCGGGGGCGCTGCCGCCGGGTTGTTCCACCTCGTACTGCAGCACGGTGGTACGGAACTGGCCAATCGGCGGCTGGTTCTCGACCGAGCAGCTCACCGTGCAGGCCTGGCAGCCGATGCACTTGCGCATGTCCACCAGCATGCCAAAGCGCTTGCCCGGCATGCCCGGGCGACGTGCTGGCTGGAAACCAGGGTCACCCGGCAGGGCCGCCTGGGCGGTTCCGGCCAGGCCGAAGGTGGTGGCCAGGGCCACCAGTTCTTGCAGAAAAGTGCGTTTGCTGGTGCCCTGGTTCTGCGTCAGGGGGGGAGGGGTTGGGATCTGCCATCGTTTTCACATCCATCGTTGGGTGATGGCATTGTTGGACGCCTTGCCAGGGTGCCGGTTTGACTTGCATCAATCAATGTAAGTTATTGATTTAATTGAAATTTTGCAAAAAACTTCCTATTTTTTATTGTAAGAATTAAGAAAGTATTAAAAGCGGCGATAACCTGTCTGACCGGGCTGTGCGACACGTTTCGGGTGCCATGCCGCGACGGCCTGAAGCTGGCCGAAATGGTCCCGCAGTGGTGCGAGAATGGGCCCTGGCGCCGCAAGGGCGCCAAGCGGCAGCGGCGCCACCGGCGGCCTGAATCAGGCGGGTGGGCCGTGTGCATCCATACCAATAAAGGGAGAGACAGAACATGGTCGATCAGGTGCAAACCGTGGTCATTGGCGCGGGGGTGGTAGGGCTGGCCGTGGCCCGCGCCCTGGCGCAGACAGGGCGTGAAGTGGTGGTGCTGGAGGCGGCCGACGCCATTGGCACGGGCACCAGCTCGCGCAACAGTGAGGTGATCCATGCCGGCATCTATTACCCGGCCGGCTCGCTCAAGGCCCGGCTGTGCGTGCGGGGCAAGGAACTGCTGTACACCTACTGCGCCGAGCGCGGGGTGGAGTTCCGCCGCTGTGGCAAGCTGATCGTGGCGACCAGCGCCGAGCAGGTGGCGCAGCTGGAGGGGATCCGCCAGAAGGCCGCCGCCAACGGCGTGGACGATCTGCAGATGCTGACCCGTGAGCAGGCCCAGGCGCTGGAGCCGGCGTTGGCCTGCCACGCCGCGCTGCTGTCGCCCAGCACCGGCATCGTCGACAGCCATGGCCTGATGCTGGCGCTGCAGGGCGATTTGGAACATGCGGGCGGCGCCGTGGCGTTGCTGTCCCCGCTGGCGTCGGCCCAGGTGCAAGACGGCGGCATCCTGCTGCGCACCGAGGACGGCACCGAGCTGCTGGCGCAGGAGGTGGTGAACGCCGCGGGCCTGTGGGCGCCGGGCGTGGCGGCCCGCATCCAGGGGCTGGACGCCGCCCATGTGCCCACGGCCTATTACGCCAAGGGCAGCTATTTCACGCTCAGCGGGCGCGCGCCGTTCAGCCACCTGATCTATCCCGTGCCCGAGGCCGCCGGCCTGGGCGTGCACCTGACGCTGGATCTGGGCGGGCAGGCCAAGTTCGGCCCAGACGTGCAATGGGTGGACGACCCCAGCCACTTGCAGGTGGACCCGCAGCGTGGCGACGGCTTCTATGCCGAGGTGCGCAAGTACTGGCCCGCGCTGCAGGATGGCAGCCTGGCGCCCGGCTATGCGGGCATCCGCCCCAAGATTTCCGGCCCGCACGAGGCCGCGGCCGACTTCTGCATCCAGGGTCCGGCCACGCACGGCGTGCCGGGATTGGTCAACCTGTTCGGCATCGAATCCCCGGGGCTGACCAGCTGCCTGGCAGTGGCCGAGGCGGTGCTGCCACACCTGCCGTCGCAGCCCTGATGCCGCCGCCCCCGCATGGCCCAGCGCTGCGGCAAGCGCCGCGTTGCTTGGTGGGGGGCGTTGCATTCGCTAAGATGCTTTCCATGGAGCGGCAGCAGCCTGCGGGCCTGCACCGTGCCGCTTCGTTTTCCTTTGTCCCACCACCATAAGAAAGGCGTGCACCATGGCGTTTTCTGTTTCCGACACTGTTTCTTCTGCCCAGGCTGATCTGGAAAAGCTGGTCACCGATGTGCGCGGCCTGCTGGCCAGCAAGGACCTGGACTCCATCCCCCAAATCAACGTGCTGCGCCAGAAGCTGGACGACGGCGTCTACCACGCGCGCGAATCCGCAGTGCATGCCGCCCAGGAAGCGGCACGCCAGGCCAAGGAAGCGGCCTATGCCGCAGACCGCTATGCGCACGACGAACCCTGGCGCGTGGCCGGTGCGGCGCTGGCCGTGGGTGCTTTGATCGGCTTCTTGCTGGCACGCCGCTGAGCGGTGCGCCCGACACCCTGCCTGTCAAACCCTGGTCTGTGTAAAGGAAGTCTGCCGTGAATTGGATGTCTGCGATTGGATTGGAGAGTCTGTCAGCCCGCTTGCGGGCCAATCTGAATGAGGGCGCCATGGCCGCGGAAGACCGTATTGCGCTGGCGCGCCTGGAGTGGAGTGCCCAGAAGCAACGCCTGCAAGCCATCTTTGTGCTGGGCGTGGTGCTGGGCGGTCTGACCATCGTGGCCCTGGTGCTGCTGTCGCTGGCGGTGCTGATCCAGTTCTGGGATTCGCCCGAACGCTCCGTCGTCGCCTGGGTGATTGCCGGGGTGTGGTTGCTGGCCTGGGCGGGGGCGCTGGCGTTGCTGCTGTCGTTCCTGCGCAAGTCCAGCCAGCCGTTTGCGCTGACCCGGGCCGAACTGGCACGCGACTGGGCCGTGATCAAGGAGAAGCTGTGAATACCTCTGCCATGACCGGCGCGGCCTCGGCAACGTCCGAGGTCTCCGCGCCCTTGACGGCCCTGGAGGCCCTGCAACGCGAAGCGCGCTGGGCCACGGCCACGCCCCAGCAGCGTGAAGTGCTCAAGCGCATCGCCCTGCAGCGCGACCGCTGGACGGCGGCGCGGCAGGCCCGCGAACAGGCGCTGGCGCAGCGCGCGGCCCGCACCAGCGTGCCGGTCGATGCACCGCTGGCCGAACGCCTGATGGTGTTTGCCCGGCTGCACCCCGTGGCGACGGCCGGCGTGGCCGGTCTGGCGCTGCTGCTGGGGCCGCGCAAGCTGTGGCGCTACGGGGCCCTGGCCCTGCCGTGGATCAACAAGCTGCGCCGCTGACGCCGCCGATGGCGCGCGACTGGCGCCCCTGGAACGACAAAGCCCGGCATGACCGGGCTTTGTTTTTAGGAGCTGTTGGTGCGCGCTATCAGAGCACTTGCGTATGTAAACAGCGTGAAGTTGTTGAATAACGAGCGCAATCTGATCACTTTTTAGCGCAAGGCGCGGATGGCCTTGGCCGCGTCGCTGACCAGGCCGGGGCCGGCGTAGATCAGGCCGCTGTAGATCTGCACCACGTCGGCGCCGGCGCGGATCTTGGCGGCGGCGTCTTCGCCACTCATGATGCCGCCCACGCCGATGATGGGATAACCGGGGCCCAGCGCAGCGCGCAGCTGGCGGATCACCTGGTTGCTGGCCTCGAACGCCGGGGCGCCGCTGAGACCGCCGGCCTCCTCAGCGTGGGGCAGGCCCTGGACGGCCTCGCGGCTGAGGGTGGTGTTGGTGGCGATCACGCCGTCCATGCCGTGGCGCTGCAGCGTGGCGGCGATCACCTGGACCTGGGCTTCATCCAGGTCGGGCGCGATCTTCACGAAGATGGGCACGCGGTGGCCCTGGGCGGCGGCCAAGGTTTCGCGCTTGGCGGCAATCGCGCCCAGCAAGACGTCCAACGCCTCGTCGCTTTGTAGGGCGCGCAGGTTCTTGGTGTTGGGCGAGCTGATGTTGACCGTCACGTAGTCGGCATGCGGGTAGACGCCTTCCAGGCAGATCAGGTAGTCGTTGGTGGCATCCTCGATCGGCGTGGCGGCGTTCTTGCCGATGTTCAGGCCCAGCAGCAGGGGCTTTCCCTGGGCGCGCACGGTGGACTTCTTGACGTTGGCGATGAAGGCCTCCAGCCCGTCGTTGTTGAAGCCCAGGCGGTTGATCAGGCCCTGGGCCGCGGGCAGGCGGAACATGCGCGGCTTGGGGTTGCCGGGCTGGCCCTTGGGCGTGACGGTGCCCACTTCGACAAACCCAAAGCCCATGGCGGCCAGCGCGTCGATGCAGCGCGCATTCTTGTCCAGCCCGGCGGCCATGCCGACGCGGTTGGGGAACGACAGGCCGGCCAGCGTGATGGGGTCGTGCACCATAGGCGCCGACCACGCCAGCTGCAGCGGCGTGCCCTGGCCCTTGGCCAGGGTGTTCATGGTGAAGTCGTGGGCCGCTTCGGGGTCCATACCAAACAAGAAGGGGCGTACGAGGGCGTAAGGGATAAGCGACATAGGGAATAATTCGATGGATTAACCGGATTTTCCCCCATGACGACATCTATTGCCCCCCTTTCCCAGGATGAATTGAAAACTTTGGTCGGCCAAGCGGCGCTGCGCTACGTGGTGCCCGGCGAGATCGTGGGGGTGGGCACCGGTTCGACCGTCAACAAGTTCATCGACGCCCTGGCCAGCATGAAGGACCAGATCCAGGGCGCCGTGTCCAGTTCCGTCGCCAGCACCGAGCGCCTGCAGGCGCTGGGCATCCCCGTGTTCGATGCGAATGCCGTCACCAGCCTGTCGGTCTACATCGACGGTGCCGACGAGATCGACGGCCAGGGCTATATGGTCAAGGGCGGTGGCGCGGCGCTGACGCGTGAAAAGATCGTGGCCGCGCTGGCCCAACAGTTTGTCTGCATTGCCGACGAATCCAAGCTGGTGCCTGCCTTGGGCAACTTTCCCTTGCCTGTGGAAGTGATCCCCATGGCTGCTGGTCAGATCGCCCGCAAGTTTGAAGCCATGGGCGCCACGGCGACCCTGCGCCTGAAGGACGGCCAGCCCCTGGTGACCGACAACGGCCAGCACATCCTGGACGTGCGCGGCCTGCAGATCAGCGCACCGCTGGCGTTCGAGAGCGAAGTCAACCAGTGGCCCGGCGTGGTCACCGTGGGGGTCTTCGCCCACCAGAAAGCCCAGGTATGCTTGCTGGGCTGCGCCGAGGGTGTGCGCACCATCACCTATTAATTCCTGAGCGGATCCACGCCTATGCTCAACATGCTCTGGTTGGGCTTTTTTCTGGTGGCTGCCGTCGCGGCACTGGCCCAGTGGCTGGTGGGCGGGCAGCCACAAGTGTTTGCGGCCATGGTCCAGGCGCTGTTTGCCATGGCCAAGCTGTCGGTCGAGGTCATGGTGCTGCTGTTCGGCACGCTGACGCTGTGGCTGGGCTTTTTGCGCATCGCCGAGGAGGCCGGGGTGGTGCAATGGCTGGCCCGGGTGCTGGGCCCGCTGTTTGCCAAGCTGATGCCCGAGGTGCCGCGCGGCCACCCGGCGCTGGGCCTGATCACGCTGAACTTTGCCGCCAACGGCCTGGGGCTGGACAACGCGGCCACGCCCATGGGCCTGAAGGCCATGCGCGCGCTGCAGGAGCTGAACCCCCGGCCCGACACCGCCACCAATGCGCAGATCCTGTTTCTGGTGCTCAACGCGTCCTCGCTGACGCTGTTGCCGGTGACCATCTTCATGTACCGCATGCAGCAGGGCGCGCCGGACCCGACGCTGGTGTTCCTGCCCATCCTGCTGGCCACCTCGGCCTCGACCCTGGTGGGCCTGCTGTCGGTGGCGCTGGTCCAGCGTCTGCCACTGTGGCACCCGGTGGTCCTGGCCTATCTGCTGCCTGTGGCCTTGGGGCTGGCCGGGTTCATGGCGCTGCTGATGACGCTGAGCGCCGCAGCCCTGGCTTCCCTGTCGGCCCTGCTGGGCAACCTGACGCTGTTTGCCCTGGTGGTGCTGTTCGTCAGCCTGGGGGCCTGGAAGCAAGTGCCGGTGTACGACAGCTTCATCGCCGGGGCCAAGGAAGGGTTCGACGTGGCCAAGGGCCTGCTGCCGTACCTGGTGGCCATGCTGTGTGCGGTCGGGGTGTTCCGCGCCTCGGGGGCGCTGGACTATGCGCTGGACGGCATCCGCTGGGGTGTACAGGTGCTGGGCCTGGATGGCCGCTTTGTCGATGCCTTGCCCACGGCCCTGGTTAAACCGTTCTCCGGCAGCGCGGCGCGCGCCATGCTGATCGAGACCATGCAAACCCAGGGGGTCGACAGCTTTGCGGCCCTGGTCGCCGCTACCATCCAGGGTAGCACCGAAACCACGTTTTATGTGCTGGCCGTGTACTTTGGCGCGGTCGGCATCCAGAAGGCGCGCCATGCCGTGCCTTGCGCCCTTCTGGCCGAGCTGGCCGGGGTGGTTGCTGCCATCCTGGTGTGCTACTGGTTCTTCGCCTAGCGGGCTGACTGGTTGGCGAATGTGACAGTCATCAAGCTGTCACGCGGCATTCGCACAATCCGGCGTGGAGAAGATTGAATCCCATGCCTTTGTCTGCCTTGCCGCCCAGCCCGACTGCGAGTTTTTCCACGCTCAAGCGCCGGTGCATTGGCTGGGCCAACAGCTGGCAGCCAGTGCACATGGCCCTGATGGCGATCGTCCTGCTGGTGCTGGCGGCGTCCTGGTGGCTGACGGCCAAGCACCTGCGGGCCCAACTGGCCCAGGCCGAGCAGGCCGCCCGACTGCAGCAGTCCGGGCTGGCGGCGATTGTTTCCGAGAATTTGAGCCAGGTGCTGGAAAAGGCCCAGCTGATGAGCGTGGTCGCGCTGCAGGGCATGCACCACGATGGTGGCCCCTGGCAGGCCCAGCTGGCGCACATGCTGGAGCGCGACCGCGTCTTCCTGCGCATGGCAGTGCTGGACAAGCAGCTGCAACTGCTGGCCGGCGATCCCCAGCAGGCCTCGTTGCTGCACAGCCTGCTGCCGTACCAGCAGGGCTCCTGCGCGGCCGGGCGGGGCGCCTTTGTGCTGCACCAGCAGGCGCAGTCGCAGGACCAGGCCTGGCAGGTGCCCCTGCTGCTGTGCATGGCCGATGCCCAGGGCGTCTCGCTGGGCTACCTGCTGCTCTACATGGACATGGGCTATTTCCTCGGGCTGTACCAGGACGTGGACCTGGGCGGCAGCGGCA
The DNA here is from genome assembly GCF_009668305.1 of Comamonas sp. CAH-2. Classification (NCBI taxonomy): domain Bacteria; kingdom Pseudomonadati; phylum Pseudomonadota; class Betaproteobacteria; order Burkholderiales; family Comamonadaceae; genus Comamonas; species Comamonas sp. CAH-2. Next base: position 322,085 of record NZ_VSWF01000001.1, read on the forward strand.
GCTTGCACCTGCTGTCCCCCGATGGCAGCGTGATTGCCGCCATGGCGGGCGGCGGCCTGCTGGCCCAGCAACCAACGCAGCGCATGGCCAGCTTCAGCAAGGTGCCCGAAGGGCCGGGCGAGATGGAACTGCCGGGGCCACAGGGCAGCACGCGGCTGGCCAACTTCCACCGCGCCCGCTACATGCCGCTGACGGTGGTGGTGAGCCGCGACTGGAACGAAATCCGCGCGGCCCATGCACAAAATGCCCAGCGCACCTGGGCGGTGCTGGGCGCAATCACGGCACTGGCCCTGGTGGGCTCGCTGCTGCTGTGGCGCACCATGCAGCGGCGCCAGCACCTGTTCAATGCGCTGGAGAAGGCCGACCAGGACAAGCAGCAACTGATCGCCCAGCTGGAGAGCGAGAAGCAGCGGGCGCTGGAGCTGGCCGCCAGCGACCACCTGACCGGCCTGCACAACCGGCGCATGTTCCACGAGCTGGTGTCCAGCCACCTGGCCCTGGCGCGGCGCAGCCGCAAGCACTATGCCTTGCTGTATTTGGACCTGGACCGCTTCAAGCACATCAACGACACCCTGGGCCACCATGTGGGCGATGCCCTGCTGCAGGCCGTGGCACAGCGCCTGCGCACCATGCTGCGCAGCTCGGACATCATTGCGCGCATGGGCGGCGATGAATTCGCCGTGCTGATCACGGCCATGGAAGACCCGAGCGATGTCGAGACCCTGGCCCAGAAGCTGCTGACCGGGCTGGGGGCCCCCTATGAGGGCCTGGCGCAGGAGACGCTGCACACTTCACCCAGCATTGGCATCGCCTTTTTCCCGCGCGACGGCCACGATGTCGAGGTGCTCTGCCGCCATGCCGATGCGGCCATGTATGCCTCGAAAAAGGCCGGGCGCAACCGCTACACCTACTACGACGGCATTCCCAAGCTGGACAGCGACCGCTACTACCAGCTGGCGCGCCAGCTGCCGTCGGCGATCACGCAGGAGCAGCTGGTGCTGCACTTCCAGCCCAAGGTGCGGCTGGAGGACTGCCGCATCGTGGGCCTGGAAGCCCTGGTGCGCTGGCAGCACCCCCAGTACGGCCTGATCTACCCCGGGGATTTCATCGCGCTGGCGGAAGAGCACGGCCACATCGAGGCCCTGGGCGACTGGGTGATGCAGGCCTGCTGCCGCCAGATTGCGGCCTGGCGCATGCAGGGGGTGGAGACGGTGCCGATCGCCTTCAATGTGTCGCCGCTGCAACTCAAGGACAGCGCCTTCCCCAGCCGCATGGCGACCTACCTCAAGCACTACGGCGTGCGGGCCAGCGATATCCAGGTGGAGATCACCGAAAGCTGCCTGGTCGAGCCCGTAGGCCTGGCCGCCCGGGTGCTGCACCAGCTGCAGCAGATGGGGGTGTCCATCGGGCTGGACGATTTCGGCACTGGTTTTTCCAGCCTGAGCCAGATCCGGGCGCTGCCTATCAACACCATCAAGCTGGACAAGTCCTTCGTCAACGAGTTGCGCAGCAGCAAGGAGGCGGGGGTGCTGGTGACCTCCATCATCACGTTGGCGCACAACCTGAAGATGCAGGTGGTGGCCGAAGGCGTGGAGCTGATGGACCAGTTGGTCTACCTCAAGACGGCCGGCTGCGATGTGGCGCAGGGCTACTTCCTGAGCCGCCCTGTGCCGCTGGCGCAGACCGAGGCGCTGCTCAAGCAAGGCATTCTGGAGCCCGCATGATGCGACGTCGCTGGATGGCCATGGGCTGGCTGGTGTGGGGGGCAGGGCTGGCCCAGGCGGCCTGCCTGAATCCCGAGGTGCTGCATGTGGCGCTGATTCCCAAGAATGCGCAAAGCGTGCAGGAACAAGCCCAGGCCCCGCTGTTGCAGGCCTTGCGCGAGAGCACGGGCAAGCCGGTGCAGATGCTGCCGGTGGCCTCGTACGCGGCGGTGATCGAGAGCCTGCTGGCCGGCCAGGCCCAGGTGGCCGAGTTGGGGCCGGCCGGCTATGCCCTGCTGGCCAAGCGCTCCACGCGGTTCGTGCCGTTTGCCACCCTGTCCAACAGCCACGAGGTGGGGCGCTACCACTCGCTGCTGGTGGTGCGCGCCGATGCGGGTATCCGTGACATCCAGGGTCTGCGTGGGCGCGCCCTGGCGCTGACCGATCCGTCCAGCACCTCCGGGGCCATCGTGCCGGAGCTGGCCGTGGCCCAGCTGACGGGCTACAAGCTGGGCCATTTTTTCGCCCGCGTGGTGTTCATGGGCTCGCACGACAAGGCCCTGGCCGCCGTGCGCGAAGGCAAGGCGCAGGCCGCGTTCGTGGCCAGCAGCCAGCTCGATGAGGCCGACCCCGCCTGGCGCGTGCTGTGGCGCTCGCCCGCCCTGGTGGGCAGCCCGTTCCTGCTGGATGCCACCCTGTGCCCGGCGCTGCAGCATGCCGTGCGCCAGGCCTTTCTGGCCAAGCAGGCGCAGCTGCAGCCGTGGCTGCGCATCAAGAACTACCGCCAGGTGGTGCCGGTCACGGCACAGGATTACGCCGGCATCCAGTCCCTGCTGGCCGGCGCGCCCTGAGGCGCCGGCCCTTCAGCGGCTGCGCAGGCGCAGCAACTGGCCGTTGCTGCGGTCGGTCAGCACGTAGAGCCAGCCGTCCGGGCCCTGGCGCACATCGCGCACGCGCTGGCCCAGCTGGGGCAGCAGTGGTTCGACCCGGACCACCTTGTCCCCGGCCAGGGTGATGCGTTCCAGGCGCTGCGCCTTGAGGGCGCCCACCACCATCTGCCCCTGCCAGCCCGGATAGCGGTCCGAGGTGATGAAGGCCATGCCCGAGACGGCGATCGACGGTGTCCACTGGTGGGCGGGCTGCTCCATGCCCGCCTGGTGGGTGATGCCGGCGCCGATCTTGCCGCCGCCATAGTTTTCGCCATAGGTGATGACGGGCCAGCCGTAGTTCTTGCCGGGCTCGGGGCGGTTGATCTCGTCACCGCCTTGCGGGCCGTGCTCATTCATCCAGAACGTGCCGTCGGGGGCCAGCGCCGCCCCTTGCGGGCTGCGGTGGCCATAGCTCCAGATTTCGGGCCGCGCGCCGCTGCGACCGACGAAGGGGTTGTCCTGGGGCACGCTGCCGTCCTTGTGCAGGCGCACGATCTTGCCCAGGTGGTTCTGCAGGTTCTGCGCCTCTTCCTTGTAGTGCGACCGTTCGCCCAGCGTCAGCAGCAGCGTGCCGTCGCGCCGCTCCACGATGCGGCAGCCAAAGTGCAGCTGGCTGGCCACCTTGGGCTGCTGGCTGAAGAGCACCTGCACGTCCTGCAGCGCGCGCTGGTCGCTCGACAGCCGGGCCTTGGCCAGGGCCGTGCTGTTGGTGCCGTTGGGTGCGGCTTCGCTGTAGCAGAAGTACAGCGTGCGGTTCTGGGCAAAGCCGCTGTCCAGCACCACGTCCAGCAGGCCGCCCTGGCCGCCGGCGGCAATCGCCGGCAGGCCTTGCACGGGCTCGCCCAGTTGGCCCTGGGCGCTGACCACGCGCAGGCGGCCGGGGCGTTCGGTCACCAGGAACTGGCCGTCCGGCAAAAAGGCCACGGCCCAGGGGTTCTGCAGGCCCTGGGCCACGACCTCGGGGGTGATCTCCAGGGCCTGGGCGTGGCCCAGCAGGGCGCCCAGGGCCAGGGCAATGGTGGTGCGCCGTGCAGCGCTGCGGGGGAAGGTGGGCATCGGGTGTCTCCTCGGAATGGGGTTGCGGCAACGCAAGCTCGAAGGCGGAAGGCACGAAAAAAGTTGGCATCGCTGGCGCTGAGGCCACTGTGGCAGGTGTATAAAACACGCTGATTCATTCTATGCCGGCCCTGGAGCGCGGCATTTTTTTGTTCTTTTTCAGGAAAGGCGCCGTATGGGAGCGCAATGGAAAGCCAAGGGCAAGGCCCTGGTCGCAGATGCCAAGGGCAAGCTGTTTGGCAAGTTGGTCAAGGAAATCACGGTGGCGGCCCGTCTGGGCGGCGGTGACCCCGGCAGCAATGCCCGCCTGCGCATGGCGATCGAAGCGGCGCGCAAGGCCTCCATGTCCAAGGAAACCCTGGACCGCGCCATCAAGAAGGGCTCGGGCGCGGGCGCCGATGCCGTGAACTATTCCAGCGTGATTTTCGAAGGCTACGGCCCGCACCGCGTGCCGGTGATGGTCGAATGCCTGACCGACAACCCCAACCGCACGGCCCCCAATCTGCGCGTGTGCTTCCGCAAGGGCCAGCTGACGGCCGTGGCCTGGGACTTTGACCATGTGGGCATGATCGAAGGCGAAGCCGAGAACGGCGCCGACGTCGAACTGGCCGCCATCGAGGCCGGCGCGCAGGATTTCGAGCCCGCCGACGACGAGGGCGTGACACTGTTCATCACCGAGCCGACCGACCTGGACGTGGTCAGCAAGGCGCTGCCGGAGCAGGGCATCAAGGTGCTGTCGGCCAAGCTGGGCTACAAGGCCAAGAACCCTGTCAGCATGTCCAGCCTGTCGGCCGAGCAGCAGGAAGAAGTGCAGGCCTTCCTGGCCGGCCTGGACAACGACGACGACGTGCAGCACGTCTTCGTGGGTCTGGTGGACTGAGTGCCGCCTGATCCACAGGCATGGCGCCGCGCCGCCCAGGCCCTGGGACGGGGACAAAAAAGACTGCCGATGGCAGTCTTTTTTTTGTGCCTACTCTCAGTATCAGAGCGGTTGGCGCTTGTCAGCACATGGTTTCAAAGGATTTTCTGCCTGAAATGTAGGCGTGACGAGCGCAGGTAGCTCTGTTTTTTGAGATGGTCTGGGCGCAGCCGGTCAGGCCGTGCTGGCGCCAGGTGCATGGCTGGGCGTGCGAGGGCACGTCCATCTGCGGGAAGCTCTGCGGGGTGTGGCAGACGCCATGTCGCGCGACAGCACCGGGCAGGTGGCGATTTCACGGTGGGCCATGCCCTGGGTCACCAGCGCCGGCATTAACTGCGCGCGTTGGCTCCGCGAAGGTTGCGTCATGGGTGGGTGCTGCGGGGCCGCCGGGGCCCACTCCTGCCGGATGTGCTGGGCGCTGAAGGGGCAATCGGTGCCCCGCCACCGCAGGCCGTCGGCTTGCCCATCCTGAATGGAGTGACGGTGCCTACGGACATTGCCCGCACCGGTGGCGCTCACGAAAAAAAGCCAGCCCCTGGGGACTGGCGGTGGTGGGCGCGGTGGCCCGCAGTCTGCGTCGCTGGCGACGTTGCGGCATGCCAACGCTGTGCAAGCCTTGTCCATTCAGCGCTGGGTGCTATGCATTCCGCAGACTGCAGGAATGCCACCCCGCTCAGTCGTGGTAGCGCTCGGCCAGGCTGTTGGCGGCGCGCATGGCGTCGTAGACCTCCTGCTCGCTGATGGGGCGGCCCATGTTGCCCATGGTGTCGTTCTTGTCGCAGGCCAGCTTGGCCACCTGGCGCCATTCAGCCTCCACCCATTCGGTCAGGCCGAAGTCGCGCAGCGACAGGGGCAGGCCCGCGGCCTTGATGATGCGGATGACTTCCTCCACCTCGTCCAGCGGGGCGTTTTCCAGCACCAACTGGGTCAAGAGGCCAAAGGCCACCTTCTCGCCGTGCTGGGCCCCGTGCAGTGCAGGCACCACGGCCATGCCGTTGTTCACCGCATGGGCTGCAGCCACGCCAGCGGCTTCGGCGCCCACGCCGCTGAGGTAGATGGTGGCCTCGATGGTTTCCTCCAGCGCAGGGGTCACAGCGTGGTTGCGCACGGCGTCCATGGCGGCGTCGATGTTGCGGCGCAGGATCTGGTAGCACATCTCGCCCAGGCCCAGGCCGGTGCGCGAGGGGCGCTTGAGGATCAGGTTGGTGCCGTTGCAGCGCCAGGTGGCACGGGCCTCGAAGTAGGTGGCCAGCGCGTCGCCCACGCCGGCCGCGAAGAAGCGGGCCGGAGCCTGGGCGATGATGGCGGTGTCGGCCAGCACGGTGTCGGGGTTGTGCGGCATGAACAGGTAGTGGTCGAACTCGCCATTGGGCTTGTAGATCACGGCCAGCGCGGTGCAGGGCGCGTCGGTGGAGGCAATGGTGGGCACCAGCACCTGGGGTAGCTTGCAGTGGTGCGAGACGGCCTTGGCCACATCCAGCGCCTTGCCGCCGCCCACGGCCAGGATGACGTTGCAGCCTGCGGTCTGCAGCGCGGCGGTCAGTCGCTCGATCTCGTCGGTGGTGCATTCGCCGGCAAAGGTTTCCACGTGCGCACGCAGCCCTTGTGCCTGCAGTTGGGGTACGGTGCGCTCGGTGATGCGCGGCAGGAAGAAGCGGTCGCCAATGATGAAGACATGGTCACCGTGCTCTGCCAGGTAGTCGCCCACCTGATCGAACAGGCCGGCGCCGATCAGGAACTTCTTGGGGGAGGAGACGGAACGTGGGGTCATGGATATACCTTTGTGTCATCAAATACTAGGGTTTTCCATGATGCCTGCCGACAGGCAGTAGATTGGGCAGTGCGCGCCTGTCGCTTGATGCATGTCAATCGCAGGCCGGAAGTTGCGGGCGTCTGGAGGGGCCGTGGCCGGGCTGGCGCCGCCCACGGCCAGCGGGCGGGCACAAAAAAGGCTTCCCTGGGGAAGCCTGGCATCGGTTGCGGCGCACAGCCCTGGGCCGCGCGCGCAGGGGCTTACTTGGTGCCGAAGATGCGGTCGCCGGCATCGCCCAGGCCGGGGAGGATGTAGCCGTGGCTGTCCAGTTCGCGGTCGATGGCGGCCGTGTAGATGTCCACGTCGGGGTGGGCGGCCTGCATGGTCTTGATGCCTTCCGGTGCGGCCAGCAGGCACATGAACTTGATCGACTTGGGCGCGCTCTTTTCCTTGAGCTGCTGCACCGCGGCTGCGGCGGAGTTGCCGGTGGCCAGCATGGGGTCGACCACGATCACGTCACGCTCGCCCATGTTCTCGGGCATCTTGTAGTAGTACTCGACGGGCTGCAGGGTCTCGGGGTCGCGGTACAGGCCGATGTGGCCGATGCGCGCGCCAGGCACCACGTTCAGCATGCCGTCCAGGAAGCCGTTGCCGGCGCGCAGGATGGACACCAGGGCCAGCTTCTTGCCGTCGATGACCTTGCCGGTCATCTTTTCCATCGGGGTTTCGATCTCGATGTCCTGCAGTGGGAAATCGCGGGTCAGTTCGTAGGCCATCAGCGTGGACAGCTCGCCCAGCATGCGGCGGAAGCTGTTGGTGCTGGCTTCCTTGCGGCGCATCAGGGTCAGCTTGTGCTGGACGAGGGGGTGGTCGATGAGGTGGACGTTGCTCATGGTCGGGGTGTCTGTGAAGAGAAAAAGCGCCGTGCAGGCCGGGTGCTGAGTGAGATGTTGCTGTCGTTGTGCCCCAGCAGATGGCGTGCCTGCGCCGATTGCGATGCCCCGCATTGTCCTTTTTTCTGGCCCCATTGGTGAAAAAACGCGCGCTTTTCTGTGCGCGCAAGGGTGTTTTCCTTGAACTCGCGCACATGCGCTGGGGCTTTGGCGCTAGCTGGTGATCCGCTCGGCAGGGCTGTGGGCACCCGGGGCACTACCCGGGCCGGGCTCGGCATCCAGTTGTGCAAAGTGGCGCACCGGCTCCAGGGGGGCAAAGGTGCCCGCACGTTTTTGCTGTGTGGCCTGTACGGATTCCATCACATGGCGGTTGCTCCAGATGCCGGCCTGCAGCCAGCCCATCTGGCGCAGGCTGTCGTCCACGCTGTGGTCGCGGGCAAACTGCAGCGCCTGCTTGCTGCCCCAGATGGCAATCGGGGGTTTGGCCGCGATCTCGCGGGCACAGGCCATGGCGGCGTCCAGCATGGCGTTCTGGGTGGCGTGGACGCCATTCACAAAGCCCTGGGCCAGGGCTGCTTCGGCCGGCCAGCGGCGGCCGGTGTAGGCCAGCTCCTTGACCAGGCCCATGGGCAGCAGCTTGGGCAGGCGCTGCAGGCTGCCCAGGTCGGCCACCATGCCGATGTTGATTTCTTGCACGCAGAAGAAGGCATCCTGCGTGGCATAGCGCAGGCAGGCGCAGCAGACCAGGTCCAGCGCGCCGCCGATGCAGCCGCCCTGGATGGCGGCAATCACGGGGATGCGCAGGTTGTCCAGTCGCGTGAAGGCCTGCTGCATGTCCCACAGGAATTCGGACAGGGCGGCGCGCCCTTCGGGTGAGCGGTCCTGGGGGATGAAGTCCGGGTTGGCAAAGGTCTCCAGCGCCATGCCGGCGCTGAAGTGCTTGCCGGTGCTGCTGAGGACCAGCACGCGCACGTCGGGGCTGCGCTGCAGGTGCTCCAACGCCGCATCCAGGTCCCGCCAGAAGGCGGGGTGCATGGTGTTCAGGCGCTCGGGCTGGTTCAGCTGCAGGTGGGCGATGTGGTCTTGCACCTGCAGGTGCATGACCGCCAGGGAGGGCAGGGTCGTGGTAGGCATGGCTGGTGACTGTAGGCAGCGCACCCGCACCGCAGAACTCGCACATTCCCTGATGTGCGGCCTGTCGTCAGCGTTTCTTGCTGCCCGTCAAACTGCCCAGCACGCCACGCAGCAACTGGCGGCCCAGCTGGTTGGTCATGCTGCGGGCCGTGGACTTGACCACGCTTTGCACCAGGCCATCGCGCTTGCCGCCGCGTGGGCCGGTGGAGCCGAAGAGGAATTCGTTCAAGCCATTCATCAGGCCGCTGTCGGTCGCAGTGCCGGCGCCGGTGGCCCCCGGGGCCCCTGCGGTGGCCGCCGGCTCCTGGCTGGCGCGGCTTTGCAGCACTTCGTAGGCCGACTCCCGGTCGACCGATTTTTCATAGACCCCGGCGACCAGGGAATGGGCCAGCAGTGCCCGGCGCTGTGGCTCCTGGATCGGGCCGATCTGGCTGCCCGGGGGCACGACGTAGACGCGCTGGGTGATGCTGGGGCGGCCCTTTTCGTCGAGAAAGCTGATCAGGGCCTCGCCCACGGCCAGCTCGGTGATGGCCGATTCGATGTCCACCTGGGGGTTGGGGCGCATGGTCTGGGCCGTGGCTTTCACCGCCTTCTGGTCCTTGGGGGTGAAGGCGCGCAGCGCATGCTGCACGCGGTTGCCCAGCTGGGCCAGCACACTGTCGGGAATGTCCATGGGGTTTTGGGTGACGAAGTACACGCCCACGCCCTTGGAACGCACCAGGCGCACCACCAGTTCGATGCGCTCAATCAGCACCTTGGGGGCGTCGGTGAACAGCAGGTGGGCTTCATCGAAGAAAAAGACGAGCTTGGGCTGGTCGGGGTCGCCGATTTCCGGCAGCCGCTCGAACAGCTCGGACAGCATCCACAGCAGGAAGGTGGAGTACAGGCGCGGCGACTGCATGAGCTTGTCGGCCGCCAGGATGTTGATCACGCCGCGCCCCTGGGCATCGGTCTGCATCAGGTCCTCGATGTTGAGCATGGGTTCGCCAAAGAACTGGTCGCCCCCTTGCGATTCGATCTGCAGCAGGCCGCGCTGGATGGCGCCCACGCTGGCGGCCGAGATGTTGCCGTACTCGGTGGTGAACTGCTTGGCGTTGTCACCCACATGCTGCAGCATGGCGCGCAGGTCCTTGAGGTCCAGCAGCAGCATGCCGTTGTCGTCGGCAATCTTGAAGACCAGGTTGAGCACGCCCATCTGCGTGTCGTTCAGGCCCAGCATGCGGCCCAGCAGCAGCGGCCCCATGTCCGAGATGGTGGCCCGCACCGGGTGGCCCTGCTCGCCAAACACGTCCCACAGGGTGCAGGGGCAGGCCACGGGATCAGGCAGTGCGATGCCGCGCTCCTGCAGCGAGGCGGCCAGCTTGCCGCCGATGCTGCCGGCCTGGCTGATGCCGGTCAGGTCGCCCTTGATGTCGGCCAAAAACACGGGAACCCCGGCCAACGAGAAGCTTTCGGCCATCTTCTGCAGCGTCACGGTTTTGCCGGTGCCGGTGGCGCCGGTGATCAGCCCATGGCGGTTGGCCATGCCGGGCAGGAGGGAGCAAACGGTATCGCCGTGCAAGGCAATAGGCAAAGCTGGGGCCATGTTCGGGTTTCCTCTGTCAAGTTGCGCTGTCAAAAGTAGAATCCGTGCCCAATAGATTAAATCAAGACCAAAGGATTTCCTGTGGCAGGACATAGTAAGTGGGCCAACATCCAGCACCGCAAGGGTCGCCAGGATGAGAAGCGCGGCAAAATCTGGACACGCATCATTCGTGAAATCATGGTGGCGGCCCGTCAAGGTGGCGGTGATCTGAATGCCAATCCCCGCCTGCGCCTGGCAGTGGACAAGGCCAAAGCTGCCAACATGCCTGCCGACAACATCAAGCGCAACATCGACAAGGCCACAGGCAATCTGGAAGGTGTGAACTACGAGGAAATCCGCTACGAGGGCTATGGTATCGGCGGCGCGGCCATCATCGTGGACACCATGACCGACAACCGGGTGCGCACGGTCGCTGAAGTGCGCCACGCCTTCAACAAGCACGGCGGCAACATGGGCACCGAAGGTTCGGTGGCCTTCCAGTTCAAGCACTGCGGACAGATCGTGTTTGCCCCCGGAACCAGCGAAGACCAGGTCATGGATGTGGCCCTGGAAGCCGGCGCCGAGGATGTGATCACCGACGAGGACGGTGCCATCGAGGTGCTGACCGCGCCTGCGGACTTTGAAGCCGTGAAGAATGCCCTGGAAGCGGCTGGCCTGAAGCCCGAAGTGGCGGAAGTGACCATGCGCGCCGAAAACACCATCGAACTGCAAGGCGAGGACGCCGAGCGGATGCAAAAACTGCTGGATGTATTGGAAGATTTGGACGACGTGCAGGACGTCTACCACAACGCTGAACTATGAAGATTCTTGTGATTGGCGGCGGTGGCCGCGAACACGCTCTGGCGTGGAAATTGGCCCAGTCGCCCAAGGCGACCAAGGTGTTTGTCGCGCCCGGCAACGGTGGCACTGGCCTGGCAGGTGGCAAGCTGCAGAACTTGCCCATCACCGATGTGGTGAAGCTGCGCGAATGGGCGCAGGCTGAAGGCGTGGCGCTGGCCGTGGTCGGCCCCGAGGCGCCGCTGGCCGCCGGCGTGGTGGACGAGTTCCGCGCGCACGGCCTGAAGGTGTTCGGTCCCACCAAGGCGGCTGCGCAGCTGGAGTCGTCCAAGGCCTTCTCCAAGGCCTTCATGCGTCGCCACGGCATTCCCACGGCCGACTACGACACCTTCACCGACCCCGTGGCCGCCCACGCCTTTGTGGAACGCCTGGGCGCGCCCATCGTCATCAAGGCCGACGGCCTGGCCGCCGGCAAGGGCGTGGTCGTGGCGATGACGCTGCAGGAGGCCCACGATGCCGTGGACTTCATGCTCGTGGACAACAAGTACGGCGTGCAGCACAACGAAGGCGGTGCACGCGTGGTGATCGAAGAGTTCCTCGCTGGCGAGGAAGCTTCGTTCATCGTGCTGTGCGATGGCAAGAACGTGGTCGCCATGGCCACCAGCCAGGACCACAAGCGCCTCAAGGACAACGACGAAGGCCCCAACACCGGTGGCATGGGCGCCTACTCGCCCGCACCCGTGGTCACGGCCGACGTGCATGCCCGCGCCATGCGCGAAATCATCCTGCCCACCATCCGTGGCATGGAAAAGGACGGTATCCCGTTCACCGGCTTCCTGTATGCCGGCCTGATGATCGACGGCAACGGCCACCCCAAGACACTGGAGTTCAACACCCGCATGGGGGACCCCGAAACCCAGCCCATCATGATGCGCCTCAAGAGCGATCTGGTGGACGTCATGCAGGCGGCCGTGGACGGCAAGCTGGACCAGGTGGAACTGGAGTGGGACCGTCGCACCGCGCTGGGCGTGGTGATGGCGGCTGCCGGTTACCCGGAAGATCCGCGCAAGGGCGATGCCATCACCGGCCTGCCCGCCGAAGTGGACGATGCCGTGGTGTTCCATGCCGGCACGCAGCTGAATGAGGCAGGCGTGCCCGTGACCAGTGGTGGCCGTGTGCTGTGCGTGACCGTGCTGGCCGACAGCGTGCGCCAGGCGCAGACCCGTGTCTACGATGTGACGCGCGGCATCCACTTCGACGGCATGCAGTACCGCCGCGACATCGGCTTCCGCGCCATCAAGGGCTGAGGAGGCCGCCATGCAAGCACCCACCGCCAGCATCGACAACGTGCGCGCCTACCTGCTGGGGCTGCAAGCCAGCATCACCCGTGCGCTGGAGGCGGTGGAAGCCGCCGCTGGCGAAGGTGCGGCCCAGTTCCTGGCAGATTCCTGGCACAAGGGGGCGGATGAGCGCCTGCAGGGCGATGGCGTTACCAAGATCCTGGAAAACGGCCGGGTGTTCGAGCGTGCCGGCTGTGGTTTCTCGCACGTCAAGGGCGCGCAACTGCCGCCCTCGGCCACCCAGCACCGGCCCGAACTGGCGGGTGCACCGTTCGAGGCCATGGGCGTGTCGCTGGTGTTCCACCCGCGCAACCCCTATGTGCCCACGGTACACATGAATGTGCGCATGATTGCCGCCGGCCACCCGGGCCAGCCCCAGGTGTGCTGGTTTGGCGGTGGCATGGACCTGACACCGGTCTACGGCTTCGAAGACGATGCCGTGCACTTCCACCAGACCTGCCGCGATGCGCTGCAGCCTTTTGGCGCGCAGCTGTATCCGCGCTTCAAGCAGTGGTGTGACGAGTACTTTTTCCTGAAACACCGCAACGAGCAGCGCGGCATCGGCGGCATCTTCTTTGATGACTTCAGCGAGCTGGGCCAGGACCAGGGCTTCGCCATGCTGCGCGCGGTGGGGGATGCGTTCCTGCAGGCCTATCTGCCCATCGTCGAGCGGCGCCAGGCCATGGCCTACGGCGCGGCGCAGGTGGATTTCCAGCGCTACCGCCGTGGTCGTTATGTGGAGTTCAACCTGGTCTGGGACCGGGGCACCCACTTCGGCCTGCAGTCCGGGGGGCGTACCGAATCCATCCTGCTGTCCATGCCCTTGCATGCGGACTGGAGCTACCAGCGCGTGGACGCCCCGGGGACGCCCGAGGCGCAACTGCTGAGCCAATTCTTGGTGCGCCGCGACTGGCTTTGAGGGCGCGCAAGCAGCCCCCTGGCCGAAAAACTATAATTTCCATAGCTGCCGACGACAGTCCCTGTGGTCGGCCTTTCTATTTAGACCAACAATAAAAGCCCTGTCAGCGTGGGGCAGCATCCCCAAGGGCATTGAAGCCCGCGATGCAGCCGCGCTATATTGACCGGAACTTTCAACCAGACATCGCCTGATGAGCACTTCCACCCAATCGGATTCCGCAGCCAAGAAAGACGTGACCAAACTCCAGCGTGCCATCGTCGATGGCCTGGAAGACGTCAAGGCCCAAGACATTCAGGTTTTCAATACCGAGCACCTGTCGCCGCTGTTTGAGCGCGTCATCGTCGCCTCCGGTACTTCCAACCGCCAGACCAAGGCCCTGGCCTCCAGCGTGCGCGATGCCGTGAAGAAGGCCGGCTTTGCCGTGCCACGCCATGAAGGCGAAGAGAACGGCGAGTGGATCATCGTCGACTGCGGCCAGTGCGTGGTGCACATCATGCAGCCCATGATCCGCCAGTACTACCGCCTGGAAGAAATCTGGGGTGACAAGCCCGTGCGCCTGAAGCTGGCGGGCGCCAAGCCTGCCAAGATCTTCGCCTCCGAAGATGCCTCGGCCGAAGCCAAGCCTGCCAAGAAGGCTGCGGCCAAGAAGACCGCCGCCGCGGTGGATGGCAAGACCGTGGTGAAGAAGGCCGCTGCCAAAAAGTCTGCCGAGAAGTCGGTGGACGCCAAGGCCGACAAGGCTCCGGCCGTGAAAAAGCCGGCAGCCAAGAAGCCTGCCGCAAAGAAAGCCGCCACCGTGAAGACTGTGGTGGTCAAGCCCACGGTACCACGCGGTGGCGCCAAGAAGGCGGCTGCGAAGAAGGCATGAAGCTGTGGATCGTGGCCGTGGGCCAGCATGTGCCCGATTGGGCGCAGACGGCCTACGACGATTACGCCAAGCGCTTCCCTCCGGAACTCAAGGTCGAGCTCAAGGCCGTCAAGACCGAGCCGCGTGGCTCCAAGACGGTCGAGACGCTGTATGCCGCCGAGCGCAAGCGCATCGAGGCAGCGATTCCCCGGGGCACCCGCATCGTGGTGCTGGACGAGCGGGGCACCAACCTGACCACCAAGGCCCTGGCCCAGCGCCTGCAGCACTGGCAGCTGGAAGGCGATGATGTGGCACTGGTCATCGGCGGCCCCGATGGCCTGGACCCGGCCTTCAAGCAGGCCGCACACGAGAAAATCCGCCTCTCGGACCTGACCTTGCCGCACGCCATGGTGCGCGTGCTGCTGATTGAGCAGCTGTACCGCGCCTGGTCGGTGAATGCGGGCCACCCGTATCACCGCGAGTGAGTCGCGAACCCCTCCGTGCCGGCTGCCCGGCATCCGCAGACCCTGCCCCCAGCGTGCAGGGTTTTGTTTTTTCAGCGTCAGCCTGGGCGCAGGGCGGTGTGGCCCTGGATTGCATGGCCCAAGGTGCCGTGATACTATTTTTTTAATAGCTTCTGGCGCTTGCTGAATGGGCGCTAAAGCCTTTTTTGATTCAAAACCATGTCCGACTTCATCTACCTCGCCTCCCAAAGCCCGCGCCGCAGCCAGTTGCTGCAGCAGCTGGGCGTGCGCCACGAACTGCTGTTGCCCAATGCCCCGGGGGATGTGGCCGAGGATGCCGAGGCTATTGAAGAAGTGTGGCATGGTGAGGACCCGCAGGCCTACGTGCAGCGCGTGACCGGATTGAAGCTGGATGCCGCCGTGGCCCGCCTGGCGCGGCGCGGCCTGCCCGATGCGCCGGTGCTGACCTCGGACACCACGGTGGCCCTGGGCACGCAGATCCTGGGCAAGCCGGCCGATGCCGCGCATGCGCTGCAGATGCTGGCGCAGCTGTCCGGCCAGACCCACACGGTACTGACGGCGGTGGCGGTGCAGCAGGGCGCACAGCGCTGGCAGGCCCTGTCGGTCTCCCGCGTGCGCTTCATGGCGCTGAGCGAGGCGCAAATGGCCGCCTACGTGGCCTCGGGGGAACCTTTCGGCAAGGCCGGGGCCTATGGTATTCAGGGACGTGCAGCGGCCTATATCGAACATATGGCTGGCAGTTATTCCGGCATCATGGGCCTGCCCGTGTTCGAGACGGCCCAGCTGCTGCGGCAACTCGGCTGGCAGATTTAAGCAGCGCCTGGACGGCCAGCTTTGGCGCCGATGTGCGCGCAGCTGGCGTTCGGACGCACCGCAGTACGGGTCCGGCAGCACCCGCTCTCTCAACAAACCAAGACAAGCGCATGCAGCAAGACATTTTGATCAACTGGTCGCCCCAGGAAACCCGGGTGGCCGTGGTGGAGCAGGGCGCTGTGCAGGAGCTGCACATCGAACGCACGCTGGAACGCGGCCTGGTCGGCAACATCTACCTGGGCAAGGTGTCGCGCGTGCTGCCGGGCATGCAGTCGGCCTTCATCGACATCGGGCTGGAGCGCGCCGCCTTCCTGCACGTGGCCGATGTCTGGCAGCGCCACGAAAGCGGCGATGCGCCCATGATTGCGCGCAAGAACGAGCCGCTCAAGCCCATCGAGCACCAGGTGTTCGAGGGCCAGTCCATCGTGGTGCAGGTCATCAAGGACCCGATCGGCAGCAAGGGTGCGCGCCTGTCCACGCAGATCAGCATCGCCGGGCGCCTGCTGGTGCATCTGCCGCAGGACGAGCACATTGGCGTGTCGCAGAAGATCACGCCCGAGGAGCGCGATGCCCTGCGCGGACGCCTGCAAAAGCTGGTGGGCCTGAAGGACCAGGGCGGCGGTGGCGGTTTCATCCTGCGCACCAACGGCGAGGACGCCAGCGATGAGGAGCTGTCCGAGGACATCGCCTATCTGCGCAAGACCTGGGCGCGCATCAAGCTGGCCGCCACCACGCTGCCGCCGATGTCGGTGCTGCACCAGGACCTGAGCCTGCTGCAGCGCGTGCTGCGCGATCTGGCCGGCGAGAGTACGCAGAGCATCCGCATCGACTCGCAAGAGCAGTTCGCCAAGCTCATGGCCTTTGGCAAGGAATTCATGCCCAGCGCCGTGCCCAAGCTGCAGCTGTACAAAGGCGAGCGGCCGATCTTCGACCTGTATTCCATCGACGAGGAAATCGCCAAGGCGCTGGGCCGGCGCGTCGAGCTGAAGTCGGGCGGTTATCTGATCATCGACCAGACCGAGGCGCTGACCACGGTGGACGTGAACACCGGCGGCTATGTCGGGGCCCGCAATTTCGATGACACCATCTTCAAGACCAACCTGGAGGCGGCGCAGGCGATTGCACGCCAGCTGCGCCTGCGCAACCTGGGCGGCATCATCATTGCCGACTTCATCGACATGGCGCACGAGGAGCACCGGGAGCAAGTGCTGGCCGAGCTGCGCAAGCAACTGGGCCGTGACCGGGTGAAGACCATGGCGGGCACGTTCTCGCAGCTGGGGCTGGTCGAGATGACGCGCAAGCGCACGCGCGAATCGCTGGCCCACATGCTGTGCGAACCCTGTCCCGTGTGCCAGGGCAAGGGCAGCGTGAAGACGGTGCGCAGCGTGGCCTACGAGATCCTGCGCGAAATCCTGCGCGAGGCGCGCCAGTTCAACCCCAAGGAGTTCCGGGTGGTGGCCAACCCGGATGTCATCGACCTGCTGCTGGACGAGGAAAGTCAGCACCTGGCGGGCCTGAGCGATTTCATCGGCAAGCCCATCTCACTGCAGGCCGAAGGCGGTCTGGCCCAGGAACAGTACGACATCGTGCTGCTGTAAAGCGGCCACGCGGGGCCGCGGCAGTGCCGGTGGCCCCGCACGAACCGGAATGGAACATGAGCAAAACCCTGCATTACATCTTTGATCCGCTGTGCGGCTGGTGCTATGGCGCCGGGGCTGTCGTGGCCCAGGTGGCCGCCCTGCCGCAGCTGCAACTGAAATTGTGGCCCTGCGGCATGTTTTCGGGCGCCGGCTCGCGCGCCATGGACGACGACTTTGCCGCCTACGCCTGGGCGAACGACCAGCGCATCGAGCAACTGACCGGTCAGCACTTTTCGCCGCGCTACCGCACCCAGGTGCTGGCCGATCGCCAGCAGCGCTTTGACAGCGGCCCTATCAGCCTGGCCCTGACAGCGGTGGCGTTGACAGCCCCCACGCAGGAGGTGGCAGCGCTCAAGGCCATGCAGCAGGCGCGCTACATCGACGGGCAGGATGTGACGTCGCTGGACCAACTGGCCGTGATCTTGCAAGGCCTGGGGCTGGCCGAGGCGGCGCAGCGCTTGACCGCGGCCGATGCCGAGCTCTTGCAGGCGCATGCCGCGCGCACGCAGCAAGCCCAGCACTGGCTGCAGCAGCTGGGCGCACGGGGCGTGCCCACGTTCTTGCTCGAAATCGATGGGCGTGGGCAGTTGCTACCTTCCAACCTGTTGTTTTCACAGCCTGAGGCCTGGATTGAGCAACTGTTGGCGGCCTGAGCGCTCACACAGCGGCCCCGCTGCAGCGTGATCCGCCGCCCCGCGCAAATGAGGGGCCGCAAGCGCCCGCATAGTCCGTGCGTAGGCATACACGAGGGGGCTTGATCGCTGCCTGAGTCGGGCAGCGCCAAGCGGGCGGTGCTGGCCCAGAGCATGCTCGACGGGCGCAGTCTGTGGCTGTGCGCGTCGGCCGCGGATCAGGCACCCGGTGGGTGCAGCAACTGGTCCAAGGCGCCCGCCAGCGTGGGGTGCTGCCACGCAAATCCCGCGGCCTGCGCACGCTGGGGGCGCAGGCGCTGGCCACCCAGCAGCAGCACGGACATTTCGCCCAGCGCTATGCGCAGCGCCCAGGCCGGTGCCGGCAGCCAGGCCGGGCGGTGCAGGGCGGTGGCCAGGGTCTGGGTGAAGGTGGCGTTGCGCACGGCCTCTGGCGCGCAGGCATTGAAGGGGCCGCTGCAGTCTGCGTGGTGCAACAGGTGGTCCATCAGCCGGACCTGGTCGTCCAGGTGGATCCAGGGCATCCACTGCTGGCCATCACCCAGTCTGCCCCCTAGGCCCAGCTTGAACGGGGGCAGCAGCCGCGCCAGCATGCCGCCCCGGGGGGCCAGAACCGGTGCGGTACGCACCAGGGCCACGCGCACGCCGAAGCGGCGCGCGTGCTCGGCCTCCTGCTCCCAGGCGATGCACAACTGGCTGCCGAAATCGGTGGCCCCGGCAGGGCTGCTTTCATCCAGCCAGGCGTCGCCACCATCGCCGTACCATCCCACGGCCGAGCCCGACAGCAGCACACGCGGCGGCTGGGGCTGCTGCGCCATCCAGTCCACCAGGGTCCGTGTCAGATCGACGCGGCTGCGCCACAGCACCTGGCGGCGCGATGCGGTCCAGGGGCGGTCTGCAATCGGGGCGCCGGCCAGGTTCACCACCGCGTCCAGCGATGTACCTTCCAGTTCGTGCAGGTGGGCTATGCCGCGGGCACCGCTGCACAGGGCTGCCACCTTGTGCGGTTCGCGGCTCCAGACCCAGAGTTCGTGGCCTTGGCGTTGCCAGTGCTGGCACAGGGCTTGTCCAATCAGGCCGGTGCCGCCAGTCAGCAGGATGCGCATGGGGTTCTCCTTGGTGCAAAGTGGGCGAAGGGCTTACCAGGGCAGGCGTTGACCATCGTAGGCCCAGAAGCCGCCGCTGTCTTGGGGCTGCAAGCCATCC
This sequence comes from Comamonas sp. CAH-2, assembly GCF_009668305.1. Classification (NCBI taxonomy): domain Bacteria; kingdom Pseudomonadati; phylum Pseudomonadota; class Betaproteobacteria; order Burkholderiales; family Comamonadaceae; genus Comamonas; species Comamonas sp. CAH-2. Next base: position 340,734 of record NZ_VSWF01000001.1, read on the forward strand.
AGCACCGCCAGCAGGTCCTGCGCGGCCGCGGCGGGCGGGCGACCGATCTGCGCCCCGCGAAACGGTGCCGACAGCGCCGAATCCACCGTGCCGGGGTGCAGCGCCGCCAGCACGGCCTGGGGGTGGGTGCGCGCCACTTCGATCGCGGCGGTCTTGAGCAGCATGTTCAGCGCGGCCTTGGAGGCGCGGTAGCTGTACCAGCCGCCCAGGCGGTTGTCGCCGATGCTGCCCACCTTGGCCGACAGCACCGCCAGCAGGCTGCGCTCCCCCTTGGCCAGCTGCGGCGCGAAATGCGCCAGCGCCAGGGCCGGGCCGATGGTGTTGGTGGCAAAGCTGGCCGCCAGGTGCGTGGCATTCAGGTCGGTCAGGCGTTTTTCGGGACCGCCGGTGGGGCCACTGAGCATGCCGGTGGCGACCACGATCAGGTGCCAGGGCCCTTGCGGGCGCAGCGCCTCGGCGGCAGTGGCAATGCTCTGCGGTTGTTCAAAATCCATCGCAGGCGTGCTCTGGCGGCTCAGGGCAACCACCTGGGCACAGCGTGGGTCCGCTGCCAGCTGCGCGGCCAGGGCACCGCCAATGGCGCCAGTGGCCCCCAGGATGAGGGCTTGGTAACCAGTGGGCAGGGATTGCATGGCAGGCCTTGTGGAGTGGGGTGGTGGTTACAGGGTGCCGAGCTGCTGGCGCACCTGCTGTGCGTGCGCTTGCAGGGCGGTTTGCTGCTCGGGCGGCATTTTTTGCCACTGGCGGTACACCAGCGCCAGCCGGTGGTTGCTGCCCAGTGTCTCGGCATGGCGCGCAAAAAAGTCCCAGTACAGGGCGTTGAAGGGGCAGGCGCGCGGGCCGGTCTTGAGCTTGGGGTGGTAGGCGCAGCCCTGGCAATAGTCGCCCATGCGCTGCAGGTAGGCCGCGCTGCTGACATAGGGCTTGGTGGCGATCAGGCCGCCATCGGCGCGCTGGCTCATGCCCAGGGTGTTGGGCAGCTCCACCCATTCGAAGGCATCGATGTAGATGCCCAGGTACCAGTGGTGCAGCGCGGCCGGGTCCAGCCCCGCCAGCAGCGCAAAGTTGCCGATCACCATCAGCCGCTGGATGTGGTGGGCATGGGCGGTCTGCAGCGACTGGCGGATGGACAGCTGCAGACAGCGCATGCGCGTGTCCCCGCTCCAGAACCAGTGCGGCAGCGGCAGGTGGTGGCCCAGCGCATTGCGCAGCTCGTAGCCCGGCATGCGTGCCCAGTAGATGCCGCGCACGTACTCGCGCCAGCCCAGGATCTGGCGCACAAAGCCTTCCACCGCCGCCAACGGGGCACGCCCGGTGTGCCAGGCGGCCTCGGCGCGCTGCAGCACCTCCAGCGGGTGCAGCATCTTCACGTTCAGCGCAAACGACAGCAGCGAATGGAACAGGCGCGGGGCCTGGCTGGCCATAGCGTCTTCATAGTCGCCAAACTGCGGCAGGGCGTGGGTGATGAAGGCCTCCAGGCAGGCCAGTGCCTCGGCACGGTTCAGCGGCCAGCGCACGGCGTCGGCCTGCGACTCTCCAAAGCTTTGGACGCCGCAGCGCTGCAGCAGGTCCCACAGCGCGCGGTGGTCGTGCGTGGGGCGCCAGTCCGCAGGCTCGGACGGAGTGCCGGGCCAGGGCTTGCGGTTGTCGTGGTCAAAATTCCACTGACCGCCTGCGGGCTGGTCGTGCTCGTCCAGCAGCAGGCGGTAGCGGCGGCGCATGCTGCGGTAGAAATGCTCCATCAGCCACTGGCGGCGCCCGTGCATCTGGGTGGCCAGGTCGTCACGCGCTGTCAGAAAGTGTTCGCTGTCCACCACGCTGCAGTGCAGTGGGGTGGTGCGGGCCCAGTCCTGCAACTGGGCGTCCAGCCGCCATTCGTCGGGCTGCTGCCACTGCACGTGCTGAGCGCCGTAGTGCGCGGCCAGTGCTGCCAGATTGTCGGGGATGGACTGGCGGTTGCTGGCGTCGTCGAGCGCCACATAGCGCACGCGGTGGCCCGCAGCGCGCAGCTGGCGCGCCAGATCGCGCATGGCGGCAAAGATGGCCAGTATTTTCTGTGCATGGTGCAGCACGTAATCGGTTTCCTGGCGCACTTCCATCAGCACGTAGACCACCTGCGCATCCACCTGCTGGAACCAGCTGTGCTGCGGGTTGAGCTGATCGCCCAGCAGCAGGCGCAGGGTGTGTGCGCCGTGCGGGGCGGTGGGGGTGGATGTGCGGGTGTTGCTCATGCCGTGCCCCACAGGCGTTGGTAGGCCCCGTCAGGGTCGTAGGTGGCGGCCTGTTTGACGGGGTCAAAGCGGCGCCCCCCGCGCGGGTCGGTGCCCCGCCCGGCGATGTACAGCCAGTTGCCCTGGTTGCTGTACACGTCATAGTCCAGCAACTGTGCCTCAAACCAGGCGGCACCGGCGCGCCAGTCGCAGCCCAGGTCGTGGATCAGATAGCTGGCCGCCACCTGGCGCAGGCGGTTGCTCAGGTAGCCGGTGGCCGCCAGCTCGCGCATGGCGGCATCCACCAAGGGCTGGCCCGTCTGCCCGGCGCACCAGGCGGCAAAGTGCTGGTCATTGTGGGGCGCGGCCTGCGTAGGACCCAGTCCCCGCGCCCAGTACAGCTTGTGGCCATGCTGCAGGTGCAGAAAACGGAAGTAATCGCGCCACAGCAGCTCAAACCACAGCCAGTAGCTGCCATCGCTGGCGCCGTGTGTGGCTTCAAACTGCCGCAGCTGGGCCATGGCTTGGCGCGGCGAGAGCGCCCCCGTGGCCAGCCAGGGCGACCATTTGCTGGAGTAGTCCAGCCCCACCAGGCCGTTGCGTGTGCGCTGGTAGCTGTGGGGCAGCCCGCGTTCCAGATACTGGCGCAGGTGGGCCAGCGCGGCTGACTCCCCGCCGTGCAGACGGCCTTGCAGGTAGGGGAAGGCGCTGCGTGCATCGGCAGCCGGGGGCAGCCCGGCCAGTACGGCCAGGGCTTGCGCTGGTGTGTCTGGGGATGCCGTCGGCAACTCAGGTGGCAAGGGGGGCAGTGCGGCCGGTACTGGCAGGGGTGCTGCGGGTTGCAGCCCGGCACGCTCAATCGCTTGGCGAAACGGCGTGAACACGGCAGGCAACTGCGCCACCGGCCACGGCAACTGGTCCGGGTGCAGCAAGCTGCTGTGCCACACGGTGTGCACCTGCAGGCCTGCGGCGCGCAGGGCGGCAACTTCGGCCTGCTCCTCGGGTGCGGCAATGTCCTCACAGACGATGGTGGTGGCGCCCACGGCCCGCGCCAGCGCAGGCAATGCAATTGCAGCAGGCTGATTCAAAATACATAGCTGAGAGCGTAGATTCTGAAAGCGCTGGAGCAGGTTTTGAAGGGTATTGGCCAGCCAGGCGCGGCGGTGTGGGCCGATGCGGGCAAAGCCCCAGCGAGTGGTGGCTTGGACATCGGGCCGGCACACCACGGGCAGCAGGTGCTGTGCCCCCAGCTGGCCTGCGGCGTGCAGCACGGGCTGGTCGTGCAGGCGCAGGTCGTGGCGCAGCCACACCAGCACCGTGCTCATGGCTGCGCTCCGGGCGAAGGCGGCGGCTTGCGCTGGCGGCGGCAACGTTCGGAGCAGTACTTGACCTCCTCCCACACCTGCGCCCACTTTTTGCGCCACGCAAACGGGCGCCCGCAGCACTGGCAGGGCTTTTCAGGCAGATGGGGTTTGCGGTGCATGGTGTGCTTCCAGTGGTGGGCGGTTTTACCTGGTGTGCGCCTGCAGCGCGGCGTGTACGCGCTGCGCCAGACAGCGGCCGCTGAGCCAGGCGCCTTCCACTGTGCCGCTGTGCAGCCAGTCGCCGCACAGGCCCAGGCCGGTCTCCGGCTGCCACCAGCAGTCCACGTTCAGTGGCGGGGCGGTGTCGGCGTAGCGCCAGCGGTGGGCGGTGGCCTGCACGCTGGCCGGCTCCGGGCCGCCCAGCTGTGCAAAGGCCTGCAGCAGCGTGGCCGTGACCGAGGCAGCGTCGTCTTCCACATGCGCCTCGCTCCAGGTGTGGGTGGCGTGCAGCAGCCAAGTTTCGGGGCCGTTGCGCCCGGGCTTGCTGCTGTCGCGTGCGATCCAGCGCAGGGGGCTGTGCTCGACAAAGCAGCCGTCCACGGGCAGGTGCACCGGCTGGGGGCAGCGCACCATGACCGACCAGCAGGCCCGCATGCGGGCGCTGCGCGCCAGGTCGGCGGCTTGCGGGGCCACAGCCGCCAGCAGGGGCACGGCCTGTGGGGCCGGCACGGCCAGCAGCACCGCCTGATAGGGCTGGGGCTCGCTACCGTGCTCAGGGCTGTGCAGCAGCCACCCATCGCCGGTATGCGCCTGCAGCGGCTGGACCGTGGTTTGCCACTGAAAGCGCACCGGCTGGTGCAGGGCCTGCATGCTGTGCACCAACTGGGCTGCTGGGGAGGTCATGCGTGGGGTGCCGACAAAGCGCTGCACCGTGCTGGCCTGCTGCGTGAAGCCTTGCCCATCGTGCGTGCCGATGCGGGCGTGCCATGGGGCTGCGGCGCCGGCTTGCTCCCAGCTGGCAACCTGGGCCCGGAAATCGGCATGGCGTGCCGTGAAGTACTGGGCGCCGTGGTCGCACTGCCAATCCGTCGCACCATCGCTGCTGCGGCGCGTGCTCATGCGGCCCGAGGGGCCACGGCTTTTGTCGAACACGTGCACGCTGTGGCCTGCGTGGGCCAGGGCCTGGGCACAGGCCAGGCCTGCCAGGCCGGCACCGACGATGGCGATCGTGGCGTGTTCCAAGGATGGGGAAGTTGCGGTGCTGGTCATGGTTGTGCCGGGGTGGGGGAGTCCGTGTCGGTGTGGTCCACCCAAATGAAAGCCTGTGTGTCAATGCCGAGGGATTGGGCCTGCGCCACGATGCGCTGCAACGTGGCACGGGGCAATTGGGTGTCGCGCGCCAGAATCCAGGCATAGCCGGTATCGGGGCCGACCACCAGCGCCCAGCGGTAGTCGGCGTCCAGGCCCACGACGTGGTAGCCGCCATAGAAGGGACCAAAGAAGGACACCTTGAGGGAGGCGGTGCTACTCGGACCGGTGAACAGCGCCTTGCCGACAGCCTCGCGCCACTGGCCGCTGGCGGCCTGCCGGCCGCGGTTGATCACCTGCACGCTGCCGTCGGGCTGCGGGGTGTAAGTGGCCGACACATCGCGCAGGCCGCGCTCGAAGGCGTGGTCCAGCCGCGCCAGTTCGTACCAGCGGCCCTGGTAGCGCTGCAGATCGAAGCCTGTGACGGGCTGCAGCCCCGGTGGCGGGCTGGTGCTGGCGCACCCTGTCAGCAGGGCGGCCCCGAGGAGTGCGGAGGCCAGCCAGCGCAGCAGGCGTGGGCGCGCTGTCGGTGCGGCGGGCTGGTGTGGCAGTGGGCGTGTCAGGTGCTGCATGTCTGTGAGGTGCTTCTATCGGTCAAGGTATTGGGGGCAGGGCCGTGATGGCCACGCGATCGCGGCAAAGCCTGTCTGGAGCAAAGCGCTGAGCCCCGGCATGGGGTGTCGCCAATACGCGGCTGTCTGGCTTCCCTGCGGAGCGTATTGGCCGACACCCTGCATATGCGCAGGACCGCGCACAGGCAGGCTGTGTGGGGGCAGTTGTTGCACTCAGGTGGTGAGTGCCGCCTTGGCGCGATGTGCTCCCAACCTGTTGGATGCGCCATCGGGCCTGGGCGTACCCAGCGGTCGCGTACACCACAGTGGTCCGCGATCCACTTGGGCAAGGCGATAGACCTACCGGTGCCCGTGGGTGTGTGACAGCCTGACTCCCTGTGCGGGGGCGATCCGGGACAATCCGCCCCTGCCATGTTGGGGGGCATGCAGGGCGATGCAGCTGTGCCTCTTTGTCTTGGACAAATTCAGGCCAGGCATGGCACGGTGCGCAGCCCGTCACGCCAAACCAGCCCGTTGGTCCAGTCCCCCACATTCGCAGACAGTGCGCACTGGCAGCCACCGGGCATCGCCCTGTAGACATGGTCTTCAGCAGCCTTGCATGGGCTTGCCTAGGTCCTTTCGTGCAACAAAAACCATAGCGTCTATCTCCGTCGCCCATGCGGTCTTCTGCCACTGTGTCTGGGCATGCCTGCACAGCCATGGGTGGCGGTGTGCCCCCATCGCGGCGGTACGCTGGATTGCTGGAAGCGGTGCGGATAGACATAGACAATTCAAGATATAGCCATAATTGTCTAGGACAAAAATAGTTTTGTCCAATACATTAAGACCCAAGCCATGCGTGAAACATGGCGCAGCACCTGCCAGTCATCCATGCAGCACAAGGGTGTGCGGCTGGCTGCGTGGTGAAGGGTTGGGTTGGAAGAGGGACATGCGCTGTATGCGCTGGCCACGGACGGCGACAGGTGCTCGACAGGGCGCCACGTTCTGCTGATGGCACTGCCATCGGCTGTGCCGCGTAGGAATGCGTTGGTGCCCAGGGGGCGCAGCCAGCGTGTGCCGGGCCAGTGGGCTGGCTCGGCCGACGCACCGATGGTGTCGGTGTGCAACGGATTCAATTTCTGGAAAACAGATTAAAAAATGTCAATCAAAAACAAGCTGATCTTGTCTTTTGCGCTTCTGATGCTGATTCTTTTCGGCCTATCGGGCATGGCGGTGCGCGGGATTGCTGTGACCCAGGGCAGTTTCGAGCATTTTGTGTCCAACGACTTTCGGCGTGCCGGCCTGGCGCGTGAACTGCAGGCGGCCGCCGATGCACGCGCCGTGGCGGCCCGCAATTTGCTGCTGGTGACTGCGCCGGCCGACATCGAGGCCGAGAAAAATGCCGTGATGCAGGCCCACGAGCGCATGCAAGAGCGCCTGGGGCGCTTGCGCACCCTGGTGCAGGCCCCGGACGTGTCGAGCGACGAACGGGCCCTGTTTGCCGCTGTCGAGCAGATCGAGGGGCAGTACGGCCCCGTGGCTTTGGCGATTGTCGATATGGCACTGAAGGACCAGCGCGAGGCGGCCATCCGCAAACTGACGGACGAATGCCGCCCCTTGCTGGCCGAGCTGGTGCGCAAGACCAGTGCCTATGTGGCCTATATCCGTGAGCGGGGCGATGCCAACGTCGAGGTGGCGGCGCAGGCCTATGGCTCCACCAAGACCGCCTTGCTCTCGGCCTGCGCCCTGGCCCTGGCGATTGCCGGCGTACTGGCTTGGCGCATCATCCGCAGCCTGATGCGGGCGCTGGGGGCGGATCCGGCCGAGTTGCGGGCCGTGGCCAAGCGCGTGGCGGCTGGCGAGCTGAACGAGGTGACGCTGGACGCGGGCGTGCACCACAGCAGCGTGCTGGCTTCGCTGGCCGAAATGCAGACGGCGCTGGCGCAGATCGTGCGGCAGGTGCGCACCTCGGCCGAAACGATTGCCGCCAGCTCGGCACAGATCGACTCCAGCAATACCGACCTGGCGCAGCGCACGGAGCTGCAGGCCACGCGGCTGCAGCACAGCTCGGCCACGATGGAGCAACTGCATGGCACCGTGGTGCAGAACGCCGAGCATGCGCACCAGGCCACCAGCCTGGCGGCCACGGCCAGCCAATCGGCCGAGCACGGCGGCCAGGTGGTGGGTGGCGTGGTCCAGACCATGGAGGACATTGCCGCAGGTTCCCGCCGCATCGAAAGCATCATCGGCGTGATCGATGGCATCGCCTTCCAGACCAACCTGCTGGCCCTGAATGCCGCGGTCGAGGCCGCGCGTGCGGGCGAACAAGGGCGTGGGTTTGCCGTGGTGGCCGCCGAGGTGCGCATGCTGGCGCAGCGCAGTGCGGAGGCCGCCAAGGAAGTCAAGCAACTGATCGATACCAGCATGGGCCAGGTGGCCCAGGGCGTGGAGCAGGTCCAGGAAGCCGGCGTGACCATGGCGCAGCTGGTGGGTGAGGTCAAGAGCGTGGCCGCGCTGATCAGCGAAATCAGTGCCGCGTCGCGGGCCCAGACCCAGGGCATTGGCGAGGTGACAGTGTCGGTCTCGGAGCTGGACCGGGCCACCCAGCAAAATGCCGGCCTGGTGGAGGAAATGGCCGGGGCCTCGGGCAGCCTGCGGGTGCAGGCCAGCAGCTTGATGGAGGCGGTTTCGCTGTTCCGTACCGGCCAGGGCCATCGCCAACTGGAGAGCGCTTAAGCCTGGTGGCCTTGGCTGCGCAAGCAGCCAAGGCTTCAAGCGGCCCAACGCTTGCGTTGCCAAAGCAAATCGTCATAGCGTGGGTGGTGGGTAGATCGTTTTTGTGCAGCACGGCCATGCATCGGCGGCCTGGGCCTGAGGGGGGCACACGGTCACAGCCAATCGACGAAAACTGTGGCGCCTGCCCTCCCTTGCCGGATTCGTGCCTTCGCACGGCTGTCCTGTGGATTCCGCCACCCATGGCTGGCCGCGGATGGTTGCGCGTTCGCAGCGGCGGCCACCGCAGGCCCGCAAGCCGGATGGCGCCAGCGCCGTCAGCTTCTTCACGGCATGGCTGGAATGCCGACGCCGCAGGGCATGCCACCCGGACCGCGCCGGGCCAGGTGGTGGGCGCCTGCGCCTTAGGCCTGCACATGACGGCTGTCGGCCGTCTGTGCCAGGTGACAGGACCTGGGTGTTATGAGTAAAAAGTGGCTTAAAGCCAGCCAGGGAGCGCGCAAGCAGCTCCCTTTTTTGTGCAGAGGGCCGTTCAGGTGCGCAAGGCCTGGCCCATGGCCAGCAGCGCGGCCACATTGCGTGCAGTGCTGCGCACGTTGTGGGCCGCTTCGGCGATGGCGTCTTCGATGCTGCACGGGCGGCTGAGCACACTGCAGATGGCATCGATGCCGTGCGCGTGCACCACCTGGGCGTTGCGTCCCAGGCTGCCGGCCATGCCAATCACGGGTTTGCCGTAGCGTTTGGCCACGGTCGCCACCCCGAACGGGGTCTTGCCAAAGATGGTCTGCTCGTCGATGCGCCCCTCGCCGGTGATGACCAGGTCGGCATCGCGCACGGCGGCGTCCAGGCCCACGGCCTGGGCAATGATCTCGCAGCCGGGGCGCAACCGGCCTTGGAGCACGGCCAGCAGGGCAGCGCCCATGCCACCGGCGGCACCGGCACCCGCAATCCCTTCCACGTCCGCCCCCAAGTCACGCCGCAGGATGGCGGCCCAGTGCTGCAGGCTGGCATCCAGGGCGGCCACCATGTCCGGCGTGGCACCTTTTTGTGGACCAAAGATGGCCGAGGCACCGCGTGGGCCGGTCAGCGGGTTGTCCACGTCGCAGGCGACGTCGATGCGGCAGGTGGCCAGGCGCGCGTCCAGGCCCGAGGTGTCGATGCTGTCCAGCTGGACCAGGGCCGCGCCGCCGCGTGCCAGCTCTGCACCCTGTGCATCCAGCAGCCGCACGCCCAGGGCCTGCAGCATGCCGGCACCGCCGTCGTTGGTGGCGCTGCCGCCAATCCCCAGAATCAGGTGGCGCGCGCCGGCATCCAGGGCCGCGGCGATCAGCTCGCCCGTGCCGTAGCTGGTGGTCAACAGGGGATTGCGCTGCGCGGGCGGCACCAGGGCCAGGCCGCTGGCGGCGGCCATTTCGATCACTGCCGTGTGGCCGTCACCGGACAGGCCATAAAAGCCCATGACGGGTTCGCCCAGGGGGTTGGTCACGATCACGTCCACGCGGCGGCCCTGGGTGGCTTCCACCATGGCCTGCACCGTGCCTTCGCCGCCATCGGCCATGGGGATCTTGAGGCACTGCGCCTCGGGAAATATCTCCAGCAAGCCCAGCTCGATCTGCGTGGCGACTTCCAGCGCGGACAGGCTTTCCTTGTAGGAGTCGGGGGCGATCACAATTTTCATGGGGCAGGCTTTCGCGCAGGGCTGGGGGCTGGTAGGTGGGCGTGGCGGTGTCAGAGCTTGCGCAGGCGCTCCAGCGCGGCCAGCAAGGTGGCATCTTGCTTGGCGAAGCAAAAACGCACCACCTTCTGGTCGAACCCGTCGCCGTAGAAGGCCGACAGCGGGATGGCGGCCACGCCCACTTCCCGCACCAGCCACTGGCAGAAGTCGGACTCGCTGAGGTCCGTCACCTCGGAGATGTCCACGCACTGGAAGTAGGTGCCCGTGGTGGGCAGCAGCTTCAGGCGCGTCTGCGCAAGCCCCTGGGCGAACAGGTCGCGCTTGCGCTGGTAGAAGGCGGACAGCTCCAGGTACGGCGCCGGGTTCTGCATGTAGGTGGCCAGGCCAACCTGCATCGGCGTGTTCACCGTGAACACGTTGAACTGGTGCACCTTGCGGAATTCGGCCGTCAGCGCGGCGGGGGCCGCCACGGTGCCCACCTTCCAGCCCGTGACGTGGTAGGTCTTGCCAAAGCTGGAGACGATGAAGGCGCGCGAAGCCAGCCCGGGAAAACGCGCGGCGCTTTCGTGCTGGGCGCCGTCGAAGACCATGTGCTCGTACACCTCGTCGCTGATCAGCAGCACGTTGGTGGGCGCCAGCAGGGCTTCGAGCTGGCGCATTTCGTCGGCGGTCCAGATGGTGGCGCTGGGGTTGTGTGGGCTGTTGATGATCAGCAGCCGCGTCTTGGGTGTGATGGCCGCAGCGATCTTGGCGAAGTCCGGGCGGAAGCTGATGGGGGTCAGCGGCACGCGCACGATCACCCCACCGGCCAGCGCGATATTCGGGGCGTAGCTGTCGTAGCAGGGGTCCAGCACGATGACCTCATCGCCGGCATGCACGGTGGCCAGAATGGCTGTCAGGATGGCCTGGGTGGCGCCGGCGGTGATGGTGATTTCGGCGTTGGCGTCGTAGTGGCGGCCGTGCAGTGCTTCAATTTTTGCGGCCACGGCCTCGCGCAACTGCGGCATGCCGGGCATGGGCGGGTACTGGTTGTGGCCGGCCTGCATGGCGGCCGTGACGGCATCGATCAGCGCCGGGTCGCAACCGAAGTCCGGGAAACCCTGGCCCAGGTTGACGGCCTGGTGCTGCTGGGCCAGGGCCGACATGACGGAAAAAATGGTGGTGCCCACCTGGGGCAGCTTGCTGGGGAAGGCCGGGGTCTGGGCGGGGGAAGTCACGGTCATGGCGTAAAAAAGGTGCCCGCAAGGCACCTGTTTCAGGAAAAGGGATCAGAGCTCGTAGTCGTTCACGTGGCCACTCATGGCGCGCAGGATCAGGTCGCGCGAGAGGCGGTCGCTGAGGGTCTCGGCAAACTTGTAGACGAAGTTGCGCAGGTAGGCGCCGCGCTTGAAGGCGACGCGCGCCACGCTCTGGCCGAACAGGTGGCCCATGGGGCGGGAGACCAGGTCGGGGCCCAGGTCGTCGCGCATCGCCATCTCGGCCACGATGCCGATGCCCAGGCCCAGGCGCACATAGGTCTTGATCACGTCGGAGTCGATGGCTTCGAGCACGATGCGCGGCTCGATCTTGCGCGTCGCAAAGGCCGCATCGACCTTGCCACGTCCGGTGAAGGAGGGGTGGTAGGTGATCAGCGGCTCACCGGCCAGATCGTCCAGGCCGATGCGTTCCTTGGTGGCCAGCGGGTGGCCGCTGGGAACGACCAGCACGTGCTGCCATTCGTAGCAGGGCAGGGTGACCAGATCGGGGTAATCCGCCAGGGACTCGGTGGCCATGCCGACCTCAGCCACCTCGTCCAGCACCATGCGCGCCACTTCGTGCGGCGTGGCCTGGTGCAGGCTGATGGTGACCTTGGGGTAGGCATCGCGCAGCTTGGCCACGGCTTTGGGTAGCACGTAGCGCGCCTGGGTGTGGGTGGTGGCAATGCTGAGCGTGCCGCTGTCCTGGGCGCTGAACTGCTCGCCGATGCGCTTGAGGTTGCCCACCTCGCGCATGATCAGCTCGATGCTCTTGAGCACATGCTGGCCGGGTTCGGTGATGCGCTTGAGGCGCTTGCCGTGGCGGGCAAAGATGTCCACCCCCAATTCCTCTTCCAGCTCGATGATGGCCTTGGAGACACCGGGCTGCGAGGTGTGCAGGGCCTTGGCCGCCTCGGTGAGGTTGAGGTTGCGGCGCGCAGCTTCTTGGACGAAACGGAATTGGTGGAGGTTCATAACAGAATGAAAGCAACGATGCTTTCATTATTATGAAGTAATTGTCTAAAGGTGTCTTGCTTTATGCAATGTATTGGTGTGCCATCTCGGCCAGCAAGGCCGTCAGGCGTGCGTCTTCGCCGACGGCGGTGGCCACCTCGAACTGCACCTGGGGGTGCTGGTCTCGCAATGCGGCCACCAGCACCGGCAGGTCCTGGCGCGCGTGGCGGCCGGTGCCCAGGAACATGGGCAGCACGGTGATGTGGGTGCAGCCCTGGGCCACCAGGTCGGCGGCGGCCGTGGGCAGGTCAGGCTCGGTCAGTTCCAGGTAGGCCGTGCAGCAGCGTGCCTGCGGGTGCTGCAGCAGCAGTTGCTGCGCCACCGCCTCGATCGGCAGGCGCCACTGCGGATCGCGCGAACCATGGGCAAAGAAAACAATACCGCGCTGTGAAGACGGCGTACTCATCGGCGAATCACCAGCCATGCAAAGGCCCCCAAAGACAATATCGAGTAGATCAGCCCCGGCGCGGCAGCGGTCAGCATGGGCGACCAGTTCTGCAGGTTGCCGGCATAGCCGAACACGTTGTTCAGCAGGAAGAAGCTGATGCCGGCCATCACCCCGCCGAAGACATAGCCTGCAATGCCACCGGAGCGGAAGTGCAGGTAAGCAAAGGGCAGGGCCAGCACCACCATGACCAGGCAGCTCAAAGGATAGAAGACCTTGCGCCAGAATTCGATCTCGTACTTCTGTGCCGACTGGTCGTTGGCCTTCAGGTGCTGGATGAACTGGAACAGCTCCAGGGTCGGCATGCGATCGGGCTTGTGCACGGCGGCCACCAGCATTTCGCTGGTGATGCTGGTGGGCCATTCCAGGCTGGGCGCCTGCTCGCGCGTGACCTGGGCGGTTTCGGCACCCTGGGCGTCAGGCGTGTAGCGGAAACGCGCGATGCGGGCATTCGTCAGGTCCCAGGCGGTGGCAGTGCTTTGCACCTGCCCACTGTCGGCATGGATTTGCAGCACCATGCGGCCCTGACCATCGAACTGGAACACACGGATGCCCTGCAGGGCACCGTCGGCGCGCACCGCACGGACATTGACGGCCAGCGTGTTGCCGTTGTTTTTTTCCTTGAGCCAGGCGCCGGTGGAACCGCTGGTTGAGGTCTTGCCCAGGTACTTGGCCTTGGCCACCAGGGCCATGCGCTCGGCGGCGGGCGCAATGTAGTCGCCGACCGCTACCGTCAGTACCACAAAGCAGGCGCCCAGCAGCAGCATGGTGCGCAGCGCCAGCCAGGGCCCCAGGCCGCTGGTGCGCATGATGGTGAACTCTGAGCTTTGCGCAAATCGGGCCATCACAAAGATGCTGCCGATCAGCACGGCAATCGGCAGCAGTTCGTACAAATGGTTCGGGATGCCCAGGGACACGGCCAGCAAGGCATGCCAGACGGTGTAGGTGGTATCGCCCACGGTGCGGCCCACATCGCCCATCTCGTCGAGCAGGTCAAAGAAAAAGAACAGCGCCAGAAACGCCAGGGCCACAAAGCCGATGGCACTAACGGTGTCGCGGTAGATCAGTCTGCGCAGTGTCTTCATGCGGTGGCTCCCCGGCGTTGCCACAGGTCCTTGAGGTGCCAGCGATGATGGCGGATGGCCAGCCCCAATGCCGCTAGCACGAAGACGCTGCCATGCACGCCCAGCACATAGCCGGCCAGCCCGATGCGGCCCGAGGCGGTCCAGCTCTGGCCGACGCTCATCAGGTTGTAGTAGACGACGAAGGCCAGCAGTGCCACGACCAGGCTGGTGCTTTGCCCGGCGCGGGGGTTGACGATGGTGATGGTCAGTGCCAGCACCAGCAGGTTCAAGGCTGCCAGCGGCAAGCCCGCGCGCCAGCCGGCTTCAGCCAGGTTGACGGGATTGGGTGCCTGGAACAGCTCCGGGGTCGACAGCGCACGGGCGGTCAGGCTGGTCTTGGCCGGTGTGTTGTCTTCGAGGCGCACGGTGTAGGCTTCAAAATGCGTCAGCTTGAGTTGCCCTGTGGCAGGGGCAGTCTCCACGCGCTGGCCGTTCTCGAGCACGGCGTTGCGCAAACCGTCCACGGTTTCCAGGTGGGCGGACTTGGCCGAGGTCACATATTCACGTCCCTGGCGTTGCTCGACCAGGAAGATGTTGCTGGCAGCCTCTGTGGTGACCGTGTCCTTGTCTATGAAGATCACGCGCGTGCCGTCCGAAGATTCCTGGAACTCCCCGGGCGCGATGCGGTCAATGTCGCTGCGCTGCTCGAATTGGGCGCGCAGCTGTTGGATCTGGTGGTTGCTCCATGGCCATACCAGCAACGCCAGTACGGCAATGACTGCCACAATCGGCCACGCGAAGCGCAGCACCGGACGCAGCTGGCTGGCCAGTCCCTGGCCGCTGGCGAACCAGATGGCCATTTCGCTGTCGCGGTACATGCGCGACAGCGTGCCGACAACAGCCACAAACAGGCTGAGCGTCAGGATGGTGGACATCTGGCCGAGTACGGTGAAGCCCATGACCAGCATCACATCGGATGGGCTGACGGTGCCCTTGGTCGCCTGGCCCAGGGTCCGGATCAGCATCATGGTCATGACGACGGTGATGAGCACCACCAGGGTGGCACCGAAGCTGCGTCCCAGCTCCTTGCGTATGGATGAATCGAATAACATTGGCTCAAAAGGAAAACACCGATTATGAACTTTGAACTCAAGGCTTTGAGCCTGTCCAGTGCAGCCGTTGCAAAGTGTGATCTTCTTGTATTGTTGGTGCCCCAGGCGTTTGAGCCTGCGCAAGACCCTTTGTCGGCGCTGGTCGAAGCTGCGGTGCGCCATGGTGACTGGAGCCATGCGGCCGGCAAGCAGTTGCACTGCTACCAGCCTGCGGGCGTGCAGGCGCGGCGGGTGCTGCTGGTGGGCACCGGCTTGGGCAGCCAACGCGATGTAAGCATGGCCCTGGGCAGCGTGTCCGCCGTGCTCAAGGCCGAGGGCGTGCAGCACGCGGTGTTGTGCCTGAGTGCACTGGACGATGCACCGGCTGCGGTGCGCGCCAGCGTGCACAGCGTGGCCGATGCCAGCTATGTCTATACCCTGACCAAGCCCCAGGCCAAGGCGCTGGGCTTGCAGAAGGTGACCGTGGGGGTCGCGGACAAGCGTGCAGCCACCCCAGCGTTCGAGCAGGCCGTGGCTGTGGCCTTGGGCCAGGGCCTGGCCAAGGAGTGGGGCAACCGCCCTGCCAACCATGCCACGCCCACTTTGCTGGCGCAGGCTGCCAAGGACTTGGCCAAACATGTAGACATCGATTGCAAGGTGCATGGACCGAAAGAAGTGGCCAAGCTGGGCATGGGCGCGTTCCTGGCGGTGGCACAGGGTTCCAAGGAGCCATTGCAGTTCATCGAGCTGACCTACCAGGGGGCCGCCAAGTCGCAGGCCCCGGTGGTGCTGGTGGGCAAGGGCATCACGTTTGACACAGGTGGTATTTCGCTCAAGCCTGCCGCAGCCATGGACGAGATGAAGTTCGACATGTGCGGTGCTGCCAGCGTGCTGGGCGTCTTCCGCAGTTTGGCCGAGCTCAAGCCCGCGATCAACGTCGTGGGCCTGATCCCTGCGTGCGAAAACATGCCCGATGGCGGCGCGATCAAACCGGGCGATGTGGTGACCAGCATGAGCGGTCAGACCATTGAAATCCTGAACACCGATGCCGAAGGGCGCCTGGTGCTGTGCGACACCCTGACCTATGCAGAGCGCTTCAAGCCTGCCGCCGTGGTGGACATCGCCACCCTGACAGGGGCGTGTGTGATTGCGCTGGGGGGCGTGCGCTCCGGCATGTATGCCAACGAAGACAGCCTGGGTCAGGCGCTGCTGCACGCGGGTGAAAAGAGCCAGGACCTGTGCTGGCAGATGCCGCTGGATGACGACTACGCCGAAGGCCTGAAGAGCAATTTTGCCGATGTCGGCAACGTGGCAGGCCGCGCTGGCGGATCAATCACGGCGGCCAAGTTCCTGCAGCGCTTCGTGGGCACCATGCGCTGGGCACACCTGGACATTGCCGGTACGGCCTGGAAAGAGGGAGCCGCCAAGGGTGCCACTGGCCGTCCGGTGCCCTTGCTGGTGCAGTACCTGTTGGACAGCGCGGCTGCAGCCAAGCCTGTCAAGACGACGACCAAGCCCAAGTCGGCGCCACGCAAAGCACCGGCCAAGACCGCGAAAGCTGGATGAGCATGGCCGAGTCTTCGGTGCAGGTGGCATTCCACTTCAATGCGCCTGACAAGCTGGATTACGCCTGCCGCTTCATCCGCAAGGCCTTGCGCCATGATGCGCGGGTGACCGTGGTGGCGCCGATGGCGCAGCTGCGCCAGCTGTCCGCCAAGCTGTGGAAATACGCCGGGCACGAGTTCCTGGCGCATGCCTTGCAAGGCGACGATGCCGAGCTGCTGGCCCTGGCGCCCGTGGCGCTGGTGGAGCAGGCCCAGGTCAGTGCCCACCGTGAAGTACTGCTGAACCTGGGGCTGGATATGCCCCAGGGCTTCGAGGCCTTTGCCAAGGTGGTCGAGGTGGTCTCCAGCTTTGACGACGAGGACCGTGCCCAGGCGCGTGTGCGCTGGCGCGCCTACCAGGGTGCGGGCCATGCGATCGAGCGCCACGACCTGGTGTTGAAAGGTAATTGATGCAGCCCAGTGACCGTCAGCCTCCGCGGTTTGTGCCGACCTTGACCGAGGTGGTGGAGCCCGCTGTGGCACCCTCTACCCGGTTGCCAGACCCCGCGCAGGACGTGCCTGATCGGGTGCCAGTGCAGCCCGTGCCCGTCGCCGAAGCACCGCTGCCTCCCGCGCCAGTGAGCGTGACCGCGATGATGCCGGATGCGCTGCGCGACCAGGGACTGGCCCTGGCGCAGACCCTGCAGCTGCGCGTGATGGAGCGCCTGGACGGCGTGCTGGAAGAGCGCTTGCGCTATGCCCTGGCCGATGTGGTGCAGTTGCAGACCCAGGCCCTGTACCAGTCCATTCGCCAGGAGGTTGAGGGGCTGGTCAGCGCGGCCGTGAATGAGGCCGTGGCCCAGGAACTGGCCGACCTGCGCTACCCACCTGCCACGCGGGGTTGAGGGCCTGCCTGCCCAGGCAGGCTTGCTTCAGACCTGGCTCAGCACCTCGGGATTGAGGATGTTGACAGGCTGGCCCTGGAAGAAGTGCACGATGTTGTCGAAAGCAGCTCCAAAGTAGAGCTCGTAACTGTCCTGCTCCACATAGCCAATGTGTGGTGTGCAGATGCAGTTTTCCATGCGCAGCAGTGCGTGGCCTTGCAGAATCGGTTCGCTCTCGAAGACGTCCACGGCCGCCAGGCCGGGGCGGCCCTGCGTCAGAGCGCTGGCCAGTGCATCGGGTTCGATCAATTCGGCGCGCGAGGTGTTCACCAGCAGTGCCGTGGGCTTCATCAGCGCCAGGTCTTCCCGGCGCACGATGTGTTGGGTCTGCGGATGCAGTCGCAAATGCAGGGACAGCACGTCGCTGTGCGCGAAGAACTCTTCCCGGCTGGCGGCGGCCTGGTAGCCATCTTGCAGGGCTTTGGTGCGCGATGCCTCGCTGCCCCACACGGTAACGGCCATGCCAAAAGCCTTGCCGTACCCTGCCACCAACTGGCCGATCCGGCCATAGCCCCAGATGCCCAGGGTGCGGCCACGCAGCGCACAGCCCATGGCGAAGTTGGGCGGCATGGACGCTGCCTTGAAGCCCGATTGCTGCCAGGCACCGTGCTTGAGGTTGGAGATGTACTGGGGCAGTCGGCGCATGGCCGCCATGATCAGTGCCCAGGTCAGCTCGGCCGGGGCGACCGGTGATCCCACGCCTTCGGCAACGGCAATCCCATGGTCGGTACAGGCCTGCACGTCCAGGTGGGGGCCGGCCTTGCCGACCTGGGCGATCAGCTTGAGCTTGGGCAGTTTCTCAATCAGTTGGCGAGACAGCGGGGTGCGCTCCCGAATCAGCACAATCACATCCGCATCGCGCAGACGCACGGCCAGTTGACCCACGCCTTTGACGGTGTTGGTGTAGACCTTGGCGTTGAACCCGTCCAGGCGGGCAGCGCATTGGAGTTTGCGGACCGTGTCTTGGTAGTCGTCCAGAATGACGATGTTCAGCATTCAGCGTGCTTTCTAAGTGCTTGATTTCTTCAATGGGTCTGCGGCAAGCCTTTTAAGCGATCTTGCCAAAACGCGGGGTTCAGGTGGCGGTAGCGTGCCTGTGACCATCCAGTGGCTTGCAAGCAATATCCGGCCCAGGTTGGTTGGCAAGGGCAAGCCTGGATTGTGACCCGGCTGCAGCCCCGGCTCTACCGGTTGATGCCCATATTGTCGTCCAAGCAACTCCGTGCTCGGCACTGTGTGCCGGTGGGGGCGGTAAAAGATGGAACCATTGGTAGAACCGTGGCCACGGGCGTTGCAGCTTGTTGTTACGCCCTGATAAGACTTGTTGCAGCGCATGCTTCTACACTCGGCAGCCATTCTCACTCCTGAATCATCGATATGAAAAAACTGCTCGGATGGACTTTGGTGGCGGCATTGCTGGGTGGCTGCGCGGTGTACACACCCAGTGGCTCCGTGGTGATTGACCCCGGTGCTGGCGGCGGCCATGGTGGTTTCTGTCCACCGGGTCAGGCCAAGAAGGGCAATTGCTGAAGCTGGCAGGGCGCTTGCCTCTCAATCCCTGGGACATATCCCAGGCTGTCTGAGGCAGGTTGGCCCTCCCAACCAACAGCGCACCGTGGACATCTGTTGCCCACGGCGCAATCTCTGCAGCCGCCCGGTGTATGCCGGGCGGTTTCTTTTTGTGCAAAAAAATGGCCGTGACGCTGATGGCACAAGCGTGAGAAGCTATTGAATTGGGAGCTTGGATGCAGCGTTGGGTGCGCAGCCACTGCATGGTCCGCAGCAAGTAAGCGGCAGTGCCTCGCCGGGGCGCAGGCACAAATGGCCGGTTGGGCTGAAGCATCGTTGAGGCGGCGCAGGTTTTGCGTACGCCCTGAGGCCGGTGTCCCGCCGCAGCGAATGTAAACTTTGCCGGAGTCGTTCGGTGTTTTGCTGCAGTGCTGTGGGGCTGCAGATATTTCAGGTTGCTGTCTTGGATAAAAACAATTGTTCTGTGGATCTGCGCAAGCTTATTTTGATGCTCTCCATCGTCAGTGGGCTTGTGATTGTGGTCAGTGCTTTTTATGCGGCCTACAGCGTGCAACGGCAGCAACTGATTCAGGCATCTCTGTCCAACAACTATGTCTATGCCGACAAGCTGGCCAAGACGACCGATGACTTTCTCGGCTCTGCGCAGCAGCAGCTGATGTTTTCCGCCGCTGTTTTGTCGGGCAAACTGCATGACAAACCGACCCTTGCCTCGGAGGTCGACCGAATCAGGTTGCAGACGGACAGTTTCAATTCGGTCCTGATCGTGGATGTGACCACCGAGGTGCTGGCCACTTCTCCTGAAGCCTTGCAAATCACCGGTTTGAAACTCAGTACCCCGGGGGTGCTGGAGTCGATCCGCCAACGGGCCCCGGTCATCAGCAATCCTTATGTTTCGACAGCCGGCAATTTGCTGATCTTCATTTCGCACCCCATTTTTTCAGGGAATGGGGATTACCTGGGGTTTGTCGCCGGCACGGTGTATCTGAAAAAGAAGAGCGCGCTGCACCGTTTACTGGGCGAGCATTATCACAAGGACGGTTCTTATATCTACGTGGTCGACCAGAACCGGCGCCTGATCTACCACCCGAATGCGGCCAGGCTGGGTGAGACCGTCGACAACAATCCGCTGATCGACAGGCTGGTGCAGGGGGATGAAGGCGAGTCCATCATCGCCAACAGCGAAGGGATTGAAATGCTCACCGGATTTGCGATTGCACGCAAAACCGGATGGGGGGTGGTCGCGCAGCGGCCCATGCGCGCCGCGCTGGCGCCGCTGGACCATCTGATGCAGCAGGTGGTCTACAAGACGCTGCCGGCTGTGATCCTGTGTTTTGTGGTGATTGTGTGGTCTGCCAAGAAAATATCGATGCCGCTGCGCATGCTGGCCGATGGCGCGCAACGCATGAATGACGATGGGACCGAGAAAAATATCCAGAATGTGAAGTCCTGGTATTTTGAAGCCCAGGAGCTCAAGAAAGCCATGCTCCTGGGAGTCGGGCTGTTGCACGGCAATATCAGGAAACTGCGCGAGGATTTGCACAAGGATCCGCTGACAGGGCTCGGTAATCGCAGGAGTCTCGATGCTGCGCTGCAGAAATTCAAAAGTCTGCAGATGGATTTTTCCGTGCTTTCCATCGATATTGATTATTTCAAGACAGTCAACGACACGCATGGCCATGATGTCGGTGACATGGTGCTGCAGCATTTGGCGCAGTTTCTGTCGCACATCTGCCGTGTGGATGACGTGCCCTGCCGCGTGGGTGGGGAGGAGTTCATTATCTTGCTGCCCGGCACCCACAAGCTGGACGCCGCCAAGATTGCAGAAAGACTCCGGCAAAACGTGGAAGCGACAGACATTCCTGTGGTTGGCAAGATCACGATCTCCGTGGGCATCTCCTGTTACCCGGAAGATGCACGCGATGTGTTTGCGGTGTTCAAGCACAGCGACGAGATGCTCTACCAGGCCAAGCGCCATGGGCGCAATCGGGTGGAAGTCTTCCGGCCCGCGCGTGCAGATGCCGAAGCATCGGCCTGAACCGTGTTGCATGCTGTGCACCCAGGTGGGACGCTAAGCCAGCGCAGCGATGCGCTGTGCCAGTTGCTGCGTTGGGAGGCGAGTGAGCTGTTGTGTTTGGCAGGAAGCGGCGGCCGGCCCGTCGGTTGGGTGCTGCGTTTGCAGTCGAGCAATATTTAGGAGTTGTGGGCTATGGCTCATTTAGTCAATGCAACATGCTCTCGAAAATGAATCTCAGTCTGTCTCTGAGGCAAGGCGCAGACCATGGATAGCTGGTGCAAGGTACCTGCGTCGCAACAAAAGGATGGGTATGTACCGTGCAATGACTGTGCTGTCCGTGATCGGCGCACTGGCAGCGCTGTATTTTCTCTACCAGTACGGCATGTACTGAGCGAGCGTGGCCAGGTCGTCGTGAAGCGGACTTGGGCGGGCGCTTTGCAGGAATGGTGAGGCCCACTGCCTACACCATCAAGGTCGTGCAATCGGCGGTACGGGGATCGTGCCCGGTGCTAGGTTTTTTCACGCTCTTTGGGAACTGCGCGGTGGACCAGCACGGGAATGCTGGAATGTGTTACCACCTTCTGGGTTTCGCTGCCCAGCAACAGTTCGCTGATTCCCTTGCGTCCATGGGAGGCCATGCAGATCAGGTCGCAATCCAGGTCCTGGGCCTGCTTGACAATGGCACGGTAGATGGAGGCGCTAGCCGTGCGGACCGTGGCGCAGGGGACGTTTTGCTCGCGCGCTAGGTGTTCCACGAGGTGCAAGGCTTTGTCTGCGTACTTCTGCACATGTGCATCAAATTCTGCTGCGTTGATGGTCAGTAAGGCTTCGGCACCATAAATCAGCGCGTTGTAATCCGGCATCACATACAGGGCAGTGACCTTGGCACCCAGTTCATGCGCCAGGCGGATGCCCGAGCGCACGGCCTCCTTCGAGAGTTCGGAACCATCGGTGGGGATCAGCAGGTGTTTGAACATGTCCAGCCTCCTAGGTGGCGCGAATGCTGCGTTCCAGACAATCTATGCCAAGGCGGGTGTTCCAGCAATCTATAGCGCAGTAGGACGGGACACTGATGCTGTGCCAGTGCGGCGGCAGTGGTTGGGTATGGGCAATAGGGTGGAGCGCTCCACCAGTGTGTAGGGGCGACCCTAAAGGTGCTTGCCAACTGTACGTGGCAGTAGTATCGCGATGTTATGTGGCTATGTAGGTGCATCTGTGCCGCAAACACATTGTTGCAAGACTGCGCAGCACTTCAGCAGGCATGCAGCGCATCCAGCTTGCTGTATTCCAACTTAGACGTGCAAACAGGCCAATCTCCCAAAGCTGGTGAGCACCGAATGCTATGGATTGGAGAGTTTGGCGACCTGTGCGTTGAGCAATGGCAGGTTGGCCTTGGCGCGCGCCCAGGTCAGGCGCACGTCGGTTTTCTCCGCGGTGCGGTAAATGAAGCTGCGTCCCATCAGGCCACCGCTGCTGGGCAGGGTGGGTTGGCGTGGTGTGGAAGAAGGTGTGTGGCTCATAAGTCCTCCTGTCCGGGCAAGTCATGCAGCAGTTTCATCAGCTTGCGCAGGCATGACACATGTTCGTGTGGGCGTGGGAGCTTGTGTTGGCCGGTCTGGCGATGTTTCTTGTCAGGCGTTTTCCATCGTGCATTGCCAGCCAAGGGCGATGGCCATCAGTTGGCTGCGCAGCGCAAGCGGTGGCGGGCCTCCTGGGCTGCCAGTGCTTCCAGGGCCGCACAGACGTCGGCCAGCTTGCCGGACAGGGCAAAGCGTGCCCTGTCGGTATCCTTGGGGCGGCGCATCAGGCGGACGTTGCCGTGGCAGGCGCTGCTGGCCGGCAGCGGCATGGTGAGCGCATGAAACTGGTCCTGGTTACTGGCCACCCGGGGGCGGCAGGTGGATCTGGGCAAAGGCAGTTCACAGTGCAGCGTGGTCATGGTCGATTCCTTGGGGTGGTTGCAGTCAATTACAGGCGATGGCTGTCCCTGCCGCTCTCGAAAGGCAGCATAAGCATCCGAAGAAGCACTGGGCGGTGGGTGGTTTTAGAGCAGGAGGCTGTTGCGGATCAACCCGACCGCCAGCCCTTCGATGGCGAAGTTGTCTTCTTCGCCGACCTGGATGACGGGGTAGTCCGGGTTTTCAGGCAGCAGCTCAATGCCGTTTGCCGATTTGCGCAGGCGCTTGACGGTCACTTCGTCACCCAGGCGCGCCACCACGATCTGGCCGTTGCGTGCATCGCGTGTGGATTGCACGGCCAGCAAGTCGCCATCCAGGATGCCCGCATCGCGCATGGACATGCCGCGCACCCGCAGCAGGTAGTCCGGCTTGGTGGGGAACATGCTGCTTTCCACGGCGAAGCTTTGGTCGATGTGCTCTTGCGCCAGAATGGGTGAACCGGCGGCCACACGCCCGACGAGGGGCAGCAACAGGGGTTGCATGGCGGTCATGGGCAGGTCGAAGTGCGTGCCCCGGGCGGCATTGATGTGGCGCACGGCGTCGCTGACGAGGCGGATGCCGCGCGAGGTCCCACTGACCAGTTCCAACACGCCCTTGCGCGCCAGGGCCTTGAGGTGCTCCTCGGCTGCGTTGGCGGAGCGAAAGCCCAGGGTGCGCGCAATTTCAGCCCGGGTGGGCGGTGCGCCGGTGCGGGCAATCGCGTCCTGGATAAGATCCAGAATTTGCTGTTGCCGTGGGGTGAGGGGTGTGTGCTCCATGCCAGTCCTTGTACGGATAACTGATGTTTTATCCAGTACCTGTATTTTTAACCAGTTTTGTGAGGGCCGCAAGTGTCTGAAGGCAGAAAAATTGCTATCTTGGGAACGGGGGGCACGATTGCGGGCCTGGGGGATGCGCAGGGCGGTGGCGTGGGCTACCAGGCGGGGCAACTGGGCGTTGCGCAGCTGCTACAGCCGATTGCGGACCAGGCAGTGCCCCAGGGGTGGTCCCTGGAGCTGGAGCAGGTGGCGCAACTGGACAGCAAGGACATGGATGTCACCGTGTGGCTGCAGCTGGCCCAGGCCTGCCAGCGCTGGTTGCTGCAGCCTGAGGTGGCTGGTGTGGTGATCACGCATGGCACGGACACCTTGGAGGAGACAGCCTGGTTTCTGCAGTGCGTCCTGCAACCGGCCAAGCCGGTGGTGCTGACCTGCGCCATGCGCCCGGCCACGGCCTTGTCCGCCGATGGGCCCGCCAATCTGCGCGATGCGTTGGCTTGCACGGCGCAGGGCCGGGCCGGGGTGTGGGCGGTGGCGTCCGGGGAGGTGCACAGTGCGCAGCAGGTGCACAAGGCCCACCCCTACCGTGTGCATGCTTTCACCTCTGGCGAGGCCGGGCCTGCGGGGTGGGTGGAAGAAGGGCGCGTGCGCTGGGCGGGCGGTAGCGAGGCCACCTTGTCGTGTGCCGCTGAATGGACGGAGTGGCCGGTGGCCGACGCCTGGCCCTGGGTGGAAATTGTGACCAGCACGGCAGGCGCGCGCCCGGCGGCGGTGGATGCCCTGGTGGCGGCCGGGGTGCAGGGGTTGGTGGTGGCCTGCACGGGCAATGGTTCGGTGCACCAGGCGCTGCAGCAGGCCTTGCAGCGCGCACAAGACCGCGGGGTGCGGGTCTGGCGCAGCACGCGCTGTGAGCAGGGGCAGATCGTGC
Source organism: Comamonas sp. CAH-2 (assembly GCF_009668305.1). NCBI lineage: Bacteria > Pseudomonadati > Pseudomonadota > Betaproteobacteria > Burkholderiales > Comamonadaceae > Comamonas > Comamonas sp. CAH-2. Next base: position 365,040 of record NZ_VSWF01000001.1, read on the forward strand.
AGGCGCAGGGCGAGGAGGATCCGCTGGTCAGCCCGTTGAGCCCGCTCAAGGCCCGCATCAGTCTGATGCTGGAATTGCTCCATGCGGCGCGCCAAGCCTAGGTCTCGGAGGCTTCTGGGGCCATGCGGGTGCGCGTTGACTGCTATCCATCCGGATGATGGACCGCCAGGGCTTTCGGGCAAAAAAAAGGCTGGTGTTGCCACCAGCCTTTTTTTGCGCGTGCGGAGCGTACTCCGCAGCAGTAGCCTGATCAGGAAGACAGGGCTTGCAGTGCTCGGGCGGTGATGTCTTCCACGCTGCCCATGCCGCTGATGGCACGGTACTTGGGAGCGGCTGCAGCGTCGGCCTTGGCCCAGTTGCTGTAGTAGTCCACCAGGGGGCGGGTCTGGCTGCTGTACACATCCAGGCGTTTCTTGACGGTTTCTTCCTTGTCGTCTTCGCGCTGCACCAGGTCTTCACCGGTCACGTCGTCCTTGCCTTCCACCTTGGGTGGGTTGAACTTGACGTGGTAGGTGCGGCCCGAGGCAGGATGGCTGCGGCGGCCGCTCATGCGCTCGATGATGGCGTCGAAGGGCACGTCGATTTCCAGCACGTAGTCCAGCTTCACGCCGGCGGCCTTCATGGCGTCGGCCTGGGGAATGGTGCGGGGGAAACCGTCAAACAAGAAGCCGTTAGCGCAGTCGGGCTGGGCGATGCGTTCCTTGACCAGGTTGATGATCAGGTCGTCGCTGACCAGCTGGCCGGCGTCCATCACGGCCTTGGCTTGCAGACCCAGGGGGGTGCCGGCCTTGACGGCGGCGCGCAGCATGTCACCGGTGGAGATTTGGGGGATGCCGAACTTCTGGCAGATGAAGGCGGCTTGTGTGCCTTTGCCGGCGCCGGGTGCGCCCAACAAAATCAGTTTCATGGAGATCCTCGATATGTAGAAATTCTTGGCGGTGCAACGGCTTTTCTGCAACCGGAAAAGGCTGGTGGCAACCGCTGATATCCGGTCAAGGATAGCACGCGCGCCCTTGTTGATGACTTACAAATCGGGCACGACGGTCCTCGGTGCAGACCCGGGGTTGCGGCGGCCGTGCGGCTTGACAGCGGTGGCAGACAATGCTTGGAGATTATGTGCAAAGCCTGGGGTGGTTATGAAAGCCGTGCATGTCTTGTACAAGACAGGATGTGGTCGACCCGCAAAACAGGAGCGGTCAGCGCAGGATGGATGGCGGTTTGCAAATCGAGTGACACGCAAAGCCTTGGCAACCATGCGCTAACTGCTCTTATTTTTCGTTCAATTTTCAGAAATTTCTGAAAATTTATGGCTCAAGACGGTTGCAGCAGGGCGCGCACGCGCGCCAGGTCTTCCGGCGTGTCGACGCCAGCGCCCGGGGCCTGCAAGGTCAGGTGCACGGCGATCTGGTGGCCATGCCACAGCGCCCGCAGCTGCTCCAGCGCTTCCACGCCTTCGGTGGGTGCGGGCGTGAGCTGCGGGAAGCTGCGCAAAAACCCCGCCTTGTATGCGTATATACCCACGTGGCGCAGCGGCGCGAAGCTGCTGTGCGCATCCCACCACTGGGTGCCGGCTTGGTCGCGGTGGAAAGGGATGGGGGCACGGCTGAAATAGCTGGCCAGGCCCTGGGCGTTGCACACCACCTTGACCACGTTGGGGTTCAGGTAGTCGTCCTGGCTGGCAATCGGGTGGGCTGCCGTGCCCATGCTGGCGCCGGGTGCACCGGCCAGCACCTGGGCCACGGCGTCGATCAGCGCTGGGTCGATCAGGGGTTCGTCCCCCTGGACGTTGACGACCAGGTCGTTGCCATCCAGGCCCAGCAGGGTGCAGGCTTCGGCCAGGCGGTCGCTGCCGCTGGGATGGTCGGCACGGGTCAGCACGGCGTCAATGCCATGCGCGGCGCAGGCATCGGCAATCAGCGGGCTGTCGGCGGCCACCACCACGCGCTGGGCGGCACTTTGACGGGCCTGCAGGGCCACGCGCACCACCATGGGCAGGCCGGCGATGTCGGCCAGGGGTTTGTTGGGCAGGCGGCTGGAGGCCAGGCGGGCCGGGATCAGGACGGTGAAGCTCACGGCGCTCAGGCTTCCAGTTCGCTGTCTTCCAGGGGGCGCGCTTCGTTCTCCAGCAGGATCGGGATGCCGTCGCGCACCGGGTAGGCCAGGCGGGCGCTGTGCGAGATCAGTTCCTGGCGCTCCTTGTCAAAGCGCAGCGGGCCTTTGGTGACGGGGCAAACCAGGAGTTCAAGCAGTTTGGGGTCCATGGGCGTATTAGCGGTTGGTGTTCAATGGGGTCGATGATAGGCACAGCCGCGCGTCCAGCAGGTCGAAATAACCGGGCGCGATGCGCAGGTGCAGCGGCACGGCCAGGGCCTGCGGCACGTGGGGCCACAGCTTGACGGCATCTTTTTCGGTGCAAATCACCTGCAAGCCTAAATCTGACGAGCGTTGCCAGCTTTCAAAATTGTAGTGATCGGGCAGGGCTTCGGTGTGCGCCAGTTCCAGAGACTGTGCGCGCAGCATGGCAAAAAAGTCTTCCGGGCGGGCAATGGCCGCCAGGGCGTGCAGGCGCAGGCCCTGCAGGCCGGCCAGGGGCACGCGCTGGCCGTCGCGCGTCAGGGCGAACGGGGCCAGCTGGCGCTGTAAGCCAAAGCAGGGGGTGTCGGCCGGGGTGCCGGCCGGGGGCGTGGCCGCCGCGTGCAGCACGGCGCTGACCGGGCGCGGCCAGGGCTCGCGCAGCGGGCCGGCCGGCAGCAGCCAGCCGTTGCCCACGCCATCGCTGTTGAACACGCACACTTCCAGGTCGCGCGCCAGGGCATGGTGTTGTAGGCCATCGTCGCAGACCAGGATGTCGGTGTCGGGGTAGGCGGCCAGCAGGGCGCGGGCCGCATCAATGCGCTGGCGCGCCACAAACACCGGCACGCCGCTGGCGCGGGCCATCAGCAGGGGTTCATCGCCCACCTCCTGTGGGTGCGCGTCGGGGGTGGCCTGGCGCACATCCTGGGTGCTGCGGCCATAGCCGCGCGAGATGATGCCGGGGCGACGGCCGCGGGCCTGCAGGTGGGCCACGGTGGCCAGGGTGACCGGGGTCTTGCCCGCGCCGCCGGCAATCACGTTGCCGATCACGACCACGGGCACGCCGGGGTGCTGGGCCCGGCGCAGGCCCCAGGCATAGAGCGCGCGCTGCAGGCCAGACAGGGCACCGTACAGGCCGGCCAGCGGCCGCAGGGCCCAGGCGGCCAGCCCGCGGTGGCGCCAGATGGCGCGCAACCGGTCCGAGCGGGTGCCCTGGTGGGCGGGTGCGGGCATGCGGCGGGCCTGGCTTTATTTGCCCGCTGCGGCGGACTGGGTGGCGAAGGTGATCTGGGTCAATCCCGCGCGGCGCGCGGCTTCCATGGCGGAAATCACCGACTGGTGCGGGGCGGCCGCATCGGCGCTGATGATGACGATGCTCTCGCCACCCGCCGGGGCGGCACCGGCCAGCGCACTGGCGATGGCATCCACCGAGCGGTCCTCCAGCGCGGTCTTGTCGACCGCGTAGCGGCCATCGGCGGCGATGGTGATGATCACTTCCTTGGGGCGGTTGCGCATCTGCTCGGCGTCGGCCGTGGGCAGGGTCAGCTGCATTTCGGTGAACTTGCTGAACGTGGTGCTCAGCATCAGGAAGATCAGCACCACCAGCAGCACGTCGATGAAGGGGATCAGGTTGATCTCCGGCTCTTCCGTGCGTCGGGGGCGAAAGTTCAGTGCCATGGCCAGCCCTGTCTTATTTGCTGCGCAGGCGGTTGAGGTGGCGCACGAACTGCTCGCTGGACAGCTCCAACTGCAGCACATAGCCATCGACGCGGCTGCGGAAGTAGCGCCAGAAGATCAGGGCGGGAATGGCCACGATCAGGCCGAAGGCGGTGTTGTACAGCGCGATCGAAATGCCGTGTGCCAGTTGGCCGGGGTTGCCCGTGCCCATGGCGCCCGCGCCGGACTGCGAGCCAAAAATCTCGATCATGCCGATCACCGTGCCCAGCAGGCCCAGCAGCGGGGCGGCCGAGGCGATGGTGGCGAGTGCGCTGAGGTATTTTTCCAAGCGGTGGGCCACGGCGCGGCCGCTGGATTCCATGTGAGCGCGCAGCTCGTCCTCGGTGCTCTGGGGGTGGGCATGCAACTGCTGCAGGCCACTGGCCAGCACTTCGCCCAGGGCACTGTTCTGGGCCAGTTGCTGCACGGTGTCCTTGGACGGCAGGCGGTCCTTGGACACGGCAATCGCTTCGTCCAGTAGTTGGGGTGGTGCCACGCGCGCGGTCTTGAGGGATATGAAACGCTCAAAAACTAGGGCCAGGGCGAAGATAGAACATGCAATAAGAGGCCAGATGGGCCAGCCAGCGGCCTGTATGATCGACAGCAACTTTTTCTCCCGTGCGTATGTGGTGTGCGTGCAGCCGCGCATTATCGCGCAGCCTCTGCGTCGCGCAGTGATCGCAGGGGTGGATTCCGTGCAATTCGCTGCGCCGCCCAGTCTGCACCGGATTGCCACGGCGGGCTGTTGTTTTCTGCATCCGCCGGATGTTTGTGCCCATGTCCCTCTTTGACCGCCCCTCCGCTGCCACCGCCACATCCCGTGTCTGGGAGGTGGGGGCGCTGTGCCGCGCGATTGCCGACAGCCTGGAGGCGCGCTTCAACCCCGTGAGCGTGCGCGGTGAGATCACGGGCTTTTCCCGCGCGGGCAGCGGGCACTGTTACTTCAGCATCAAGGACGTGGCCGGGCAGCTGCGCTGCGCCATGTTCCGCCGTGCCGCCTCGGCGCTGGACTTTCTGCCACGCGATGGCGAGCTGGTGGAGGTGCGCGGCAAGCTGGGTGTGTACGAGCAGCGCGGCGAGCTGCAACTGATCGTGGACAGCCTGCAGCGTGCTGGCCAGGGCGCGCTGTTCGAGCAATTCCTGCGCGTCAAGGCCCAGCTGGAGGCCGAGGGGCTGTTCGACGCCGCGCGCAAGCGGCGCCTGCCAGTCATGCCGCGCGGCATTGGCCTGGTGACTTCGGCCGGCGCGGCCGCGCTGCACGATGTGGTGACGGCGCTGCGCCGTCGGGTGCCGCACATTCCGGTGCTGCTGGTGCCCTCGCTGGTGCAGGGCGCGGAGGCGCCCGCGTCGATCAGCCGGGCCCTGCAGCAGCTGTACGGCCTGGCACAGCGCCAGGGGGAGGCTGGGGTGCCGCCCATTGATGTGATCCTGCTGGTGCGCGGTGGCGGCTCCATGGAAGACCTGTGGGCCTTCAACGACGAGCGCGTGGCCCGCACCATCGTGCAGAGCCCGGTGCCCGTGATCAGCGGGGTGGGGCACGAAACCGATTTCACGATTGCCGACTTCAGCGCCGACCTGCGCGCGCCCACACCCACCGCCGCGGCCGAGCTGGTGGCGCAGCCGCGCCAGGTCTGGCTGGAGGGCTTGGCCCAGGTGCAGCAGCGCCTGCAGGATGCCGTGCTGCGCCACATCGACCGGCAGGGGCAGCGGCTGGATGCGGCCACCCAGCGCCTGGGGCGGCCCAGCCAGCACATGGCCCAGCAACGCCTGCGGCTGTCGCAACTGGGCCAGCGCATGCGCTACGGGATGCTCATGAAAGTGCAGCGGCAAGCGCAGTCCTATCAAGCGCTAGAGGCTGATTTTTCTCAAAAAACCCAGCGCCAGCTGCAGCGCCATCGCCAGCGCCTGGAACAGTTGGGCCTGCGGCTGGAGCTGCTGAACCCGCAGCGCGTGCTGGAGCGCGGCTACAGCGTGCTGACCACGCCCAGCGGGCAGGTGGTGTCGCGTGTCGGCCAGGCCCCGGTGGGGGCGGCCCTGAAGGCCTTGCTGGCCGATGGCAGCCTGGATGTGACGGTCACGCAGCCCAAGCTGCTGTGAGCGCCAACGCAGGCCCGATCCGTGCCGCCGGTGTGCCGGGCGGCAGGGCTGTCCGGGCTTGGTGTCAGGCTGTGGACTGCTTTGGCTTTGATAGCGAAGGGATTTAAGTTTTAGCTGCACGCCGCCGATCTTCTTCCTACAATGGCTGACACCGCAGGTAGTTTGCGCCACGTCAAAATACACGCGCCCCTTCTCCACGCTGCGCGCAATGTGCAGTGCAGCTTTTCTTCTAACTATTTGAACCACGACGAGGATTCAGCATGGAACACACCCTGCCCCCATTGCCTTATGCGATCGATGCCCTGGCCCCCCACTACAGCCAGGAAACTCTGGAGTTCCACCACGGCAAGCACCACAATGCCTACGTGGTGAACCTGAACAACCTGCAAAAGGGCACAGAGTTTGAATCCATGACCCTGGAAGAAATCGTCAAGAAGTCTTCCGGCGGCATCTACAACAACGCAGCCCAGATCTGGAACCACACCTTCTTCTGGAACTGCATGGCCCCCAACGGTGGCGGTGCACCCAGCGGCGCGCTGGCCGATGCCATCAACGCCAAGTGGGGCAGCTTTGATGCCTTCAAGGAAGCCTTCGTGAAGTCGGCCGTGGGCAACTTCGGTTCCGGCTGGACCTGGCTGGTGAAGAAGGCCGACGGTTCCGTGGACATCGTCAACACCGGCGCTGCAGGCACCCCCCTGACCACCGCTGACAAGGCCCTGCTGACTGTGGACGTGTGGGAGCACGCGTACTACATCGACTACCGCAACCTGCGTCCCAAGTTCGTGGAAACCTTCCTGAACAACCTGGTGAACTGGAAGTTTGCCGAAGCCAACTTCGCTGCCTGACATTAGCCTGTCATCGCAGACCGTGAGGTCGGTCAAGCCCGCTGGTGAAAGCCCGCGGGCTTTTCTTTTACCGCCCTGGTAGATTGCACAGGGGCAAGCACAAAACCCTGTGTGCGTCCATCAGGTCTTATAGAAGACTTTTTCGCTAACTCTTCTACAAGACTTGCGAAAAACTGTGGATCAACGGTTAGAATTTTGCATAGTGGGAGTCCGCTTCAGTCATGCGAAATTAACTGTGGCTTCAGGCACAGGCAAGACCGCTGCGCGCAGTGGGCAACCCGGTCGGGAGCAGGCGACGAAGGCCTATCCACATCCCAGCAATCCATTGAGCCAAAAGCAAGAGATGACAACACAGCAATCCACCATCATCTACACCCTGACGGATGAAGCGCCCCGTCTGGCCACCAGCGCATTCCTGCCCGTCGTGCAAGCTTTCGCTTCCACTGCTGGCGTGAATGTCGAGACCAGCGACATTTCCGTGGCGGCGCGTATCCTGGGCGAGTTCAGCGACCTGCTGCCCGAGAACCAGCGTGTGCCCAACACCCTGGCCGAACTGGGCCAGCTGACGCTGACACCAGAAGCCAACATCATCAAGCTGCCCAACATCTCGGCCTCCGTGGCGCAGCTGCAAGCCGCCATCAAGGAGCTGCAAGGCAAGGGTTACGCCATCCCCGACTACCCCGAGAACCCTGCCAATGACGCAGAAAAGGCCATCAAGGCCCGTTATGGCAAGTGCCTGGGTTCGGCCGTGAACCCCGTGCTGCGTGAAGGCAACTCCGACCGCCGCGCACCTGCGGCCGTGAAAAACTACGCCAAGAAGCACCCCCACTCGATGGCCGAGTGGAAGCAGTGGTCGCAGACCCACGTCTCGCACATGCACGAAGGCGACTTCTACCACGGCGAAAAGTCCATGACCCTGGACAAGGCCCGTGACGTGAAGATGGTGCTGGAGACCAAGTCCGGCCAGTCCATCGTGCTGAAGGAAAAAGTGGCGCTCAAGGACGGCGAGATCATCGACTCGATGTTCATGAGCAAGAAGGCGCTGTGCGACTTCTACGAAAAGCAGCTGGACGACTGCAAGGAAGCCGGCATCCTGTTCTCGCTGCACGTCAAGGCCACGATGATGAAGGTCTCGCACCCCATCGTGTTCGGCCACTGCGTGAAGATCTATTACAAGGAAGCCTTCGAGAAGCACGGCAAGCTGTTTGACGAGCTGGGCATCAACGTGAACAACGGCATGTCCACGCTGTACGAGAAGATCGAGACGCTGCCTGCCTCCAAGCGCGAAGAGATCATCCGTGACCTGCACGCCTGCCAGGAACACCGTCCGGCACTGGCCATGGTGGATTCCGCCAAGGGCATCACCAACTTCCACTCGCCCAACGACATCATCGTGGACGCCTCCATGCCCGCCATGATCCGCCAGGGCGGCAAGATGTGGGGTGCCGACGGCAAGCCTTACGACTGCAAGGCCGTGATGCCCGAGTCGACCTTTGCCCGCATCTACCAGGAGATGATCAACTTCTGCAAGTGGCACGGCAACTTCGACCCACGCACCATGGGCACCGTGCCCAACGTGGGTCTGATGGCGCAAAAGGCCGAAGAGTACGGCTCGCACGACAAGACCTTCGAGATCCAGGAAGACGGCGTGGCCAACATCGTCGATCTGGCCACCGGTGAAGTGCTGCTGTCGCAGAACGTGGAAGCCGGCGACATCTGGCGCATGTGCCAGGTCAAGGACGCGCCGATCCGCGACTGGGTGAAGCTGGCCGTGACCCGCGCCCGCAACTCCGGCATGCCCGCCGTGTTCTGGCTGGACGCCTACCGTCCGCACGAAGCCGAGCTGATCAAGAAGGTGCAGAAGTACCTGAAGGACCACGACACCACAGGTCTGGACATCCAGATCATGAGCCAGGTGCGCGCCATGCGTTACACCCTGGAGCGCGTGGCCCGTGGCCTGGACACCATCTCGGTGACCGGCAACATCCTGCGCGACTACCTGACCGACCTGTTCCCCATCATGGAACTGGGCACCTCGGCCAAGATGCTGTCCATCGTGCCGCTGATGGCCGGTGGTGGCATGTACGAAACCGGTGCCGGTGGATCCGCGCCCAAGCACGTGCAACAGCTGGTGGAAGAGAACTTCCTGCGTTGGGACTCGCTGGGTGAATTCCTGGCGCTGGCCGTGTCGCTGGAAGACCTGGGCATCAAGACCGGCAACGCCCAGGCCAAGCTGCTGGCCAAGACCCTGGACCAGGCCACCGGGAAGCTGCTGGACGAGAACAAGTCGCCATCGCGCAAGGTCGGCCAGATCGACAACCGCGGCTCGCAGTTCTACCTGTCGCTGTACTGGGCCCAGGCCCTGGCGTCGCAGACCGAAGACGCAGGCCTGGCGGCCAAGTTTGCGCCCCTGGCCAAGGCCCTGGCCGAGAACGAAGCCAAGATCGTGGCCGAACTGGGCGCCGTGCAAGGCAAGGCGGCCGACATCGGCGGCTACTACCAGCCCGACCTGTCCAAGCTGGACGCTGTGATGCGCCCCAGCGCCACCTTCAACGCCGCGATCGCTTCGCTGGCCTGAGGGTGAGTTAGGCCCGCTGAAGCTGTTCGGCGGGCCATGAAAAAAAGAGCTGCCAGCGCCTGTGTGGGCTGGCTTTGAGATAGGAAACTATCTGAAAGCCAAGCACATCAAGCGCTGGCAGCTCTTTTTTTGTGTAATGCCGGGGCGCTGTACCTCAGGGCTTGAAAGGCGCACCGGTCAGTTTGGCACCGGCCTGGATGTGCTTGGATTTGAACCAGCCCTGGTTCATCTCCAGCACGAAGCGCACGGGCTTGGCCGAGCAGTGCGAGTTCTCGTCGTGCGGCTGCATGTCTGCCAAGTTGACAATCGTGCCATCGTCGGCAACGAATGCCGCGGTCAGCGGGATCAGCGTGTTCTTCATCCAGAAGCACTGCACGGCGGGTTGCTCGAACACGAACAGCATGCCTTCGTGCGCCGGCATGCTCTGGCGGAACATCAGGCCGTGCTGGCGGTCGGCAAAGCGCTGTGCCACCTGGGCATCAATGCGGTACATGCCGGCGCGCAGCTCGGTGCGCGGCAGGTGCATCTGGGGTTCGTTCGAGGACTGGGCGTGGGCGCTCAGCGTGGCGGACAGCCAGGCCATCAGGGCCCAGCCAAGGATGCGTCGATGGGGCAATGCGTTCATGCGGCTATTGTGCAGTGTCATGCAGGCGCCTGCGCAAGCCTGGAGCGCGGCGCAAGCTCCCCTAGAATAAACCCGCCACACCATGCAAGCCCTGCATGGGCCTTGGAATCAGAGCCCGGAGACCGCCTTTTTATGAGCACCACCACCCACATTCAGATCCCTGCGCACGGCCAGAAGATCACGGTCAATGCGGACATGTCGCTGAACGTGCCGCTGCAGCCCATCATTCCATTCATCGAAGGCGATGGCGTGGGGGTGGATGTCACGCCGGTGATGCGCAAGGTGGTGGACGCGGCCGTGGCCAAGGCCTACGGTGGCGCGCGCCAGATCCAGTGGATGGAGGTCTATGCTGGCCAGAAATCCACCCAGGTGTATGGCCCCGATGAGTGGCTGCCCGAAGAAACGCTGGACGCCGTGCGCGAGTATGTGGTGTCCATCAAGGGCCCGCTGAACACGCCCGTGGGCGGCGGCATCCGTTCGCTCAACGTGGCGCTGCGCCAGGCGCTGGACCTGTATGTCTGCCTGCGCCCGGTGCGTTACTTCAAGGGTGTGCCTTCGCCCGTGCGCGAGCCCGAGAAGACCGACATGGTCATCTTCCGCGAGAACTCGGAAGACATCTATGCCGGCATCGAATTTGCCGCCGGCACTGACAAGGCGCGCAAGCTGATCGACTTCCTGCGCGACGAGCTGGGCATCGACAAGATCCGCTTCCCCGAGACCTCGGGCCTGGGCATCAAGCCCGTGTCCAAGGAAGGCTCGCAGCGCCTGGTGCGCCAGGCCATCCAGTACGCCATCGACCATGACAAGCCCTCGGTCACGCTGGTGCACAAAGGCAACATCATGAAGTTCACGGAAGGCAGCTTCCGGGACTGGGGCTACGAGCTGGCGCTGCAGGAGTTCGGCGGCGAGCTGATCGACGGCGGCCCCTGGGTCCAGGTGCCCAACCCCAAGACCGGCAAGCACATCCTGATCAAGGACAGCATCACCGACGCCTTCCTGCAGCAGGTGCTGCTGCGCCCGGCAGAGTACAGCGTGATCGCCACCCTGAACCTGAATGGCGACTACATCTCGGACGCGGTGGCCGCGCAGGTGGGCGGCATCGGCATTGCCCCCGGCGCCAACATGTCGGGCGCGGTGGCGGTGTTTGAGGCCACGCACGGCACGGCGCCCAAGTACGCCGGCAAGGACTATGTGAACCCCGGCTCCATGATCCTGTGCGCCGAGATGATGCTGCGCCACCTGGGCTGGACCGAGGCCGCGGACCTGATCATCCAGGCCATGGAAAAGGCCATCCAGAGCAAGAAGGTGACCTACGACTTCGCGCGCCTGATGGACGGCGCCACGCAGGTCTCGTGCTCGGGCTTCGGCCAGGTCGTGATCCAGCAGCTCTGAGCCCGCTTTCGGGGCTGCTGCCACCCCGCCAGCCGTGCGGGGTTTTTTTATTACCAAATTGGCTGGAAACGCTGATTCCAGCAGCGCTGACAGCTATGCAATATGAGTCTTTCTACTGTGTCCGCAACGCCCGCGCCTGAAGCGCCCGATGGCATGCAGGGGCGTGCCCGTCAGCTGGCCATGGCGGTGATCGTGTGCGGTCTGATGCTCTGTGTGCTGGACAGCACCATGCTGAACCTGGCGCTGCCGCAGATGGCGCGCCAGTGGCAGATCGACCCGGCCTACACCCTGTGGGTGGTGAATGCCAACCAGATTGCATCCCTGGTGCTGCTGCTGCCGCTGGCGGCCCTGGGCGACCGCCTGGGCTACAAGCGCGTGTACCTGTGGGGCATGCTGGTGTTCGGGCTGGCCAGCGTGCTGGCGGCGCTGGCGCCTTCCTTACCCTGGCTGATCGTGGCCCGGGCCCTGCAGGGCATGGGCATGGCCGGGGCGCTGTGCGTCAACGGCGCCCTGGTGCGGCAGATCTACCCGCGCGGCCTGCTGGGCCAGGGCATGGCGCTGAATTCCATGGTGGTGGCACTGAGCACGGTCACCGGGCCGGTGCTGGCCGCGGCGGTGCTGACCCAGTTCGACTGGCGCTGGCTGTTCAGCCTGCACCTGCCGCTGTCGCTGTGGGTGTGCTGGCTGGGCCGCAAGGCCTTGCCCCCGCCGCACGCGGGCCGGGCCGCACAGGCGGGGCTGTCCTGGCTGGATGTGGGTTTGAACGTGCTGATGTTCGGTGCCATCTTTCTGGCGCTGGACCGCATCAGCCATTACCAGCCCGGCACCGCCAGCCTGGCGTGGGCGGGGCTGTGGCTGGCGTTGGGCCTGGTCGCGGGCTGCTGGTATGTGCGCCGGCAAAAGCGGCAGGCGCAACCCATGCTGCCGCTGGACCTGCTGCGCATCCCCGTGTTTGCCTTGTCGATGGGGGCCTCCATCAGCGCCTTCAGCGCGCAGACCATGGCCTTTCTGGCCCTGCCATTCCTGCTGATCGAAACCCATGGCCTGAGCACCGGGCGCGCGGGCCTGCTGATCAGCGCCTGGCCGGTGGCGCTGGCGGTGGTGGCACCGCTGGTGGGGCGGCGCATTGGGCGCATTCCGGCCGGGCGCCTGGGGGCCATGGGCATGGCGCTGTTTGCCAGCGGGTTGTGGGCGCTGGCGCTGCTGCCCATCGGCGCGGCAGTCTGGGATGTGGCCTGGCGCATGGCCCTGTGTGGCGCGGGCTTCGCCATGTTCCAGTCGCCCAACAACCACACCATCGTGACCTCGGCCCCGGTGCACCGCAGCGGCGCGGCCAGCGGCATGCTGGGGTCGGCCCGCCACACCGGCCAGGGCCTGGGTGCGGTCTGCCTGGCCGCCTGTTTTGTGCTGTGGCCCGGCACCGAGGGGCTGGCCGAGCAGCGCGCGATGTGGCTGGCCGGCGGTTTTGCCGTGCTGGCGGCCTGCTTCAGCGGACTGCGCCACACGCCGGTGGCACCGCCGCTGCCGCGCTGAGGTCGGTCACTCCACGGCCGGCGCGGCAATGGCCACTTCGCCGGGTTTGCGTTGCAGGGTGTTGAGCAGGCTGTGTGGGTTGATGCACTGCACCAGCAGCGCGCCGCGGTTGGCCTTGATCAATTCGCTGACCAGCATGTCGCCCCCGCCGGTCATGCTGGGGGCGGGGATGATGCTGGCGTGCTCGAAGTGGTGCACGCCGTGCAGGGCGCTGACCAGCACGCCCAGCTTGCGCGCACCATGCTCCAGTACCACGACTTGGCTTTGCTCCGTCAACCGGGTGCGCTGGCCCGTGAGCAGCTCGCCCAGGTCAAACACCCAGACGTAGCCCGTGACCTGGCCCTGGGCGTGGCGCGCCAGCGTGCCCAGGCAATAGGGCAGGCGGCCGGCGGAGACTGGGCTGATGGCCGCAGCGGGCAGGGCTTCCAGCACGGACTCGGCGCGCAGGGCAAACAGCTGGGCGCCCACATAGAAGGTGGCCATTTCCACCCCGCCGATGCCGCTGCCCGTGCCGTCCACCGCGTGCGCGGCCTGCACCAAGCCATGGCTGTCGGTTTCGACCTGGCCGAAGGTCTCGATGGACAGGGCCAGCACATCGTCGCCGTAGCCGTCCGTGGTCTTGAACTCGCGGTAGCCGCGCGACACGCTGGCCCCCACGATGCTGTACTGCTGCTGGTGGACCGCGATCACGGCCTCGCTCTGGCCGGCCTGCACCTGCAGCAGCCGCGGGGAGGGCAGTTGCACGGTGCTGCCGGGTGGCGAGGCAGGGTCGGTGCTGGCCAGCACCAGGCCCTGGCGGTTGACGTACAGCGCCTGGTTCTTGGGCTTGCCCGCCAGGGCATTGCTCAGCATGGCCTGCATTTCCGGGATGGCGTTGAAGACAATCGCAATGCCGCCCACGGTCACGCTGCTGTCGCCCTCCTGGCGGATGGCAGCGTGGTAGACGTAGGTGGCGCCTTCCGCGCCGGCCTGGGCATCGCTCCAGGGGCTGACGTGGTACTGCTGGCTGTCCTTGAGCTGCAGCACGGCCGCCAGTGTGGCCGGGTCGATGTGCTGCTCCAGCACGCTGTGGCCACTGGCCATGTCGGGGTGGCTGGCGCACAGGATGCGGCCCTGGCGGTCATAGACCATCAGCCGGGTGTAGACGGTGTAGAGGCTGTTGATGTGCTCCAGCACGCGCGTGGCCTGCTCCAGCAGCTCTGCACTGGGGGCGCCCTGCGCCGCGGTGTGCGAGAGCAGCTGGCGCAGCACCGGTGACAGCGCCCACCAGCGGCAGTCGTTGGCGCGCTCGTACAGGTTGCGGTCCAGCAGGTCGACCAGCAGCTGGGTCAGCGACTGGCTGTCGCGCAGGCCGGCGCTGAGCACGGTGTCGTACAGGTCGCGGATGGACTGGGTGAACACCACGTTCGTGCGCGCCCCGGTTTCCCCGATCTGCTCCAGCACCGACTTGAGCCGGCTGGAGCCGCCGCGCTGTCCCGCCGTCATGACCTGGCCGTTCCAGACCACGCGGCGGATGGCATCGGCCGCCTTGATGATGTCGTACAGCGGTGGGCAAAAGCTCTTGGCGTGCCCCAGCAGGCCTTGCGCCACATCTTGGGGCAGGCTGTCGATGCAGCGCATGATTTTGGTGCCGAAGGCCTGTTCGATCGGGATCATGACCTGGCCCTTCCAACCCTCTGGCCCCGGGTAGCCCTGGTAATCCGTGGCGGAGACGGTTTGCACCAGGTAGGTGCGACCCGAGTGTGTATACAGATGTGGTGCACCATCCTGGTTGGTGGGCAGCTTCACCCCCAGCGCGATCCAGTCGCTGTCGCTGCTGGCGATGACCCGGTTCTGGGCGTTCAGCAGCAAGGCTACGCTGCGCCCCTGGGCGGCGCTGCTGCCGGCAAAGATGCCGGCCATTTCGCCCTCGAAGTCGAAGGACAGGCACAGCACCCCGCAGGGCTCGCCCGTGCTGGGGTGCAGCATGCGCTGGGTGTACAGCAGGGCCTGCTGCTTGTGCGGGCGCAGGTCACAGGCGCGGAAGGTTTCCAGGTAGCTGTCGCTGGCCAGCGTCTGCGCCAGCAGCGGGTCCAGGCTGCCTTCCACGGGCGAGGATTCGTCGATCTGCGCCAGCACCGTGCCCTCGGTGTTGATGAGCATGATCTCGTCGTAGACCGTGTACTTGCTGCGGTATTCGCCCAGCCGTTCCATGATGCCGCGGCCATCGCTGATGCCAGCGACGTAGTTGCACAACGTGCGGTCCGTGGCCAGGAAGCCGACATCGGCGGTGCGTTCATACAGATTGCGCACCACGATGTCGATGACGTGGTGGGCGCAGGTGGCGATCTCCGACATGACCTCGTGGACCGACTCGGAGACCATGGAGTGCACCAAGTCCAGCTCCAGCCGCTGGAAACCTTCGCGCGTGGCGGCCATCATGGGCAGCATGCTGTGGGCTTCCTCGGCGCAGTTCATCTTCGCGGAGGATTCGATCAGGCGCCACAGCAGGTTGAGCTCGTGCAAGGAGCGTTCGCAGCGTGCGACATCCCGCATGTAGGGGATGAAAGTGTCGATATGGATGTCGTTGTCTCGTGCCATGTCAGCCCTCCTTGCGTGCAATGCGCGGAACGTTCATGAAGTCAGTCCCGCTTCTACTTTTTGAAACAGATGCAAAAGTCGGGCCACGCAAGCCCTGCGCACAGGGGCTGGGTGTCACCTGCCCGACAGCGGCCAAAGCTCAAAGGGGACGCCGAACGCACACCTGCAGCCGGCGTGCCAGGGGCTGAGCAAGGGCGCTGCCTGCCGGCATGCAGTGCCCACGGTCAGGACGTAGGGGGAGGAGTGCGTCGGGGGCACGAGGCCCTGGCGTGCGACCCTCAGGGGGAGTAACACCTGGGGTGGGCTCAGTCGAGGTCGATGCTGTGCACCTGGGTCAGGCCGGCCTGGCGGTCTTCCAAGTAGCGTTGCAGGGTAACGCTGACGGTGCGAAATGCCAGTTCGTCCCAGGGGATGTCGTCGGCATGGAACAGGCGCGCTTCAATCGTTTCATGCCCGGGGTCGAGCATGTCGCTGCGCAGGCGCGCGCAGTAGAACAGGTGCACCTGGCCGACGCGGGGCACGCTGATGACGGAAAACAGCCGGCCCATCTCGATGTCGGCGCCGGCTTCCTCGTCCGTCTCGCGCGCGGCGCCCTGGCTGGCGGTTTCGCCCAGTTCCATGAAGCCGGCGGGCAAGGTCCACTTGCCCCAGCGGGGCTCGATGTTGCGCTTGCACAGCAGGATGCGGCCATCGTCGGCCACGGGAATCGCCCCCACCACGTTCAGCGGGTTCTGGTAGTGCACGGTGCCACAGCCGGTGCAGATGGCGCGCACGCGCGTGTCTCCATCGTCGGGGATGGCGTGGCGCGTAGCGTGCCCGCAGAGGCTGCAGAACTGGATGGCGGGGCGCTGGTACATGTCGGGGGTCAAGCCGTGATGGATACGCGCAGCGGGGGCAGCCCTGTGATGCCACCTTCCAGCAGGTCGCCCACCTGCACGGCGCCCACGCCTTCGGGGGTGCCGGTCATGATCAGGTCGCCCGGTTGCAGTTCCCAGGCCTGGGACAGGTGTTCGATGGTTTCGGCAATGTTCCAGATCAGTTGGCCGATCTGGCTGCGCTGGCGGTCCTGGCCATTGACCTGTAGCCAGATGTCGGCCTGTTCAATGTCGCCAGCCTGGGCGGCGGGGGTGACAGGGCCGATGGGCGCGCTGTACTCGAAGGCCTTGCCAATGCACCAGGGGCGGCCTTGCTTCTTCATCTCGTTTTGCAGGTCGCGGCGTGTCATGTCCAGGCCCACGGCGTAGCCCCAGATGTGCGCGAAGGCCTCGCTGGCCGGAATGTTCTTGCCGCCCTTGCCAATCGCCACCACCAGCTCGATTTCGTGGTGCAGGTTGCTGGTCAGGCTGGGGTAGCGCATCTGCACGGGGGCATCGCCTGTGGGGGCCACGACCGCGTCGGCGGGCTTCATGAAGAAGAAGGGGGCTTCACGGCCGGTAAAGCCCATTTCCTTGGCATGTTCGGCATAGTTGCGGCCCACGCAGTAGATGCGGTGCACGGGAAAACGGTCGGTGCTGTCAACAATCGGCAACGAGGCCTGGGGGGCGGGGGGGAACGCAAACTGCATGGCAAAACAGACAAAGCGATGGAAGCCGAAAGTGTGCCATGAGTTCTTGCGCCGATTGGGCAGGGTATGCTGCCTGTGTGACTGATACCAAGCATCTTTTGCAGCAATGGCTGCAGCCCGACTGGCCTGCCATTCCCGGCGTGCAGGCCTTGTTCACCACGCGCCAGGGGGGCGTGAGCGCGCCGCCATGGGACACGATGAACCTGGGCGACCATGTGGGCGACGCTCCACAGGCGGTGGCGGCCAACCGCCAGTTGCTGGGCCGCGTGATCCAGGACGCCGCAGACCGGTGGGTGCAGCCGGTTTTCATGCAGCAGGTGCACGGCTGTGGGGTGCAGGTGCTGGAGGAGGGCGTGCCGCAGGCGCAGGCCTTTGATGCCTGTGTCACCGACCAGGTCGGCATGGTCTGCACCATCATGGTGGCCGATTGCCTGCCAGTGCTGATGGCCCATCGCTCGGGCCGGGTCGTGGCGGCGGCACATGCCGGCTGGCGCGGGCTGGCGGGGCAGGAGAGGCAGGAGGGGCATGGTGTCCTGGAGGCCCTGTGGCTGGCTTATGCCCGCCAGCTGGGCCTGCCTGCCGATGCTGCACTGGCTGCGCAGACCCAGGTCTGGCTGGGGCCGTGCATCGGCCCGCAAGCCTTCGAGGTGGGGGAGGACGTGCGGGCAGCGTTCACCGGCCGTGACGCGGGTGCCGACCCATGCTTTCAGGCGCGTGCCGGGGCTCCGGGCAAGTGGATGGCCGACCTGTCGGGCCTGGCCCGGCGGCGGTTGGCGCAAGTGGGTCTGACGCAGCTGTATGGCAACGATGGCACGCCGGCCTGGTGCACGTTCAGCGACGCTTCAAGGTTCTTTTCGCACCGCCGCGATGCCGGCGTCCTCGGCAGCACTGGGCGCATGGCCGCCTGCATCTGGAAGACGGACTGATTGGGTGGCGGCCGCCTGGGCGGCATCCCAGGCGCGTTGCTCGGCCTCCCGCCTGGCCTTCAGGCGGCGTTTGCGCGCGGGCGTGCCCAGGATGTAAACCAGGATGGAGATGGGCAGCAGCCCATACAGCACAAAAGTGATGACGGCTCCCAGAATGCTGCCTTGCGGGCTGGCCGCCTCGGCCAGCGCCATCATCAGCGTCACATAGAACCAGGCAATGACAATCAGGTACATGGCTGAAATGTGCCTGATGCAGCACCTCCCTGGGAGATAGTGGGCTTGATTCGCGTCAATGAGCCCGGTTTTTGCTTGGGGCAGGGGCGGAGCTGGATTGCCAGACACATGCTGCTGCGCAACAATCAATCCAGCGGCACAGCACGCACCGTGCTGGCCTGCACACACAGGAGACAACATGGCTTCGGAAGCTTCTTGGGATCAGAGCGCGCAACAGTTCCAGCAATTCTTTGCCGACCAGTGGGCCAAGGCCGTGGCGGCCTTTCCGACAGTTCCGGCTGGCGCTGCGGGTCCTGCCGCAGTGCAG
This sequence comes from Comamonas sp. CAH-2, assembly GCF_009668305.1. NCBI lineage: Bacteria > Pseudomonadati > Pseudomonadota > Betaproteobacteria > Burkholderiales > Comamonadaceae > Comamonas > Comamonas sp. CAH-2. The sequence continues at coordinate 383,510 of NZ_VSWF01000001.1, forward strand.
CTGGATGCGGCCAAGCTGCAGGAACTGCAACAGCACTACGTGCGCGAAGCCACCGCTCTCTGGAGCCAGGGCGTGGCCCAGCCTTCGGCCCTCAAAGACAAGCGCTTCGGCGCGGCCGCCTGGGCCGAGAACCCCTTGTCCGCGTGGACGGCGAATGCCTACCTGCTCAACGCCCAGGCCCTGACCGGCATGGCCGAGGCCGTGCAGGCCGACGCCAAGACGCGCGAACGCATCCGCTTTGCCGTAGAACAATGGGTGGCGGCCATGTCGCCCAGCAACTTCCTGGCCTTGAACCCCGAGGCCCAGCAAAAAGCGATTGCCACGAAGGGCCAAAGCCTGGCCCAGGGCATCCAGAACCTGCTGCACGACATGGGGCAGGGCCATGTCTCGATGACCGACGAGAGCGTGTTCGAGGTGGGCAAAAACGTGGCCACCAGCGAAGGTGCGGTGGTCTACGAGAACGACATCTTCCAGTTGATCGAGTACAAGCCACTCACGGCCAAGGTGCATGAACGACCCTTCCTGCTGGTGCCGCCGTGCATCAACAAGTACTACATCCTGGACCTGCAGCCGGAGAATTCGCTGATCCGCTATGCGGTCAACCAGGGCCACCGTACTTTTGTCGTCAGCTGGCGCAACCCGGATGAATCGCTGGGCCACCTGACCTGGGACGATTACATCGAGCATGCCGTGCTCCAGGCGGTTGCCGCCACGCAGGAGATCGGTGGGGCCGACCAGATCAATGCTCTGGGCTTTTGCGTGGGCGGCACCATGCTGTCGGCGGCCCTGGCCGTGCTGGCGGCGCGCCAGCAGGCGCCGGTGGCCAGCGCCACCTTGCTGACCACCCTGGTGGACTTCACCGACACCGGCGTGCTGGATGTCTTTATTGACGAAGCCTTTGTCCAGATGCGCGAGCTGCAAATGGGCAAGGGCGGCCTGTTGCAAGGCCAGGAGCTGGCCTCTACCTTCAGCTTTCTGCGCCCCAACGACTTGGTCTGGAACTATGTGGTCGGCAATTACCTGAAGGGCGAGACCCCGCCGCCCTTCGACCTGCTGTACTGGAACAGCGACGCCACCAACCTGCCCGGGCCCTGGTATGCCTGGTACTTGCGCAACATGTACCTGGAGAACAACCTGGTCAAGCCCGGGCATCTGACGGTGTGCGGCCAGGCCCTGGATCTGGGTCGTGTGGATGTGCCCCTGTACATCTACGGCTCGCGCGAGGACCACATCGTGCCGATTGGCGGTTCCTACGCATCCACCCAGGTGTTCCCGGGCGACAAGCGTTTTGTGATGGGCGCGTCCGGGCACATTGCCGGCGTCATCAACCCACCCGCCAAGAACAAGCGCAGCCACTGGATTCGCGCCGACGGCGCTTTGCCTGCCACGCATGCCGATTGGCTGCAGGGGGCGCAAGAGCATCCGGGCAGCTGGTGGACGGACTGGTCCGCGTGGCTCAAGGGGCATGCCGGGAAGCTGGTGGCGGCCCCCAAGCGCTATGGCAAGGGCAACCAGTACAAGGCCATCGAACCGGCGCCGGGCCGTTATGTGCTGCAAAAGGCCTGACTGACACAGAACCCCTGCACAATGTGAATTGCCGCCGGCCCAGGGGGTGTGCTGTACGCAGAGCAACACGGGCCGCGGCGCAGAATCAATCAACGACAAGGGACCCATCACATGGAAGACATCGTCATCGTTTCCGCCGTACGCACTGCCGTGGGCAAGTTTGGGGGGGGGCTGGCCAAAGTGCCGGCCGTCGATCTGGGCGCCACAGTGATCAAGGCGGCCTTGCAGCGCGCCCAGGTGCCGCTGGACCAGGTGGGAGAAGTCATCATGGGCCAGGTGCTCACGGCCGGTGTTGGCCAGAACCCTGCGCGCCAGGCCATGATGAAGGCCGGCGTGGCCCAGGAAACGCCGGCGCTGACCATCAACGCCGTGTGCGGCTCGGGCCTGAAGGCCGTGATGCTGGCGGCCCAGGCCGTGGCGACCGGTGACAGCGAAATCGTGGTGGCGGGCGGCCAGGAAAACATGAGCCTGTCGCCCCACGTGCTGCAGGGCTCGCGCGAAGGCCAGCGCATGGGTGACTGGAGGATGCAGGACACGATGATCGTGGACGGCCTGTGGGACGTGTACAACCAGTACCACATGGGCATCACCGCCGAGAACGTGGCCAAGGAAAACGACATTTCGCGCGGCCAGCAGGATGAGCTGGCGATCGGCAGCCAGCACAAGGCCGCCGCGGCGCAGGACGCGGGCAAGTTCAAGGATGAAATCGTGCCCGTGCTCATTCCCCAGCGCAAGGGCGACCCACTGGTGTTTGAAGCGGACGAGTACATCAACCGCAAGACCAACGCCGAGGCGCTGGCCAGCCTGAAGCCGGCCTTTGACAAGGCCGGCACGGTGACCGCAGGCAATGCCTCGGGCATCAACGACGGCGCGGCCGCCGTGGTGGTGATGTCTGCCAGCAAGGCGGCCGCCCTCGGCCTGAAGCCCCTGGCTACGATCAAGGCCTATGCCACCAGCGGCCTGAACCCCGCCACGATGGGCATGGGGCCGGTGTCCGCCACGCGCAAGGCGCTGCAGCGCGCGGGTTGGCAGGTCGGCGATGTGGACCTGTTTGAGTTGAACGAAGCCTTCGCCGCCCAGGCCTGCGCCGTGAACAAGGTGCTGGGCATTGATGCGGGCAAGGTCAATGTCAATGGTGGTGCCATCGCGATTGGCCACCCCATCGGTGCCTCGGGCTGCCGCGTGCTGGTGACCCTGCTGCACGAAATGCAGCGCCGGGATGCCAAAAAGGGTGTGGCGGCACTGTGCATCGGCGGCGGCATGGGCGTGGCCCTGGCGGTTGAGCGCTAAGCATGTGCAAGGACTGTGGCGTGGCCGCCGCACGACAGTGGCCAGCGGGTTAACCGCAACGCGTCTGGAGGGGCGGGCCCGCTACAGTCATTGATACGGATTTGAGCAACGCAAGTACAGCAAGTACAAGGAGATCAGCAATGAGTCAGAAAGTCGCGTATGTCACCGGAGGGATGGGCGGCATTGGCACTGCCATTTGCCAGCGTCTGCATGACGATGGTTTCAAAGTGATTGCGGGCTGCGGCCCCACTCGCGACTTCCAGAAGTGGCTGGACGAGCAAAAGGCCCTGGGCTACACCTTCTACGCCTCCGTCGGCAACGTCGGAGACTGGGCTTCCACCGTCGAGGCCTTCGGCCAGGCCAAGCAGGAGCATGGCAGCATCGATGTCCTGGTGAACAACGCCGGCATCACGCGGGACCGCATGTTCCTGAAGATGACCCCGGACGACTGGCAGGCCGTGATCGAGACCAACCTGAACTCCATGTTCAACGTGACCAAGCAGGTCGTGGGCGACATGGTGGAAAAGGGCTGGGGCCGGGTGATCAACATCAGCTCGGTCAACGGCGCCAAGGGCCAGGCCGGACAGACCAACTACTCGGCGGCCAAGGCGGGCATGCATGGCTTCACCATGGCCCTGGCGCAGGAGCTGGCCAGCAAGGGCGTTACGGTGAACACCGTCAGCCCTGGCTACATTGGCACCGACATGGTCAAGGCGATCCGCCAGGATGTGCTGGACAAGATCGTGGGCACCATCCCCGTCAAGCGCCTGGGCGAGCCCCGGGAAATTGCGTCCATCGTCTCGTGGCTGGCTTCGGAAGATGGCAGCTACTCGACCGGCGCCGATTTCTCGGTCAACGGTGGTCTGCACATGCACTGAGCGCTTCTGGTGCCCAGCAAAAAGCCCGCGCAATGCGGGCTTTTTTCATGGAGAACAGGAAACTTGTGAAGTGCCTGCCAAGTCACCGGCGGCGCCGGTTGGCACGGGCCGCAGCCTTACAGGCGGGCAGGGGCGCGCTTGCGGTCGCGTTCGTCTTCGGGCCAGGCAGACAGAATTTGGGGTTGTGTCATCGTTTCACTCCTTTGTACCTGTTCAACGTGTTGCGGGGCGTTCGGGTTGACGATGGGGACGCAAGCGTTTGCATGAAGCGTCCCTGTTTGTAACAAGCCTGGGCCCAAAACAAAGCCCGCTGGCAGAGCGGGCTGTGGGAGCAGGCGGCGTGGGGCCGCCTGCAGCAAGGGGCTTCAACCGCGCAGGGGAGCGCGCTTGCGGTCACGTTCGTCTTCGGGCCAGATCGAGGCAATGGTGTTCATGGTGGTGTCCTTTAGAGATTCAACGCTGTCAAATTTCTGCGGTTGACAGCAACAATCATTTTTTGAATGGGATGGCCGGTACCTGGTGCAGGAGTGGCCGCAACGCCATCAGAGGCGAGCCGGGCTGCGCTTGCGGTCGCGTTCGTCTTCGGGCCAGACAGACAGGATGGTGGTTGCGGTCATGGGGGATGTACTCCTTATGTATGACCAACAACGTGGGGTGAAACGCCCGCGTTGACACGTTGACGTAAAAAAATGTGGGGTGTTCGGCCACCTGTTTGTGCGATGGGTTTGCGGCGCGTTCAGGGGGCCGCAGCGCATGCGGATTGCCTAGAATCGAAGGCTTTGCTGTCTGAAGGCGGGTGGGTGCGATGTCCTGGAATCTCTGGTTGCTGTATGTCTCTTTGGCGGGGGCGCTGATCGTGTCGCCCGGGCCGTCGGCCCTGCTGTGCGTCTCACACGGCGTGAGCCACGGTGTGCGCCGCACCCTGGGCACGGTGCTGGGGGGGATTACCGCCTCGATGACGCTGATGCTGCTGTCGGCCCTGGGCCTGGGGGCGGTGATTGCGGCTTCCGACACGCTGTTCCACGCGATCAAGTGGGCCGGCGCCGCCTACCTGGTCTATCTGGGCATCAGCACCTGGCGCAGCCGGCCCCAGGCGGCCCCCGCATCGCCAGCGGCGCAGTCCGCCGAGGTGGCCGTGCCCGCGACCTCCTTGCCCTCGGCCACTTGGGGCCAGCTGTACCGCAAGGGCTTCCTGGTGGGTATTGGCAACCCCAAGGACCTGCTGTTCTTCAGCGCCCTGTTTCCGCAATTCATGAACCCGGCCGAGCCGGTGGCCGGGCAACTGGCCATTCTGGCCGTGACCTGGATGGTGCTGGATGGCAGCATCATGTCTGCCTATGCCGTCGGCGGCGCCAAGGTGGCGGCCCGCCTGGGCCGCAGTGGCCCCGGGCGCTGGTTCCACCGCGTGACGGGCGGGGCCTTCATCGCGGCGGGCGGGCTGCTGGCTGCGACTAACCGTTAAGACCTGCGTACTGGTGGCGCCGCGCAGCATGCGTGGGCTGCCTGAGTAGAAGCCTGGATAAAAATATAGCTGCTGGCGCTTGTCCTGCCTTGTTTTCAAAGTGGAAATCTTCTGAAAACAAAGTAGGGTGCGCGCGAGCAGCTATTTTTTGTGTTCTGCACCGTGCACCCAGGGCCGGGGCCGCAGGCACACGGGGCTCCGGGTTCAGCCGGCCAGGCCAGCTTCCTGCGTCAGCTGCTCGATCTGTTCGCTCAGCTCCAGCCAGCGCTCTTCCAGCGTATCCAGGGCGTCGCCCACGGTTTTCAGGCGCTTGCCGGCTTCGGCGATGTCAGCCGGCGCAAGCGGCGTGGCCAGCTTGTCCTCCAGCGCGGCCTTTTCGCTCGACAGGGTGGCCATCTGCTTGTCGACCTGCTCCAGCTCCTTTTTCAGCGGCTTGGTCTTTTCCCCCAGTTGCTGGCGCGCGGCGGCGGCCAGGCGGCGGGCTTCGCGCTGGTCGACCGGGGGGGCTGTGCCGGCGTCGCTGGCGCTGCTGGTGGGCACAGCAGTGGCCTGCTCGGCCAGCTTGGCTTCCTCGCGCAGGCGCTTGGATTCGTCCAGCAGGTAGCGCTGGTAGTCGTCCAGATCCCCGTCGAACGGGCCGACCACGCCGCGGCCCACCATCCAGAAGTCCTCGCACACGGCGCGCAGCAGGTGGCGGTCGTGCGAGACCAGCATGACGGTGCCATCGAAGTCGTTGATGGCCATGGCCAGCGCCTCGCGGGTGGCCAGGTCCAGGTGGTTGGTGGGCTCGTCCAGCAGCAGCAGGTTGGGGCGTTGCCAGACGATCATGGCCAGCACCAGGCGGGCCTTTTCGCCGCCGCTCATGCTGCCCACGGTCTGCTTGACCATGTCGCCGGTGAAGTTGAAGGTGCCCAGCCAGTTGCGCAGGTCCTGCTCGCGGCTGGCGGCGGGGGCGTCGGCGCCCAGGTCCTTGGCCAGGCGGGTCATGTGCTGCAGCGGGTCTTCGTCCGGGCGCAGCACGTCCAGCTCCTGCTGGGCGAAGTAGCCGATGTTCAGGCCCTTGCCCTCGGTGATCTTGCCGCCCAGGGCCTGCATGGTGCGGGCGATGGTCTTGACCAGGGTGGACTTGCCCTGGCCGTTGGCGCCCAGGATGCCGATGCGCTGACCCGCCAGCACCGAGCGGTTCACGCCACGCAGGATGGTGGTGACCTGGCCGGCCTCATCGGTGTAGCCGAAGCTGGCATCGGTGATCGCCAGCATGGGGTTGGGCAGGCTGGCCGGGGCTTTGAATTCAAAGGTGAATTCCGCATCGGCCAGTACCGGCGCCACTTTTTCCATGCGCTCGATCATCTTCACGCGGCTTTGGGCCTGCTTGGCCTTGGTGGCCTGGGCCTTGAAGCGGTCGATGAACTTCTGCAGGTGGGCGATCTTGTCCTGCTGCTTCTCGAACGCCGACTGCTGCAGCTCCAGCTGCTGGGCACGCAGCTCTTCGTACTTGCTGTAGTTGCCGCCGTAGCGCGTGATCTGGCCGCTGGCCAGCTCCAGGGTGACGGTGGTCACCGCGTCCAGGAACTCCCGGTCGTGCGAGATGACGATCATGGTGCCGGGATAGCGCTTGAGCCAGGCTTCCAGCCAGACCAGGGCGTCCAGGTCCAAGTGGTTGGTGGGTTCGTCCAGCAGCAGCAGGTCGGACGGGCACATCAGCGCGCGCGCCAGTTGCAGGCGCATGCGCCAGCCGCCGGAGAAGCTGTTGACGGGCTGGTTCAGCTCGCCGGTCTTGAAACCCAGGCCCAGGATCAGTGCCTGGGCGCGTGCCGTGGCGTCGTGGGCGCCAGCGTCCTGCAGGTCGGCATGGGCCTGGGCGATGGCCATGCCGTCGCCCGCCTGTTCGGCGGCCTGCAGGCGCGCCTGCACTTCCATCAGGCGGGTGTCGCCGTCCAGCACGAACTGGGTGGCGGAGTCCTCGGTCTCGGGCATGTGCTGGGCCACCTGGCCCATGCGCCACTGCGTCGGGATGAAGAAGTCGCCGCCGTCTTCGTGCAGTGTGCCGTTGAGCAGGGCGAACAGCGAGGATTTGCCGGCACCGTTGCGGCCGACCAGACCCACGTGTTCACCGGGGTTGATGGTGGCGTTGACGCTGTCGAGCACCACTTTGGTGCCGCGGCGCAGGGTGACGTTTTTCAGGGTGATCATCTGCAGCGAAAAAAAAGCGCACCCGCAGACGGGGTCCATCGTGCGGGTGTTGAAAAAATAAATAGCGCTTGGCACAAGCCGGATAAGCGCTAGAGGCCAAAAAGGCTTGAAACCTCAAGCCCGGTGGCACGGTGCTTATTGTGCCGTGCGCTGGGTCTGGGCGACGAGTTCCTGCCGGGTGACCAGCAGCACGGCGTCTTCGCCCACGCTGGTGTCCAGCCAGTAGACCAGCAGCTCGGGGAAGGCGGCCTCAAAGAAGGGGCGCTCGTTGCCGATCTCCAGCACCAGCACGGCGTCGTCGGTCATGCAGGCGGGCGCATCGGCCAATAGCTGGCGGATGAAGTCCATGCCGTCCGTGCCACCGGCCAGGGCCAGCTCGGGCTCGGCCAGGTATTCGGCGGGCAGCTTGGCCATGCTGTCGGCGTTGACGTACGGCGGGTTGCACAGGATCAGGTCCCAGGGGCCGGGCACCTGGCGCAGGCCATCGGTCTCGACCAGGGTCACGCGCTCCTGCAGGCCGTGCTTGTCGACGTTGATGCGGGCCACGGCCAGGGCGTCGGTGCTGATGTCGGCGCCGGTCACCGCGACCTCGGGCCAGGCCATGGCGGCCAGGCAGGCCAGCGAGCCATTGCCGGTGCACAGGTCCAGCACCTGGCGGGTCTTGTCCGAGAGGAAATGGTCGATGCTACCGTCGGCCAGCAGCTCGGCAATGAAGCTGCGCGGCACGATGGCACGCTCGTCCACGTAGAAGGGCACACCCATCAGCCAGGCCTCACGCGTCAGGTAGGCGGCGGGTTTGCGGCTGGCGATGCGTTCTTTGAAAAGTGTAGCTACCAGCGCTTGCTGCTCGGGCGTGACAGGCTGATTTTCCACCGAATCTTCGTCGTCGCCCAGCGGGGCGTCAATCGGCAGGCCCAGTTGCCACAGCACCAGCCAGATGGCTTCTTCCTCGGCGTTTGCGGTGCCGTGGCCAAAGCCCACGCCGGCCTGGGTCAGGCATTGCGCGCCGGAATCGATCAGGGCGCCAACGGTGGCGCCGTGGGGCAGGGTGTAGGCGTGGCTCATGCGGCGGCCCCTTGCACGGCGGCGGCGGACTGCAGCTGCGCATGCAGGTTTTCCAGCACGCGGCGGTAGATGTTCTTCAGCGGCTCCACATCGGCCACGACGATGTGCTCATCGATCTTGTGGATGGTGGCGTTGGGCGGGCCCAGCTCGATCACCTGGGGGCAGACCTTGGCGATGAAGCGGCCGTCGCTGGTGCCGCCGCTGGTGGACAGCTCGGTCTCCAGCCCGGTTTCGGCACGGATGGCCTGCTGCGTGGCGTGGACCAGATCGCCGGGCGTGGTCAGGAAGGGCTCGCCCGACAGGCTCCAGGTCAGGTCGTACTCCAGCGCGTGGCGGTCGAGGACAGACTTGACGCGCTGCTTCAGGCTTTCGGCCGTGTTCTCGGTGCTGTAGCGGAAGTTGAAGTCGATCACGACCTCGCCGGGGATCACGTTGGACGCGCCCGTGCCGCCATGCATGTTGCTGATCTGCCAGCTGGTGGCGGGGAAGAAGGCGTTGCCCTGGTCCCATTCGATACTGGCCAGCTCGGCCAGCGCCGGCAGGGCCTGGTGGATGGGGTTGCGCGCCAGCTGGGGGTAGGCGATGTGGCCCTGGATGCCTTCCACGGTCAGGCGCCCGCTGAGCGAGCCGCGGCGGCCGTTCTTGATCATGTCGCCGGTCTGCTGCACGGCCGTGGGCTCGCCCACGATGCACCAGTCCATGGACTCGCCGCGCGCGTGCAGGGCCTGGCAGACGATCTTGGTGCCGTCATGGCCAGGGCCTTCCTCGTCGCTGGTCAGCAGGAAGGCAATGTCCAGGGGGGTGTCGGTCTGCTGGGCCAGGAACTCCTCGACGGCCACGACAAAGGCGGCGATGGAGGTCTTCATGTCGCTGGCACCGCGGCCGAACAGCTTGCCGTCGCGGTAGGAAGGGGTGAACGGCGGGCTGCCCCATTGTTCCACCGGGCCGGTGGGCACCACGTCGGTGTGACCGGCGAAGATCAGCGTCTTGGCCGCGGGGTGGCCGCTGCGGCGCACGGCCCAGAGGTTGTGCACGCGGAAGCTGTCGGGGCCGCCGTCCATGCGCTCGCAGGCAAAGCCCAGGGGGGCCAGGCGGTCGGCCAGCATTTCCAGGCAGCCGGCATCTTCGGGGGTGATGGAGGGGCGGCTGATCAGTTGCTCAGCCAGTTGCAGTGTGCGGGACATGAGAGAAATCCAAAATGGGCTGCACCTTGCGGGCAACCTGGCCCCCAGTCTGCACGGGGGCTTATGTTTTAAGACCGGTGTTCAGCAACAAGTCGCCAAACTCGGGCAGGGCCGGGACGTTCTGCTCCACCGCAGGGGCCAGCGCTTCCAGGGGACTGCTGGTCGGAGCGGCTTTTTGGGGCGCATTTTGCAGGCGCCACATCAAGTTGGTGGGCGAGTCGGCATTGGCCAAGCCTTCACTGCGGTCAATTGTGCCACTGGTGATGAGGCGCGCCAGGTCTTCTTCGAAGGTTTGCGAACCTTCGGCCATGGACTGCTCCATGTTGTCGCGCACGCCGGAAAAGTCGCCCTTTTCGATCAGCTCGGACACCAGCTTGGTGTTGAGCAGCACTTCCACGGCGGGTACGCGCTTGCCCGCAGGCGTGCGTAGCAGGCGCTGGGTGACCACGGCCTTGAGCGACGAGGACAGGTCGCCCAGCATGGTGGCGCGCACCTCCACAGGGTAAAAGCTCAGGATGCGGTTCAGGGCGTGGTAGCTGTTGTTGCCGTGCAGCGTGGCCAGCACCAGGTGGCCCGATTGCGCGTAGGCGATCGCGGCGGACATGGTTTCGCGGTCGCGGATCTCGCCGATCAGGATCACGTCCGGCGCCTGGCGCAGCGCGTTCTTCAGTGCCACCTGCAGTGACTGGGTGTCGGAGCCCACTTCGCGCTGGTTGACGATGGAGCGCTTGTTGCGGAACTGGAATTCGATCGGGTCCTCGATGGTCAGGATGTGGCCCGAGCGCTGCTCGTTGCGGCTGTCGATCATGGCCGCCAGGGTGGTGCTCTTGCCGGAGCCAGTGGCACCGACCACCAGCAGCAGGCCACGCTTTTCCAGAATCAGCTGGTTCAGGATGGGCGGCAGCTTGAGTTCTTCCAGCTTGGGGATTTGTTGGGCGATGAAGCGCACCACGACGGCCACGGAACCCCGCTGGCGCATGGCGCTGACGCGAAAGCGGCCCACGCCCTTGATGGGCACGGCCATGTTGAGCTCGCCCGTGTCCTGCAGCACCTCCATGTCGTGTGGAGACACCACTTCGGCCAGCAGGGCGCGCGGCGCGTCCGGCGGCAGGAGCTGGTTGTTGATGGGCACGCAGACCCCGTCGATCTTGATGAGCGCGGGGGAATTGGCGGACAGGTAAACGTCCGAGGCGTGCTTTTCCGCCATCAGGCGCAGGATGCGTTCCATCATGCTCATGCCGAAACCTCTGATTAAAAAACTGGGGGCTTTGTTGCAGGCCTGTAGTCTGCAGCAAAACCCCCAGCTTGCGATTTAGAGCTTGTCTAAATGCTTGATGCGCATCAATCGCGCAACAGGTCGTTCAGGCTGGTGGTGGAGCGGGTCTTGGCGTCCACGGTCTTCACGATGATGGCCGCGTACATGGAGTAGTCCTTGCCGTCCTTGGTCTTCTTGGGCAGGTTGCCCGAGACCACCACGGAGCCTGCGGGCACGCGGCCGTAGGTGATTTCACCGGTTTCGCGGTTGAAGATGGGGGTGGACTGGCCGATGTAGACGCCCATGGAGATCACGGAGTTCTCTTCCACGATCACGCCTTCGACCACTTCGGAGCGTGCGCCGATGAAGCAGTTGTCTTCAATGATGGTGGGGTTGGCCTGCAGGGGTTCCAGCACGCCACCCAGGCCCACGCCGCCCGACAGGTGGACGTTCTTGCCCACTTGGGCGCAGGAGCCGACGGTGGCCCAGGTGTCGACCATGGTGCCGGAGTCCACATAGGCGCCGATGTTCACGTAGGAAGGCATCAGGATGGCGCCCTTGGCGATGAAGGAGCCGCGGCGCGCCACGGCCGGCGGCACCACGCGCACACCGGTGGCGGCGATGTCGGCTTCGCTCAGGCCTTCGTACTTGGTGGGCACCTTGTCGAAGAAGTTCAGGGCGCCGGCGGACATCAGCTTGTTGTCGTTCAGGCGGAAGGACAGCAGCACGGCCTTCTTGAGCCACTGGTGCACGGTCCAGTGGCCCACGCCTTCACGGCTGGCCACGCGCAGCGTGCCGTTGTCCAGCTGCTGCAGGGCAAATTCGACGGCTTCTACGACTTCCTTGGGGGCAGAGGCTGCGGACAGCTCGGCGCGGTTGTCCCAAGCGGTTTCGATGATCTGTTGGAGTTGCTGTGTCATAGGAGCAAATTACTTCAAATGTTTTTGGATGAAATCGGCGATGCGTTGAGCGGCTTCCACGCATTCGGAGGTTTCTGCCACCAGGGCCAGGCGCACACGCTGGGCCCCCGGGTTGTGGCCACGCGCATCGCGGGCCAGGTAGCTGCCGGGCAGGACAGTAACATGGTTTTGCGCGTACAAGGCCTGTGCAAACTCGGTGTCCGTCATGCCCAAAGCATCGGGGATGCGGGGCCAGAGGTAAAAACCGGCATCCGGCAGGCGCACGTCCATTACGGGTTCCAGGATGGGCATGACGGCGGCGAACTTGTCGCGGTAGAGCTGGCGGTTGTGCTCCACATGGGCTTCGTCCGACCAGGCGGCGATGCTGGCGTGCTGGATCGGCAGGCCCATGGCGCCACCGTGGTAGGTGCGGTACAGCAGGAAGGATTTGAGCAGCTTGGCGTCACCGGCCACAAAGCCGCTGCGCAGACCGGGCACATTGCTGCGCTTGGACAGGCTGGTGAAGGCCACCAGGTTGCGGTAGTCGCTGCGGCCCAGTTGCACGGCGGCTTCCAGACCGCCCAGGGGCGCTTCTGCGCGGAAATAGATTTCGCTGTAGCACTCGTCCGAGGCAATCACGAAGCCGTGGCGGTCCGACAGCGCGAACAGCTTTTCCCATTCCGACAAGGGCATGACCGCGCCCGTGGGGTTGCCGGGCGAGCAGACGTAGATCAGCTGGGTCCGGGCCCAGACCTCGTCCGGCACGCTGTCCCAGTCCACGGCGAAGTTGCGCGCGGGATCGCTGGGCACGAAGTAGGGCTGCGCGCCGGCCAGCAGCGTGGCGCCTTCATAGATTTGGTAGAAGGGATTGGGACACAGCACGGTGGCGCCGGGCAGCGTGGGGTCGATGATGGTCTGGGCGAAGGAAAACAAGGCTTCGCGCGAGCCGTTGACGGGCAGGATCTGGGTGGCCGCGTCCACCGCGATGCCATAGCGGCGCTGTATCCAGTCGCTGCAGGCCTGGCGCAGGCGCAGGTCGCCGGCGGTGGCGGGGTAGTTGGCCAGACCCGCCAGGTTGTCGCACAGGCTGGTCTTGATGAATTCCGGCGTGTCGTGCCGTGGCTCGCCAATCCCCAGGCTGATGGGGCGCAGATCGGCGGGTGGTGTCACCCCCGCAAAAAGTTGGCGCAGCCGCTCGAAGGGATAGGGCTGGAGGTGTTGGAGCAGGGGATTCATGGTCCAAATATTATGGGGTCAGAATGTCGCCCGCTTTGTGCTTGATGTGTGATGCCGGGGGTCTGCAGACCGCAAGCATCCGGGGGGTGCGGCGAAAAACGAACAAGGCTAGCTGGGAAAACCCCCAAGGCTGGCGCCGCCTCCCGGAGTTACAACCCTTTGTAACGAATTTCATCGTGTGCGAACGCGGGGAGGGGGAGCATGCACAAGCCAATGCGTTGGGTGCTCAGGCACTGCAAGCTGGGCGGAAAGCTGGCGCTGATCGGCGTCAGCGGCGGGTTGGCCATGCTGGCCGCATGGCTGGCTGCGGGCCAGGGCTGGGCGCCTGGGCTGCAGGTGGGCCTGCCGGTGGCGGCAGGCCTGTGGTTCTTGTATGTGCTGTACAGCGTCTACAGCAGCCTGGCCCATGAGGTGGCGCGCCTGCTGACGGCCATGGAGCACGCGGCCCAGGGCAATCTGGCCCACCGCATCACGGCCCACGGGGCCGATGAGCTGGCGCAGATGGCCCGCCTGCTGGACAGCATGGTGGTGGCCCTGTCCAGCATGGTGGCCGAAATCCGCAGCAACGCGGCCCTGGTCACGCAGGCCGGGCACACGCTCACCCAGGACAACCAGGCCCTGGCGGCGCGCACCGAGCTGCAGGCCTCGAACGTGGCGCAGACCGTGGTCAGCGTGGAGCAGGTCACGGCCGTGGTGCAGAACAATGCCGAGACCGCGGTGGCCGCCGACCGCTGCACGGCCCAGGTGCGCCAGGCGGTGGAGCAGGGCAGTGGCGTGATGGAGCAGGCCGTGCATTCGGTCGAGGCGATCGAGCGCAGCGCAGGGCGCATGTCCGAGATCATTGCCGTGATTGACGGGATTGCGTTCCAGACCAACATCCTGGCGCTGAATGCGGCCGTCGAGGCCGCACGCGCGGGGGAACAGGGTCGTGGCTTTGCCGTGGTGGCTTCCGAGGTGCGCAGCCTGGCGCAGCGCTCCGCCGAGGCCTCCAAGGAGATCCGCCTGCTGATCGAGGACTCCGTGCGGCAGGTGGCCAGCAGCACGCAGCTGATCCGCCAGGCGGGCCAGGGCATGCACCAGGTGGCGCAGGGCGTGCGCAGCGTGGCCGGGCATGTGGAGGCGATTTCGGAGTCCGGCAACAGCCAGGGCACGGGCCTGCAGCAGATCAACCAGGCGGTGCACCAGATCGACCAGGTCACCCAGGAGAACGCCCTGATGGTGCGCCATGTGGTGCAGGAGGCGCAGGCGCTGGAGCAGCGCGCGGCCACGCTGTCGGAGGCGGTGGAGCGTTTTCGGCTGCAGCAGGGCACGGCGGTCGAGGCCGTTTCCTTGGTGGAGCGGGCCGTGGCGCTGCGCCGCATGGGCATGGCGCAGCAGCAGTACTGGCAAGCGCTGACGGACCCGCAGCAACCCTTTCACGACCGCGACATGTATGTCTTTGTGCTGGATGCCGGTGGGCAGTACCTGGCGTTCGGTGGTAACCCGGGCAAGCGCGGCACCCGGGTGCAGGATGTCAAGGGGGTGGATGGCGATGCCCTGCTGCGCGCCATTATTGCCCAGGCCGAGCAGGGGCCGGGTTGGGTTGAGTACGACTTCACCAACCCCGTGTCGGGCAAGGTGCAGGCCAAGATGTCCTATGTCTGCAAGCAGGATGGCGTGTACCTGGGCTGCGGCGTCTACAAGAGCTTTGCCGGCTGAGTGCCCTTGATGGCCCTTGATGCCCTTGGCGTGGCCCTGGTGGCAGGGGCGCACGGGCTGTGGGCATGCCGCACTGGGCCTCAAAATGGCCTGCAGCGCTGATAGATCAAGCGTCTGCAGCTATCAATACAGGAACTTTGGCAATCGGTAGGGGTTGAGGAACTCAGTGCCCGCGCAGGCCGCGGGCTTTGGCCAGGGCGGCGGCAACCGCCGCTTTCTTGTCGGGCACCACCTCGGGCACGGGGGCCGTGGCCTGGGCATTGGCGTTGATGCTGTCCGTCAGCCCCTGGGCCTGCAGCCGCTGCTGGCGCGCGTGGTAGCGCTGCTTGGCGTGTTGCGCCTGTGCGGGCGTCCACGCCTCCCAGCCGGTGCGCGCGTCGCTGACGACCTCCAGCTCGATACAGTCCACGGGGCAGACGGGGATGCACAGCTCGCAGCCGGTGCAGTGCGCCGGCATCACCGTGTGCATCTGCTTGTTGGCGCCCAGGATGGCGTCGGTGGGGCAGGCTTTCAGGCACAGGGTGCAGCCAATGCACCAGTCTTCGTCAATGCGTGCCAGTGTCAGCGGTCCTTCGATGCCGAACTGCGGGTTCAGCGGCTGCGCGGGCTGGCCGGTCAGGGCCGCCAGCCGTGCAATCCCTTCCGTGCCCCCGGGGGGGCACTGGTTGATCGGTGCGCCTTCCTCGGCAATCGCCTGGGCGTAGCGTGCGCAGTCGGGGTAGCCGCAACGGGTGCATTGCGTTTGCGGCAGGGCGGCATCAATGGAAAAAGCCAGTCCGGTGAGGACTGGCTTGGGCTGAATTTCAGGCATGCAGTCTAGCGGGTGCCGCGCCGGCGCGCCCTGGACGCGGGGGCCGGTTTTGCGGTGGTCGGTGTCCTGGGGGCAGAGTGTGGCGCAACTTGGGGAGCGGCGTCTTCGGCGTGCACCAATTCCCCGTCATTGACCGGTGCGCTGTCGGCGGCCGGGGCGGGTTGGTGGGCGTAGATGAAGCCCCGTACCTTGGGATAGACCATGTCGCGCCAGCGGCGGCCGCTGAAGATGCCGTAGTGGCCGGCCCCCATGACGTCGTAGTGCAGGCGCATGGTGGCGGGAATGTTGGCGCACAGCTCCTGCGCGGCGCGGGTCTGGCCGGAGCCGGAGATGTCGTCCAGCTCGCCTTCGATGGTGAACAGCGCGGTGCTGGTGATGTCCTGGGGCTTCACGCGCTCCAGCGTGCCGTCCGGCGCGCGCACGTCCCAGGTGCCGTTGACCAGCTTGAAGTCCTGGAACACGGTCTGGATGGTTTCCAGGTAGTAATCGGCGTCCATGTCCAGCACGGCGTTGTACTCGTCGTAGAACTTGCGATGCTGCTCGACGCTGGCGTCATCGCCCCTCACCAGGTTCTTGAAGTAGTCGTAGTGGCTGTTGGCGTGGCGGTCGGGGTTCATGGCCACAAAGCCGGAGTACTGCAAGAAGCCGGGATAGACACGGCGGCCGGCGCCCGGGTAGTTGTCCGGCACGCGGTAGATGACATTGTTCTCGAACCACTCGAAGCTGCGCTGCACGGCCAGGTTGTTCACGGCCGTGGGGGTGCGGCGCGCATCGATGGGGCCGCCCATCATGGTCATGGTCAGTGGCGTGGTCTCGCCGCGGCTGGCCATGAGCGACACGGCGGCCAGCACCGGCACCGTGGGCTGGCAGACGCTGATGACGTGGCAGTTGCCGTACTGCTGTTGCAGGTAGCGGATGAATTCCTGCACGTAGTTGATGTAGTCGTCCAGGTGGAATTCGCCGTCTTCCAGGGGCACCAGGCGGGCGTTCTTCCAGTCGGTGATGAAGACCTTGTGGTCGCTCAGCAGGCTTTTGACTGTGTCGCGCAGCAAGGTGGCGTAATGGCCCGACAGCGGGGCGACGACCAGCACCGGGGGCTGGGTGAGCAGGGTGTCCAGCGTCTCGGGATCGTCTGAGAAACGTTTGAAGCGGCGCAGCTCGCAAAACGGCTTGTCGATCTCGACACGCTCCAGGATGGTGACCTTGACACCATGCACGGGCACGGACTGGATGTCGAATTCGGGTTTTTCATAGCCCTTGCCCAGGCGGTAAAACAGGTCAAAACCGGCCGAGATGCGTTGGGCAAAGGGCCACTGTGCCATGGGCAGCAGCGGGTTGGTGTACAGCTTGGAGGTGGCTTGCGCAAAGTCGGCAAAGGGGGCCAGCAGGGCGCGTTGGGTTTCGTAGAGCTGGTAGAGCATGGCGTGCATACCTCGTTATGTTGCAGTGCAATATAACAGCATGCGGCGCCGGCGCGGAATGGCACTATCCAGGGGAGGGCGTCGCGCAGGCGACAAGCGTGCCCCAGCGCGTCCGCGTGCTGCAAGAATTGAAATAGGTGGCCTCCCCGGCGGCTTTGCGCAAGCCCTGGTCGGCAAAAGGGCCTTGCAGGAAAGCATAGCGCTCAGCGCGCGTAGGGGTGGAGTTTGAATAGGTCAATTATCCAAAAATCAAGCTGTGCAATCACCAGTAGCTATGTTTTTTGACTGTCATACAGCCACAGCCACAGCCACAGCCACAGCCACAGCCACAGGTCTGCTGGTCTGCTGGTCTGCAGCCTAACTCCAATGCTGCGCTGGCACCTGCAGAAACCTGCGGGCTGCAGCCCGTGGCGATGGGGGCCCAGGGCTGTGGTCACGGCGCCGGCATGCTGCAGGTTCGGCCCGGGAGTAGGTGAGGTTGGGCCTAGATTTATGGCGCGGGATGGCAGAACGGCTCATCCCTCCAACCTACCAGTGCGAGGCCTGTAGATATGGGGGCGGTGGAGTAGCCAGATGCCTGCTATGCAGGCTGGCATGCTCGTCGCATACAAGCTCCTGCATGGCGTCGTCGCCCATAAGGGGCTTATTCGGACTGGGAGCCGTCCGGCCGGGTGTTGGCAATTGACGAGACTTCGCGGGCCGGCAGGTGCTTGAGGCGGTGGTCGCTCCACACCTGGCGCCAGCGGCGCGCGCCCGGCAGGCCGTGGCGCAGGCCCAGCATGTGGCGGGCAATCGCGTACCAATGGGTGTCGTGCTCGCGCGCTTCGCGTTCCATGTAGGCGACCATGGCCTGCTCGATGTCCAGGTGGGTCAACGTGGACGCCGGCTTGCCGAAGTACAGTTCGTCCCAGCGGGCCATCCACCAGGGGTTGTGGTAGGCCTCGCGGCCCACCATCACGCCATCGACCTGCTGCAGCTGCTCCTGCACCACCGCGTCGGTTTTGATGCCGCCGTTGATGGCAATCGTCAGGTGCGGGAACTCGCGCTTGAGCTGGGCCACGATTTCGTAGCGCAGCGGTGGAATGTCGCGGTTTTCCTTGGGCGACAGGCCTTGCAGCCAGGCGTTGCGGGCATGGACGATGAAGACCTCGCAGCCGGCCTCGGCCACGGTGCCGACAAAGTCGCGCACAAAGTCATAGCTCTCGATCTTGTCGATGCCGATGCGGTGCTTGACAGTGACGGGAATGTCCACCACATCGCGCATGGCCTTGACGCTGTCGGCCACCAGGCCGGCCTCGTTCATCAGGCAGGCGCCAAAGGCCCCGCGCTGCACGCGTTCGCTGGGGCAGCCGCAGTTGAGGTTGATCTCGTCATAGCCCCAGTCCTGGCCAATCTTGGCCGCCTGTGCCAGGTCGCCCGGCTCGCTGCCGCCCAGTTGCAGGGCCAGGGGGTGCTCTTCGGCGTTGAAGCGCAGGTGGCGCGGCACGTCGCCGTGCAGCAGGGCCCCGGTGGTGATCATCTCGGTGTAGAGCAGGGTGTGCCGGCTCAGCAGGCGGTGCAGGTAGCGACAGTGCCGGTCTGTCCAGTCGAGCATCGGGGCCACGGACATGCGCCAGGGGCTGAACGTGGCAGGCGAGGTAGGGGGCGAAGTATTCATTCAAACAATGCAGGCACGGTGCCTGCCAGCGTGCAGGCCAATCCGGGGCGCTATTGTGCCCAGCCTGTGCAATTGCTTCAGGCGCAAGGCTTTGCGCCACCGGCTCAGGGGTTCATGCCCCAGCGGGTCTTGAAGTCGAATTCCAGCTTCTCGCACTGCCCTTCTGTGAATTGCGCCGGCGTGCCTTCCTTCGGACCTTTTTCGCGTTCCTTCCAGCACAGGCGGATGGTTTCACGCTCCACCCATTGCGTTTCCTTGTCGGGCGAGGCGTTGAACAACAGCTGGCTGATCAGCATGAGGATGGCAAACATCGCCACCGGCAGGCCGATGATCCAGCGAACCAGTTTGGGTTTGGGAGTGGCTTGGTCGGTCATGGCAAAACCAATGGGTAAAGGACAAAAGACAAGGCCTGCATGAAAGCAGGCCTTGGCGGGAGTTGATCAATGTCAAGGAGCGGTGGAGGCTTCCAGCAACGCAGGCTGTGCATCCGCCACATCCACGCGGCGGGCGCCGTTGAAGCGCTTGGCCCAGTAGCTGTCGTTCATGCTTTCCACGCGCACGCTCTTGCCCTTGCGGGGGGAGTGGATGAACTTGCCTTCGCCCACGTAGATGCCCACATGGCTGAAGGTGCGGCGCATGGTGTTGAAGAACACCAGGTCGCCGGGACGCAGTTCTTTCTTGTCGATCTTCTGGGTGGCCTTGGCCTGCTCGTCGGCACGGCGTGGCAGCAGATGGCCGACGGTATCTTGGTAGATGGCACGCACAAAACCGCTGCAATCAAAGCCGGTTTCAGCGCTGGTACCGCCAAAGCGGTAGGGGATGCCGATCATGCCCATGGCCGTGTTGATCAGGCTGGACGTGTTGCTGGCCACGGAATGGCCCATGCTCTGCAGGTTCGCGCCGAGGCCGCGCTCATGCACGATGTCTGCCAGACGTTCCTGGGTCAACGGTTCGCTGTTGGTGGGAGCGGCTTGCACGCTTCCACAGCTGAGGGCGATAAACAATAGCCATTTGCAAGTCATGGGCACGGAGGTTATCACGCTTGTCTGACGTTGTGGGCGGAAATTGGCGCACAAAGTGCATCTAATTGCCGATTTTTACGGGTTGGTTATGCCGTAATTGATATATGACAGAGTTTCCGGGCATGCATTTTGTGTGCCCGCTTGCAGGCTTCACTGCGACAATGTGGCTTTGAAGAACCTCTGAAGGAAGAATTACATGCTGCTGGACGCCGATGACTCGCAACTGGTGTTGATCGACTACCAAGAAAAGCTGATGTCCGTGATTTTTGAAGGACCGCAGGTTCTGGCCAATGCGGTCAAGCTGGCCAAGCTGGCGAACCTGATGCAGGTGCCGGTGTGGGGCACAGAGCAAAACCCTTCCCGCCTGGGCCCGAACGCGTCCGAGTTGCGCGCACTGTGCGACCAGACCTTGTCCAAGATGAGCTTCAGCGCGGCCGAGGATGGCCTGATCGATCTGCTGCGCCCGCCTGTGCGCAAGCAGCAGGGTGGCAATGCGCGCAGCCTGCCCAAGCACCTGCAAAAGCCGGCGGCACCGGCAGAACCCGAGCGTCCTTCCATCATCATTGCCGGCTGTGAGGCCCATGTCTGTCTGCTGCAGACCGCCTTGCAACTGCTGGAAGAGGAGATGGAGGTGTGGGTGGTGACGGATGCCTGCAGCTCGCGCAGCGAGCGCAACCGTGATGCGGCGTTCGACCGTCTGGCTGGCGCTGGGGCCGAGCTGGTCACGACCGAGATGGTGGCTTTCGAATGGATCCGCAGCTGCGAGCACCCTGCCTTCAAGCAGATGCTGGAACTGGTCAAGTAAGCCACGGAGATTCGAGCCTGCGCTGATCGTGAGGTCAGCGTTTTTTTATTTAGTTCTTGAATACAGCTTACATTGAGATATCGGGCGACATATCCACATACTTGGGACGTTGGTTGAGTGTTGCGCTCATTCCAACGATCGCTGAAATGGCTTAAAAAAGTGAGCTGCTATCGCAGCAAAACAATAGCTTCAGTGCTAAGGAGTATTGAAGTCCTTGCTCAACAAAGGCAGCCTGCTCACTTTTCCAATGAAGCCTAGGATCTTGGTGCGTGGCCATGATCCGCAGATGACCCTGCCGTCGCAACACCTACAGTTCACAAGCTGCAGTGAATGCTCAGCGGGCGGACGACGTTGCCGTGGCATCTGCCGTCTGCAGTGCAGGGCTCAGCAACTGGTTGATGGCGTGCACGTCCTGCATGTCCAAGTTGCCGGCGGCCTGGCGCAGCTGCAGGTGTCCCAGCAGCAGGTTGTAACGGGCCTGCGCCAGATCCTTTTGAGATTGGTACAGCTGGCTTTGCGCATTCAACACATCGATGTTGATGCGCACCCCCACCTCGTAGCCCAGCTTATTGGCTTCCAGGGCGCTCTGGCTGGAGGCCACGGCCGCCTCCAGGGCCTGGACCTGGCCGGTGGCCGATTGCACGCCAAAAAAGGCCGTGCGCACGGCCTGCGCCACCTGGCGGCGGGCATCTTCCAGGTCGGCACGCGCTTTCTCTTCCAGTGACAGGGTTTCCTTGACCCGGTTCTGCACCGCAAACCCGGCGAACAGAGGGATGTTCATCACCACGCCCACCGTCCCGACGGTGGCGTTGTTGGGGTAGCGCATGGCAGCAGTGCCATCGGGGTTGCGTTGTGTGCCATAGCTGGCCTGCAAGTCCACCGTGGGTTTGTGACCGGCCTGCGCCTTGTCGGTTTCCAGCTGGGCCACGTCCAGCGCGATCTGCGCCTGGCGCACCAGGGGGCTGCGGTCGGCCGCCAGTGCAAGCCAACTGGCCAGATCGGCTGGTGCCAGGGTGGGCAGGCGCACGGGCTGTGCCAAGGGCCAGGGGGTTGCGCCCGCGACGCCGACCAATTGTTCGAGGGCCGCCTGGCTGACGCGCAACTGGTTGTCGGCAGCGATTTCCTGGGCGCGGACCAGATCGAAGCGGGCCTGGGCTTCGCGCGAATCGGTCACCGTGGCCGTGCCGATTTCGAAATTGCGCTGGGCAAAGGCCAGTTGCTCGGACACGGACCGCTTCTGGGCCTGCACCAGCTGCAAGGTGTCCTGCGCGGTGAGCACCTGGAAATAGGCCTGGGCGGCCCGCACCAGCAGGTTCTGTGCCGCGGCATCGACCTGGGCATACGCCAGGTCGACACTGCGCTGGCCCTGGCGGTACGTGACCAGGTTGGCCGGGTTGTACAGCGGTTGTTGCGCCTGCAGGCTGGCCGAGTCCTGGCGTGCATCCAGGCGTGCGGCGGGGAAGTCGCTGCGCACCCGGGTTTCGCTGTACTGGCTGCCGGCCTGGATGCCAATGCGGGGCAGCAGGCCAGCCTTGGCCTGGGCGCCCTTGCTGCTGGTGGCATCGAGCTGGGCGCGGGCGCTTTGCCAGGCCGCGTCATAGGTCTGGGCCTGTTCGGTCAGTTGCACCAGGCTTTGGGCCTGGGCCAGCGACAGCCATCCACTGGCCAGAACGGCTGCGGCCATGCAGCGCAGGGCAGGGCGAAAGGAGACGACAGACAGCCCGGAGGAAGACACCATGGATACCCTTTTCAAGACCGCACCGGCAGCGCAGACATGCCGGCCATGCACCAAACGCTGGATAGTGCCTCAGTACTGAGGCACGTTGGGGTCACGTTCCACCGCCCAGGCGGCGATGCCGCCGGTGATGTTGGCCACCGATTCAAAGCCTTCGCGGGCCAGGTAGGCCGCCACGCTCATGCTGCGTGCGCCGTGGTGGCACAGGCAGGCGATGGGTCGGTCCGGGTCCAGCTCGTTCAGGCGTGATGTGATTTCGCCCATGGGGATGCACAGCAGCTCGAACTGGTCGCTGGGGGCCACGCTGGCCACCTGGCACTCCCACTTTTCACGCACATCCAAGACCACGGGCTTGGCGGCATCGCCGTTGAATTGGCCCAGCCATGCATCCAGCAGGGCGGGGCGCACTTGGTAAAACATGCAGCAGTCTCCGGCGGTGCTCGCGCGATACGGCTTAGAACGAGAAGCGGGGGGCGGTGGCAAAGCCTTGCAGGCGCGGTGCCACGATGTCCCAGGGCGACTTCGTCGTGGTCTGGCTGCCCTGCTTGGTCACCACGGTGAATTGCATCACGGGCTGGGTGCCAACGATGGCGCCCAGGCGGCCGCCGTCCTTGAGGTGGGGCAGCAGGTTGGCGGGCAGGACCTCGACCGAGCCGCTGAGCAAGATCACATCGAAAGGACCTTCGGGCAGGGTGTCCTTGGAGCCGTCGGCCACGCGCACGCTGACGTTGGCGCAGCCAGCGTCGGTCAGGTTCTCGCGGGCCATTTCCGCCAGCTCGGGGTGGATTTCCAGGGTCAGCACGTCCTGGGCCAGGCGCGACAGCAAGGCCGCGCTGTAGCCCGAACCGGTGCCGATTTCCAGCACGCGCTCATGGGGCTGGATGTCCAGGTCGTTGATCATGCGCGCTTCCACGCGGGGCTGGAACATGCAAAGGCCCTGGGCGATGGCATCGGCATCGTCGGTCAGGGGCACTTCCACGTCCATGAAGGCCAGGCTGTAGTGTGCGGGGGGCGTGAAATCTTCACGGCGCACGGTGTAGAGCGCTTCCAGCAGGCGCTCGCCGCTCACATTCCAGGGGCGCACTTGTTGCTGCACCATGTTGTAACGGGCGTTTTCGGTGGCGTCGTTGCGATCTAGCAGGCTGTTCAGGGGCAAATTCATTGTGGTCTCCTCCGCTGGGGATGGCTTGTCTGAAACAAACTCACGATTCTACGAGGGTGGGGATGCTTTGGCAGCGTGATCGGGCTCACGCCCCTTCCAAAGCTTGCGCAGCCATTGCTGAAAATCATCCAGATAGCAGTACACGACCGGCACCACCACCAGCGTCAGCAGGGAGGAGGTGATGACGCCGCCAATCACGGCCTGGCCCATGGGGGCGCGCTGCTCCGATCCTTCGGTGACGGCAAAGGCCAGCGGCACCATGCCAAACACCATCGCCAGTGTGGTCATCAGGATCGGGCGCAGGCGCACCTTGGCCGCCATCAGCAAGGCCTGTTCGCGCGGCAGGCCGGGGTGCAGTTGACCGTGTTCGTCCGTGTGTTCGCCCTGGGCGCGGATGGCAAAGTCCACCAGCAAGATGGCGTTCTTCGTGACCAGGCCCATCAGCATCACGATGCCGATGATGGAGAACATGCTGATGGCGGAGTTGAACATCATGAGCGCCAGCACCACGCCGATCAGGGTCAGGGGCAGCGCGGTCATCAGTGCCAGCGGCTGGATGAAGCTTTTGAACTGGCTGGCCAGGATCATGTAGATGAAGATGATGGCCAGGGCCAGGGCCGAGACGGCATAGGCGAACGATTCATTCATGTTCTTGGTGGAGCCGCCAAACTCCCAGCGGTAGCCAGGCGGCAACTGCATCTGTTGCAGCACCCGGGTGATGTCGGCCGAGACCTCCCCCACCGAGCGCAGCGCCACATTGGCCGTGAACTGGACCTCGCGCGTCAGGGCCCGGCGGTTGATCTGGCTGGGACTGTGCGCTTCCACCACCTGGGCCACCTGGTTGAGCTGGACCACGCGAGGGTTGCCGTCCGGTCCCGTCACGCTGAACGGCAGGTGCAGCAGATCGGCCGGCTGGGTGCGGGCTTCCGGTGCCAGGCGCACCTTGACGTCGTAGGTCTGGTCATCGCTGGCCCGCCAGTTGCCCACCTTGTCGCCGGCCACCAGGGTGCGCAGGCTGCCGGCCACGCTGGCCACGGACAGGCCCAGGTCGGCCGCCGCATCGCGGCGCACCTCCACATTGACCACGGGCTTGGGGGCCTGCAGGCTGGTGTCCAGGTCCACCAGCCCCGGAATGCGCAGCATCTGGGCCTGCACCTGCTGGTTCAGGCGGCCCAGTTCTCCCAGGTCCGGCCCCATGATGGAAAACTCGATCTGTTTTTGCCCGCCGACCGGCTCCAGCAGCCCCACGTGGATGACGGTGATGCCCGGCACGCTGCGCAGGGCGTTGCGCAGCACCAGCGACATCTCTTCCAAGCTGCGCGTGCGGTGCTTGCGGTCCACCAGGCGCACGAAGATGCTGGCGGAGTGCTTGCCTTCGGCATTGCCGGTGTTGATGGTGGTCAGGGTGTAGTCCACCTCGGGCATGGCGCGCAGCAGGGCTTCGACCTGCCGGGCCTTGGCTTCCGTGGTCTCGATGGACGAGCCCTGCGGGGTCTTGAACTTGACCTGGGTCTCGGAAAAGTCGGCGCTGGGCACAAATTCGGAGCCCAGCAGCGGCAGCATCAGCACGCTGGCCACAAAAATGCCCACGGCGGTCAGCACGGTGGCCAGCTTGTGCAGCAGGGCCCAGCCCAGCAGACGCTGGTACAGGGCCGAGATGTCGGCGCTGGCGTGGTCGAAGGCCTGGGTGACCCGCCCCAGCGTGCGATCGTAGAGAGACCGTCGGGTGCTGGCGGCTTGCCCAGGGGTATGGATGCTGGGGTCGTGCCACACGCTGGAGAGCATGGGGTCCAGCGTGAAGCTGACGACCATGGAAATCAGCACCGCCGCCACGATGGTGATACCGAATTCGTGGAAGAACTTGCCGATGATGCCGCCCATGAAGCCGATGGGCAGGAACACCGCGACGATGGACAAGGTGGTGGCCAGCACCGCCAGGCCGATTTCCTGTGTGCCGTCCATGGCTGCGTCGTACGGACGCTTGCCCATCTGCACATGGCGCACGATGTTCTCGCGCACCACGATGGCATCGTCGATCAGCAGCCCCACGCACAGGGACAGCGCCATCAAGGTCACCATGTTGATCGAGAAGCCGAACATGTACATGAACCAGAAAGTGCCGATCAGCGCAATCGGCAGCGTCAGGCCGGTGATGATGGTGGAGCGCCAGGAGTTCAGGAACAGAAAGACGATCAGCACGGTCAGCACGGCACCCTCGACCAGGGTCTGGCGCACGTTGTCCACGGCCACCTGGATCGGACGGGCGGCATCGGCAATCGGCTCCAGGGCAATGCCGGTGGGCAGCTCGGCGCCCAGGCTCTGGATGGCCTGGTTCAGCCCACGGACCACGTCGATCGTGTTTTCGTCCTGGGCTTTCTGCACGGACAGCAGCAGCGTGCGCTGTCCGTTGTACAGGGCCAGGTTCTCCACTTCGGGGGCGCCGTCCTGGATGCGCGCCAGCTGACCCAGGCGCACAGGCGCGCCGGCGCGCTGCGCCACGACGATGTCGGCAAACTGTGCGGGGCGGGCAATGCGGGCCTGGATCTGTACCACCCGTTCCTGCTGCAGCGAACGGATGCTGCCCACTGGCAGGTCCTGGTTTTCGCTGCGCACCGCCTGCACCACCTGGGCCGGGCTGATGCCGTAGGCCTGCAGGGCCGCAGGATCCAGGTAGATGTTGATTTCGCGCGGGGTGCCGCCCACCAGGTTCACCGCGCCCACGCCGCGCACGTTTTCGAGGCGCTTTTTCAGCACCTGGTCGGCCCAGGTGGTCAGCTGGATGGGCGACAGGGGCTGGGCACCGTCGGCCGGGCGCGGCAGCACCGCGACGGACCAGATGGGGGCATTGGCCGGGTCAAAGCGCAGCACCCAGGGTTCCTCCACCTCGTCGCGCAGCAGCGGGCGGACGGTGGCCACCTTCTCGCGCACGTCGTCGGCGGCCTTGCGGCCATCGATGTGCAGCTGGAATTCGATGATGATCAGCGCCTTGCCCTCGTAGCTGCGCGAGGTCAGGGCATTGATGCCAGCAATCGAATTGATGGCCTCTTCCAGTGGTTTGGTGACTTCGCTCTCGACCACCTCGGGCGAGGCGCCGGGGTAGGCCACGGACACCACCACCACCGGGAAATCGACATTCGGGAACTGGTCAATGGCCAAGCGCTGGTAGGAAAACAGCCCCAACACCACGAACGCCAGCATGACCATGGTGGCCATGACAGGGTTGCGCAGACTGACCTTGGTGAACCACATGGTGCGGGATCTTCCTGGGGAGGGTCAGTGCGCGGCGGCGGCCGCGGCAGTGGGGGGATGCGGCACGGGCTGCTGGGCCTCCAGCTGCACCGATGTGCCTGCAGGGATGCCGCCCACACGTCCGCCGAGCACGACGGTGCCCTCAGGCAAGTCTTCCACGGCCACCCAGGGCCGGGCGCTGTCCACACTCTGCACGCCCAGGACGACGGGTGTGTGCTGCACCTGGCCATGGGCCACGGTGTGCACATAGGGCAGGGGCTGGTCGGTGCGGACGGCGTCCAGGGGCACGGCCAGGGCCTGGTGGTGCCCGGTCTGGATGAAACCTTCCACATACATACCGGGCCGCAGGCTCAGATCGTTGCGCGGCTGCAAGCGCAGGTACACCGGCACCGTGCGGCTGCCAGCCGCGGCACTGGGGTTGATGCGCACCACCTGGGCCTGCAGTGGCAGGGGCATGGCCGCCGAATGGCCACTCAGCTGCAGCAGGGCCGTCTGGCCGACCTGCACCTGGGCCGTGTCGTTCGCGGCCACCTGGGCCTGCAACTCCAGCGCCGCCAAGTTGACCACTTCGACCACGGCGGCCTCGACATTCACGCGCTCGCCGTTTTGCACCATGCGCTGCGCGACCTGACCGTCGATCGGGCTGCGCAGCACGGTGTCGTCCAGGTTCTTGCGGGCGCCGTCCTGGGCGGCGCGGGCGGCCGCATGGCTGGCCTGTGCGGCCTGCAGGTTGGCCAGGGAGGTGGTCAGCGCCGTATCGGAGATGAAACCGCGCGCGACCAGGGCGCGGTTGTTGTCGTACTGGCGCTGTGCAATCGCCACCTGGGCCTGGGCGGCATCGGCCTGCAGTTTGGCCTGGCGGAAGCGGGCCTCCGAATCGGTCGCGTCCACGCGGGCGATGACCTGGCCTTGCACGACTGCATCGCCTTCGCGTACGTGCAAGTCGCGCAACTCCCCCGGCACACGCGCCTTGACCACGGTGCGGTCCACAGCGGCCAGGCTGCCGGTGATAGGCACCCCCACGGTCAGCGTGCGTGCCTGGACCTGCAGCCATTCCTGGGCCGGGATGGCCAGGGTGGCCGGCGCTTGCTGGGTGCTGGCCTGCAGGGCGGCCTGCCGCGCCTGGCGTTGTTCCAGGGCGCGCCACATCCCCCAGACGATGGCCAGCACCGCGCACAGGGCCAGCAGCCACCACCACCGGGCGCGGCGCGTGAAGGCTGCGGTGGTGGTGTGCGGCTCAGACATCGGGCGCCGTGGCAGACAGGCCACGCAGCAGGTTGTCGACATGCGTCTGGAAAAACAGCGGGGCACTCACGCCCAGCGACTGCGGGTAGAGCATGCCGATCGAATGGCGCCAGTGGATGTAGGCAAACATGGGGGTGGTGATCAGGTGGATGGCGGCGTCCAGGTCGAGGGGGCGCAACTCGCCGCGCGCCACGCCACGCTCGAGGATGCGGCGCACCAGGGCGTTGCCGGGCTCCACCACCTCTTCGAGGTAGAAACTGGCCAGTTCCGGGAAATTGCAGCACTCGCTGGCCATCAGCTTGCAGATGCCCCCGGCATAGGTGTCGCCGATGCGCTCCTGCCAGACCTGGAAGGCGTAGCGCACCAGCTCGGGGGTGGTGCCGGCAAAGGCCTCCAGCTCGGCCTGCCATTCGGCAAAGCGCCCGGCGATGTTCTCGCGCACCACGGCCTTGAGCAGGGCCTGCTTGCTGGGGTAGTACAGAAAGAGGGTGCCTTTGGACACCTGGGCCAGCGCGGCGACTTCCTCCACCTTGGTGGCGGCATAGCCTTTCTCGACAAACAGGCGCGTGGCGGCCTCCAGCAGCTCGGCCGGGCGGGCCTCCTTGCGGCGGCTGCGGCCGCGCGCGGAATGGGCGCTGGAGGAGGGGTGGTCGGTCACGGTTGGATTTTGGTGGTCAATGACCCGTGGGTCAGTAGCAGACTATAGAAAGCCGTGCCGCCAGCGTCAAGCCCGGCGAAGACCTGCACTGTCCTACAGGTCTGCACGCGGCCCCGGGTTTTCTGCGATCGGCCACTGGGTGTAAAAATGCAGCATGCAAGAAACCATTTATTTCGGCGGCGGGTGCTTCTGGTGCACGGAGGCGGTGTTCGACCGTGTTCACGGCGTACTGGACGTGGAAAGCGGCTACGCGAACGGCCATGTGCCCCATCCCAGCTACGAACAGGTGTGCGAAGGCACGACGGGCCACGCCGAAGTGCTGAAGTTGGTGTTTGACCCTGCCCAGATCGGGCTGGATCTGCTGCTGGAGATTTTCTTCGGCACGCACGACCCGACCACGCCCAATCGCCAGGGCAACGATGTGGGCACGCAGTACCGCAGCGCCATCTACACCACCAGTGAGGCCCAGTTGCAGGTGGCGCGCGATTTTGTGGACATGCTGAACCAGCGCCTGCTGTTCGGCGTGCCCGTGGTCACCGAGGTGCAGCCGCTGGACAACTACTGGCCGGCCGAGGCCTACCACCAGGATTACTTCGCGCACAACCCGCACCAGGGCTATTGCGCCTACGTGGTCGGCCCCAAGGTGCAGAAGTTTCTGCAGACTTTTGCCCAGTACGCCAAGCGCTGATTGCGCTGCCAGCTATTGCTTTTGAAGAGGTGGATTGCAGGCATAATGCAACCGAGTTGCGTTAACTGTCTGGCATGCCCACTTCCCAACCCGCCCTTGCACCCTTGACCCTGCCGGCCGGCCTGCGCGCCACGCGCGCCGTGCAGGCTTTGCTGTCGCTGCTGCCTGACCAGCCGACACAGGGCTGGACGGAAGGGGCCGTGGAGGCCGCCCTGCATCAGCAGGGCGTGGCCGTGAACCGCGTGACGGTCTACCGCGCGCTGGACCGTTTTTGCGCGGCCGGCCTGTTGCAGCGCAGCGTCGATGGCCAGCGTGTCACGCGCTACTGGCTGGCGGCCCCTGCGGCACACGACCAGGCCGCCCCGCACATGGAATGCAGTGGCTGCCACCAGCCGTTCCAGCTGGGCGAGGGCAGTGCCGCTGTCCAGGCCGCGCTGCAGGCGCTGCGCCAGGCCCTGGCGCACAGCGGTGTGCGCAACCCCACGCTGGATGTGGCCGTGCAGGGCGAATGCGCCCAGTGCGCCGCCGAGACCAGCCCCCCGGTTTCTTCACCACCCTCAGGGAACTCTCCATGAAAACTTTGATTGCCACCGTGGCCGCAGCCTGCCTGCTGGCCAGCCCCGTCTGGGCGCACGAACCCGCGCCTGCGGGCAAGGCCCAGCCTGCGCCGGCCCACAGCCATGCGGCGCCAGCCCCCCAGCTGGATGCCCACACCCTGGAGGACATCGAACGCCACCGCGGCATGGCCCGTGCGCATGAGCAGGCCGCCCAGTGCCTGGCCAGCGGCAGCAAGTACGACGACTGCCAAAAGCAGCTGCAGACCGCCTGCAAGGGCCTGGCCCTGGGCAAGAACTGCGGCATGCGCCACGCCCACTAAGCCCGAACGACCGCACGAATGTTGGTGAAATTTCGCATGCAACGCCTGCTCGCGCCCTGGATGGCGTGGTGGCTGGCCCTGGCCGTGGTGCTGGCACCGGCCCTGGGACGCATGCACGAGGTGCTGCACGCACCGCTTCTGCCTGAGCGCCACGCGCCGCAGGCTGTCCCGCACGCCCACCAGCACGCCCACGGGGTGGCAGCCTGGTTTGGGGAACACACCCAGGCCCAATGTCTGGTGCTGGACCAACTGGGACATGGCGCCGCCAGTCCCGCGCCCCTGGTGCTGGCCAGCCAAAGCCTGCCCGCCCACCCTCCGGCCTGGACCAGCACGGCCCACCTGCTGCCCGCGCCGCGCACCGTCTTCCTGGCCCGCGCTCCGCCGGCCGGCCCCCTGGCCTGATACGGCCATCGCTCTCTTCGTTTCGACCGAATCGCCTGGACCACCGCCGGTGTGCCCGACGCTGCGCACGCGCGCTGCTTGGCGCCTGCCCATCGCGCAGGCTTGGCGCGCCCAATGGCGTCAGTCGATTCAAAAAACAGAGCTGCCAGCGCTGATTGCATCAGCGTTGGGGGCTGATTTGACTCCCATTTTTTAAAAGCACAGCTGCGGCTTGTCCGTGGGCCAGGTGCTGCGCGCTGCCGGGTGGCCGATGAGGGACCTGGCGGCAGCGCCTGCCTGCGCCTGTGCCTGTGACCGACCATGAAACCTCTGAATCCTTTGCCCGCCGCCCGCCCGGCGCTGCGTGCCCCCCGCCAGTTCCTGCGCCACCACCCGGTGGCCCTGGCCCTCACCCTGTCCGCCGGCCCGCTGTCGCTGGCCCAGGCCCAGACCCAGACCACTGACGCGCCCGAGGCGCAGTTGCCCGGCATCACCGTGACCGCCACCGGCCTGGGCCTGAGCGCCCAGGACATGGCGGCGCCCATCAGCGTGCTGGAGGGCCAGGCCTGGCAACTGCGCCGCACCGCCACGCTGGGCGACAGCCTGACGGGGGAGCCCGGCATCCACGCCACGCACTTTGGCGCCGGGGCCAGCCGCCCCATCATCCGCGGCATGGATGGCCCGCGCGTGGGGGTGCTGGCCAATGGCATGGAGCTGCACGATGCCTCCACCATCAGCCCGGACCACGCCGTGGTCACGGAAACCCTGCTGGCCGAGCGCGTGGAAATCCTGCGCGGCCCGGCTGCCCTGGTGCACGGCGGTGCCGTGGGCGGGGTGGTCAACGTGGTGGACAGCAAGGTGCCCACTGCCTTGCCGGCCAACGGCCTGGAAGGCAGCGCCGAAGCGCAGTGGGGCAGCAGTGCGCGCGAAAAAAGTGGCGCCGTGGGCCTGAGTGCCGGCACCGGCCCCCTGGTGCTGCGCGTGGAGGCCGCCACCCGCGACGCCGGCGACTACCGCGCCGGCCACGGCTGGCGCAATGAGGAGGGCGGGCGCCGCGTGACCGGCAGCGACAGCCAGAGCAGCACCGGCACCGTCGGCCTGTCCTGGGTGGGTACCGATGCCTACCTGGGCGCGGCCTACACCAAGCAGGCGGCGCAGTACGGCCTGCCGGGCCATGTGCACAGCGATTGCCACCCGCATGGCGACCACCTGCACTGCGGCGGCCATGGACACGGCCATGCCCACGATGAGCACGAGGAGGTGCCCGTGGTCGACCTGCACAGCTACCGCTGGGACCTGCGTGGCGAATGGCGCAACCTGGCGCCGGGGGTGGAGGCCGTGCGCCTCAAGGGCAGCCACACGCGCTATGCCCACGACGAGCTGGAAGACGGCGTGGCCGCCACCCAGTTCCGCAACCGCGCCCACGACCTGCGGCTGGAGGTGCAGCACGCGCCCGTCGCCGGCTGGCGCGGCGTGGTGGGGCTGAGCAACGGCCAGCGCAGCTTCAGCGCCGACGGCGAGGAGGCCTATGTGCAGCCCACGCGCACGCACAAGCTGGGCCTGTTCCTGCTGGAGGAATACCAGATCGGCGCCTGGAACTGGCAGGCCGCGCTGCGCCACGACCGCCAGACGGTGCGGGCCCAGGACGATGCGGTGGAGCGCTCGCACCAGGGCCTGTCGGCCTCGCTGGGCACGGTCTGGCGCTTTGCCACGGGCTGGCAGGCCAGCGCCTCGTTCAGCCGTGCGCAGCGCATGCCCACGGCCGAAGAGCTGTTTGCCAACGGCCCGCACCTGGCCACCAACAGCTGGGAAGTCGGCAACGCCCAACTGGGCCGCGAAACCAGCCAGGCCTGGGATTTTGGCCTGCGTAAAACCCGTGGGGACACCACGTGGAGTGCGAACGCCTTCCACCACCGGGTGCAGGGCTACATCTATGGCCGCACCGTGGATGCGCACGACGGCTTCCAGCTGCAGCACTACACCCAGGCCGATGCCCGCTTCACCGGCGTGGAAGGCCAGGTGCGCCAGCGCATCAACCGCTTTGTTGGCGTGGGCGTGTTCGGTGACCTGGTGCGCGCGCGCCTGGCCGAAGGCGGCCATCTGCCGCGCATCCCGGCCGCCCGACTGGGCGTGCGCGTGGACGCCAGCTGGCGCGGCTGGGAAGGCCTGGCCGAGTGGGTGCAGGTGGCCCGCCAGGACCGCACCACGGCCTATGAAACGGCGACTGGCGGCTACGGCATGCTGAACCTGATGGCCAGCTACCGCTTCAGCGGCAGCCCGCTGGAGCTGACGCTGAAGGCCGAGAACCTGACCGATCGCCTGGGCTACGCCCACACCTCGGCCATCAAGCAGGCGGCGCCGCTCAAGGGGCGCAACCTGAGCGTGGGGCTGCGCGTGGCGTTCTGACGCGCAGGCGTCCCCGGTGTGCGCTGCCAGCCCCACGGCAGCGCATATGATCCCTGGCACCGCACGGCGCACCTGCCACAAGCTGGGTGCGCCGTGCCTGCAAGCCGCGACGGGCAGGGGGCCGTGATCGGGCTGCCGCTTTCTCGAGATTGGTATTGATTGTGGATACGCCTGCGTTGACGGCCTTGCTGCCGGTGGTCTTGTTGATTGTTCTGGGGTTCATCGCCGCCAAGGTGGACTGGGTACGGCCCGCCGCCGTCAAGGACCTGACGAACCTGGTGTTCTACATCCTGACGCCCGCGCTGCTGTTTCGCACCATGGCGAGCGTGAAGCTGGGCGAGCTGGATTTCAGCCCCATCCTGGTCTACTTCCTGGCGGTCGGCCTGGTGTTTGTCGGCACCATGCTGGTCTTCGGCTTCAACACCCTGGCCGCCGCGCGCGCCCTGGCGCACACCTTCAGCAACAACGTGATGATCGGCATCCCGCTGGTCGGCCTGGTCTACGGCCAGGAAGGCCTGGTCACGCTGCTGACACTGATCTCCGTGCACGCCCTGGTGCTGCTGGGCAGCGGCACCGTGGTGTTCGAGCTGGCCCAGGCCCGGCAGTTCAGCAGCGAAGGCCGGCCCCAGGGCCTGGCCCGCACCCTGGGGCAGGCGATCAAGAACAGCGTGATCCACCCGATTCCCCTGCCCATCATTGCCGGCCTGCTGTACGCGCAGACCGGCTGGGGCATTCCCGGCGTGGTCGACAAACCGCTGCAGCTGCTGGGCAGTGCCCTGGGGCCGATGGCCTTGCTGCTGGTGGGAATCACCCTGGCCTACAGCAAGCTGGGCAGCATGATCCGCCCGGCGATGCGCATTGCTGTGGTCAAGACCGTGGTCCACCCCATCCTGTTCCTGGGCGTGGCGTGGTTGCTGGGCCTGCGTGGCATCCCCATGGCCGCCATGGCCCTGGCGGCTGGCCTGCCGGTGGGCGCCAACGTCTACATCTTCAGCCAGCGCTATGGCGTGGCCCAGGAAGAGGTGACGGCCTGCATCGCGCTGTCGACCGGCTTGTCGCTCTTCACCCTGCCTGTGGTGCTGCTGGTGCTGGAGCGGCTGCGCTGAAGGCATGGCAGGCCGCCGTGCCGTCAGGCGGCGGGCGTGACCAAGGCACGCAGAGCCCGCGCGCAGCAGGGCCTGCGACCCCGTGTCGATGGGGCAGTGGTCGTATAAAAGTGAGCTGCTGGCGCGCGCCAGCATTGACTATTGGAAGGTTTTATCCTTCAAAAGCAATATTGGCCTGCGCAAGCCGCTCTTGTTTTGGAAGAAGCCGCGCGCGTTCAGGGCGCCAGCCGCTCGCGCAGCCACTGGCCGTCGTGCAGTGCATAGCGCAGGCGATCGTGCAGGCGGCTCTTGCGGCCTTGCCAGAATTCCCAGCGGTCAGGCACCAGGCGGAAGCCGCCCCAGTGCGGCGGGCGGGGCGGGTTCAGCAGGAATTGCGCCCCGTATTTGGCGGCGTTGGCCACCAGCACGCTGCGGCCGCTGATGACCTGGCTTTGCGGGCTGGCCCAGGCGCCGATGCGCGAGTCGAGTGGACGGCTGTGGAAGTAGGCATCGCTTTCCTCGGCGCTGACGCGTTCGACACGGCCCTCGATGCGCACCACGCGCTCCAGCTCCACCCAGTGGAACTGCAGCGCCGCAAACGGGTTGCCCCCCAACTCCTGGCCCTTGCGGCTGCCGTAGTTGGTGTACCAGACGATGCCGCGCTCGTCATAGCCCTTGATCAGCACCACGCGCGTGCTGGGGCGCAGGTCGCTGCCCACCGTGGCCACGGTCATGGCGTTGGGCTCGTTCACCTGGGCATTCACGGCTTCTTGCAGCCATTGGTCAAACTGCTGCAGCGGGGCCGCGTGCGATGCGTCCTCGTTGAGTTCGGCGCGCTCGTAACTTTTGCGCAGATCGGCAATGTGGGCGGAAATTTGGCTCATGGGCCCGATTGTGCACCCACCGTTTGTCACCGCCGATGCTGTGCGATGCCCGTTTTTTTGATTTCGCGCAGCGTAAATAGATGCTCCCAACGTTAGAAAATGTTAAAAACAGCCGCTTGACCGCTGAGAACAACAACGTTGAGGAGCCTCCATGCCGCCCGTGCCGCACACCCATCCCCCCCTGCTGACCCTGGTGTTCTCGGCGGCCGTGATGGCATTGACCGTGTCCTACGCCGTTGAAGCCAGCTCTTCCGACGCCGCCAGCGTGGAGCAGGGCCCGGGCAAGGCGCCGTACGAGCCCCCCACGCTGGCCGCTTCGGCGGTGGTGCTCAACAAGGTGGCGGCCTACCGGGTGGACCAGGGCGTGGTGAAGTTCTTCTTCGCATCGGGCAAGTCCCAGCTGGTGCAAGGGGCCGACCAGGCCCTGCAAGACATCGTGGCAGCCGTGCAGACCGGCCGGCGCGTGCAGATTTCAGGTTTTCACGATGCCACGGGAGATGCGCCCTCGAACGCCGAGCTGGCCAAGCAGCGCGCCCTGGCGGTACAAAAGAAGCTGCTCGAACTGGGCGTGCCTGCGTCCAGCATCCTGCTGCAAAAGCCTGCCGTCACTGTCATCCTCGGCAGCTATGCCGAGGCACGCCGAGTGGAAGTGACTTTGATCGAATGAGGCCGCCTGAGCGCTGCCACCATGCCCAAAGCCCCAGGCCATGTGTCCGGGGCTTTTTGCATGGTGGACAGCCAGGGCGTTGACCAGAAGGGGTCCGCAAAGATCGTGCTGTGCGCTGAGCCGTATCGTGCACAGCATCCCTACTGACTTGACCAGCCCAGCGCCAGAACATCCTTTTGACGCGGCCCAAGCTGCCGCCACCGGGCGTGCTTGGGCGCCGCCAGCTATGGCGGGCCTGGGCGTCGCGGTGCGCAGAGTTGGATGTGCCCGCGGCGACGCGTAAGGTCTGTACGGCGCCTTATGACCCCATCCTGAGGTCTCACCCTTGCGCGCAGAAGGGCTTACTTTTGCACACATAGAATCCAAAAAATTGATGGGCATACATGCTCAGGTTGGACGGATGAGCGTATGCACCAAATCTTGGGTGCTGCCGGCCTTGTCGCGCTGGTGGCTGTCTTTACCGTGCACGGCTATGAGGGACGACGCATAGGGCAGGTGCTGCTGCTGTTTGCGCCGGCTGTTCTGGGCTTGCTATGGCCTGTACGGAGCACGCTATGGCGTCGACTGCGCCAAGCGCTGGCCTGGGTTTGGACCCTCATCTTCCTGGTGGATGGGGCCGTGCGAGGGCTGTTGGCGGATCTGTACGGTGCCGCGCCCGACAGTTCACTGGTGCTGGGCGCCATTGCCAACAGCAACCCACGCGAGTCGGGCGAATACCTGCATGCCGTCTGGCGCAGTGTGCTGGTCTGGGCGTTGGCCGTCATCGGCAGTGGTGCTGCCGCGTGGTGGCTGGTCCGGTGGGCAGGACTGGCCAGCGGCGCAAGATGGCCAAAACCGGCGGTGATGGCTTTGTGCGTGGCGCTGCTGCTGGTCAGCGTTGGCTACGCCAGCAAGCCATGGCGACGCCACCACCCGATCGCTTTCTGGACGCAGTGGATGTTTTCCATCCAGCAGCTGCAACAGGGCCTGGCCAATCAGCAAGCGAGGCGAGAGGCTGCGCTGGCACGTGCCCATGCACTGGCGCCCACAGTGCAAGTGGCCGGCCATTCCACCGTCGTGCTGGTGATTGCGGACAGCATCAACCGCGACAACATGTCCATCTATGGCTACAAGCGCGCGACCACCCCGCATCTGGCCAGTCAACTGCGTGGGCTGGACGGAGAAATGCTCATGCTGCGCAATGCGTGGTCGGTGGATGCCAGCACGCTGCCGGCGTTGGGCAACATCTTTGGTTTTGGGCAGCCCGATGCGCAGGATGCGCAGCACTTGCTGGCGGTGGCCCGCGCGGCAGGCTACAAGGTCTGGTGGATTAGCAACCACGATGACCTGGGCATAGAGCAGCAGCATGCACGTGTTGCCGATATTCAGGATTTCGCGAATCGACAGCCGGGGCGTACCAGCAGCTCCTTGGACGGCGAGCTGCTGGATAACCTGCAACGCGCACTGGCCGATGCGACGCCCCAAAAGTTGATCGTGGTCCATCTTTTGGGGGCTCATCCGCACTACCGCTTGCGCTTTCCTGCGGGGCAGAACCCGTTTGACGATGAAAGCGATGCCGTGGATCAGCAACTGCAGACCCAGGGGCGGCCGAGCTGGGTGCGACGGTTCCGCCATGATTACGACGCGGCATTGCTGTATCACGACTTCGTCGTGTCAGAGACGTTGGCGCTGACACGGAATATCCGCTCTGCGGACGGCTATGCCGCCTGGGTCTATATGTCAGACCACGGGCAGGAGGTGGGCCACGGCCGCAATCATGCAGGCCACAGTCCACTCAGCGCTTCAGGCTATCGCATCCCCATGCTGCTATGGAGCAACCAGCCTTCGTGGCAAAAGGACCAGGGCATAGCCACCCGGCCTTTTCGCGCGGACTGGGCCGCCTGGACTTTGGCGAACGTGATGCGCTTGACATGGCCCGGTCAAACCATGTCCAACGATGTGCTGAGTGAGGCATACGTATGGAGCAAGCCCCAGTTGCCCATCGTGGTCGACTCCTTTGAACGTTGACGCCTGCATTGCATGCCCTGTTGGCATGGAGCTTCGGCTGCGGCACGCCAGGCATTCAAAGTCCGATGCCGGATGCACGGCAGCTGTAAATAAAAGCCCCCTCCGGCCTGAGGCCAGAGGGGGCTGCTATGCATTGACGGCGTCTTAGGGCCGCGCAACTGCTCAGGCGTTGCGCAGCGGGTCGAAGGTGGCGCCGGCGTCTTGCTGGTGCTCCTTCGCGTGCGCCCGGGAGTTCATTTGGATCAATTCGATCTTGTAGCCGTCTGGATCGGTCACGAAGGCAATCACGGTCGAGCCACCTTTGACGGGACCGGCTTCGCGCGTGATGTTGCCGCCCGCAGCGCGGATCTTGTCGCATGCCGCGTAGGCGTCGGCCACCCCGAGCGCAATATGGCCATAGGCCGTGCCCATGTCGTAGCTGTCCGTGCCCCAGTTGTAGGTCAGTTCGATCTCGGCCTGGCCCGGGTTGCCACCCTCATAGCCCAGGAAGGCCAGCGAGTATTTGTACTCAGGGTTCTCGGACGTGCGCAGCAATTGCATGCCCAGCACCTTGGTGTAGAAGTCGATCGAGCGCTGGAGGTTGCCAACGCGCAGCATGGTGTGAAGGATTCTCATGTTGCCTATTGTGCATAAAGCACCGTAGCGATCCGGCGCATGCCTTAGAAAACACCAAAGGGCCGTGTCTGTCTAAGGGTAAGCAATAGGCTGCGGTACCGCCTGCGGTAGGCTGCAGCTTTTTAAACTATGTACATCCGTGTCGCCCTAGTTGACTTGCGCCTAGACTGGTGCACCCCATGAGCCAAGCTGAAAACACTCTATTAATCCTAGATGATGATGCGGCTGTTGCTCAGACGATTGGCTTCATTGCCAAAGGTCTTGATTTTTCGGTACATCATTTTGAAGATCCAGAGCCTTTTTTCGAGGCTTTGTTGATGCTGCAACCTTCGCACGTTGCTCTGGATCTCATCATGCCCCGCATGGATGGGATTGAGGTTCTGAGGCGATTGGCGCAGACAGGCTGCAATGCCAGCTTGATTCTTACCAGCGGCATGGGGCAGAAGGTGCTGGAGTCCGCCCAAGCTACCGCGTTTGAGCGTGGACTGAATATTGTGGGTGTCCTGCCCAAACCGTTCAGGCCCCAGGCGCTGCGCGAACTGCTCACACAGCACCAAACCAAGCAACGTCCCGCCGTTCCTTTCGCCACAGCTCCAACCGTTGCCTTGCTGGCCACTGCGATAGAACAGAAGAAGCTATCGATCGTACTGCAACCGAAAATGGACATCCACAGCCAGCGGATCGTCTGCGTCGAAGTGTTGTCGCGCTGGAATGATCCTGAGTTGGGCAGCATCCCCCCGGATACATTTATCCCGCTGGCCGAGTCGCATGGTCTGATGCAGGCGTTGACCGCCTGCGTACTGGATCAAGCCCTGCAGTGGTTCGTGGGCAGCCCGCTTTTTGCATATGGCAGTTTTGCCATCAACCTGTCGACCAGCTGTCTGGTGGATGTCCACTTGGCCGACCGCATCGAGGCGGCCTGTCTCAACCTCGGTGTGGCGCCACAAAAACTGATTTTGGAAGTCACAGAATCCACCGCCATGGATCGTACGGCCGATTGTTTTGACACGCTGACAAGACTGCGCTTGAAAGGCTTCAGGCTCAGTGTGGATGATTTTGGAACTGGCTACTCTTCTTTGGCACAGCTGGCGCGTATGCCACTTTCTGAAATCAAGATTGACAAGTCTTTTGTCATGAAACTGCAATCATCTGCAGATGCTTTGAAGATCGTCGATGCCACCATCCGCATGGCCAAAGGCATGGGTCTGACCAGCGTTGCAGAGGGCGTTGAAAATGCAGAAGTGCTGAATACCTTGAAGTCGCTGGGCTGCTCGTTGGCGCAAGGCTACTTTATTTCACGTCCACTGCCTGCGGCTCAATTTGATACTTGGTTGAAAGAGTACCGTGCGGCATTCAAAATAAATGCTGAATCATGATGAAGGCATTTGAAAATTTTTGTGCTCGATGGATGCAGAAATTTTTTCTGAGCAGCAATAATCAAAAAAATTCAGACAATAAGCATATTTTTATATTTTGGACTGCGGTAGGCGCTCTGACACAGTTGCTGGTTTTTTGTGGGGATATGCTGACCCCCCTCGGGTTTGCGCATGGAATTTTATATGCGCCCGCAACCTTTTTTGGTTTATTCGCGAACAGAGTGATTTCAATTTGGTTGATCGGTTCGTTGGGGATGCTAGGGACAGGATTGGGAATTTTTTATAGCAATGGAACTTTGCCCAACGTCGGCTATGAATATATTCTTCTCAACCGATTATTAGGTTGGGGTACTATTATTGCATCGGCTGTGGCAGCGATGATTCTTTTGCGGTTGCGACGTCAACGTCGTGTCTCCCAAGTGGCCTTGGAAGATACTGCCTCTTTGTTACAGGTGGCGAGCACTGTCGGTGGATTGGGTGGCTGGCGTGTGAAGCTTCCAGAGATGGAATCGTATTGGTCCGCAGAGGTTTTCAAAATATTGGGTCGCCCGCATGGTACGGTTCCCGATATAGACACCATCATCGGGTGGTACGATGAAAAATATCAGGTCGATGTTCGCGATAAATTTGAAA
The DNA here is from genome assembly GCF_009668305.1 of Comamonas sp. CAH-2. Classification (NCBI taxonomy): domain Bacteria; kingdom Pseudomonadati; phylum Pseudomonadota; class Betaproteobacteria; order Burkholderiales; family Comamonadaceae; genus Comamonas; species Comamonas sp. CAH-2. The sequence goes on from NZ_VSWF01000001.1 coordinate 423,620, forward strand.
AATGTGTTTTCGAGGGCCGCCCATTCGATACTGAAATACAGGTGATTCATCCAGATGGTACGCCCCATTGGGTGCGTTTGGTCGGAGAAGCTGTTTGGAACGATCAAGGGCAGATTGAAGCTGCGCAAGGTGCTGTACAAGATATTGACAAACACAAGGCCGTACAAAAAGAAATAGAAAGCAGTCGCGAAGAGTGGCAATTGCTTGCAGAGTCGGTGCCCATGATCGTCTGGACGACGAACTCTCTGGGACGCATGAGTTACGTGAACCAGTTTGCTGCCGGATACATGGGAAGCAATGCCAGGCAATTGATCCAAGAAGGCTGGTGGCAATACGTGCATCCTGACGACAAGCCCAACGCCAAAGCAATCTGGAAAACTGCGCTGATGACGGTGCAACCGTTTCTCGCCGAATTCCGGGTGCTGCGCCACGATGGCACATGGCGCTGGCATTTGGCGCGTGCCGTGCGGGTGGATGCATCCCAAGGCGCACAGTGGTATGGAACCGCCATGGACATCCAGGACTTCAAGGAGGCCCAGGAAACGGGTTCACAACTTGCCAACCGCTTGGTCGAAACCATGGAAAGCGTGGCAGATGCCATCTTTGTGCTGGACCACGACTGGATTTTCACTTACATGAACCGCCAATGCGAGACGGTTTTGGAACGTAAGCGTGAAGAATTGCTGTCGAGTTGCGTCTGGGATGAGTTTCCGCAAGCCAGGGGTTCCAAATTTCAACTGGAATATGAGCGCTGCGTGAAAGAGCATGCCACCGTTCGCTTTGATGCGGAATATGCGCCACTGAAAAAGCATTTCGAAGTCAGTGCATATCCGCATCAAGGGGGGGTGATTGTCTATTTTCGGGATGTGACAACGCAAAAACGTTTGACGGAACAATTGCAGCAAGCCCAGCGCATTGACGCGCTCGGGAAGTTGACCGGCGGCGTTGCACACGATTTCAACAATCTTTTGACTGTGATATTGGGCAACGCGGAAATCTTGGCAGAGCAATTCGGGGCCTCGACACAAGAGCAGGCGCTGACCCAGATGATTTCCTCTGCCGCACAGCGTGGGGCTGAGATGACCCAGCGCTTGCTGACGTTCGCGCGCAGACAATCCCTGGAGCCCCAGGTGCTGGAGCTCAATACCCTGGTCAAGGAAATGACCCCTTTGCTGCGTCGTTCGCTGGGTCAGCAAATCTGGGTGGAAACCATTTACTGTGACGGGCTGTGGCCCACGTTGGTAGATCCAGGGCAGCTGGAAATGGCTTTGCTGAATCTGGCCATCAATGCCCGGGATGCCATGCCCAGTGGAGGGCGTTTGCTGATTGAGACCAGCAACACAGTCCTGGATGAAGACTATGCTGCACAGCACATGGATCTGCAGGCCGGACCGTATGTGATGCTGGCGGTCTCCGATACCGGGCAGGGTATTTCAAAAGAAAACCTGGCGCGTGTGTTTGAGCCTTTTTTCACAACCAAGGAGCAGGGTAAAGGCACAGGTCTGGGGCTTCCGACGGTGTATGGCTTTGTCAAGCAGTCACGCGGTCATGTCGCGATATACAGCGAAATCAACCAAGGGACCACGGTGAAAATTTATCTGCCGCGTTGCCTGGAAAATGACCGCTATACGCCAGCTTCGGCCATGCATGAAGTGCACCACGATGGACAGGGGCGCCTGGTGCTCTTGGTTGAAGATGACGCACAGGTGCGACAAATCAGCCGGCGCCAGTTGGAAACACTGGGTTATGCCGTGATTGAGGCAGAAAACAGCCAGCAAGCCTTGCACCAATTGGTTTGCGAGCCCGATATTGCGCTGCTGTTCAGCGATGTGGTCATGCCCGGTGGCATGAGCGGCAGCGAATTGGCGCATCAAGCGCGCACTTTGCGGCCCGATTTGCCGGTGCTTTTTGCTTCAGGCTACACCGGCCATGCCATGGTCCACCATGGTGGTCTGGGGGCAGGGGCACTGCTGCTGCCCAAGCCTTATTTGCGCTCGCAACTGGCAGATAAACTGGTGCAGGCGTTCAAGTCGGCAGCAACCAGTGACTTGGACAGCAGCTTACCCTGAGTGAGGCCGCGAGCCGTTTCTCCAGTTCTGCAGCGCATCCCGCAAACCATGCAGTGATGGCATGGCCACAATCCCGTCCATTGGGGACTGGTACAGTGCCGCGCTATTGCCCCCGACCCACAGTGCCGTGTCGCGGGGCAGTCTTTGGCGCAGCTCGCGCAGCGAGGCTTTGACCACTGCCCCTGGCTGGTTGTTGGTAAAGCTCAAGCCCACGACATCGACGCGATGCGCCTGGGCGGCTTGTACCACGTCCGTCAAGGGTGTCTGTGTGCCCAGGGACACGCAGTGGCAGCCCTCCAGGACCAGCATCGCCTCGACCATCAGCAAACCCAGGCTGTGCATCTCCTGCGGCAAGGTGGTCAGCAGCACCTTCGGGCCATGCGACCGTGGCGGTGGTGGAAGGGTGGCGATCGCCTGCCGCAGTACGACGGAGATGGTTTCCGTGTACAGGTGCTCTTCAAACACCTGAAAGCGTCCTTGGGCCCAAGACTCGCCCACGGCAATCGTCAGAGGCACCACCAGGTCCGTGACGAACGCTGCCAGTCCCATGCGCAACTGGGCCTGTGCCAGTTGATGGCGCAGGCTGACCTGGTCATGGGCGGCAATCGCGACCAGCCAGTCTTCCAGCGGCATCGTGGTCTCTGCGCCTTGGGGTGGCAGCGCCGGCATGACCGTGGCTGGCATCGCAGACGTTGCAGGGACCAGCAGCGCTTGCAGCGCTGAGAGGTCCAGGCCCACGACCTTGCTGGGACGCATTCCGGACGCCAGCAGTCGACTGATCAGTACCAGTTGCTCAACCTGGTCAGAGGGGTAGAGGCGATCTCCAGCACTGTCGCGCAGTGGTTGTGGGAAACCATAGCGTTTTTCCCAGACACGCAGCGTGTCTTTGGACAGTCCCGTCTCGCGTTCAACCGCCGCAATCGGCAATCCGGATGTGGACGGGCTGTCCGAAGCAAAGGCATTCATGAGGGCTCCCGCAGGTTCAGCGCCGCTGCAGCAGACAAAAGGTGAGCAGTCAAGCACATGGACAAAACCATGGTGGACAAAGTGAGAATTTTCATTAATTGTCTAAGACAAATAGAATTTTGTCTAATCAAAACTATTCCCGGATGTGCGGTCTTCCTTTCCACCGCATCCGGCCTCCGTCACCCCACCGCACAGACGCCACCGAGGGCTGTGCCCGGAGCTTTCGCCATGAAGGTTGCAGTCATCGGTTCAGGAATTTCAGGCTTGGCCGCGGCACACCGCCTGCGTGCACAGGCCCATGTGACCTTGTACGAGGCCGGCCCGTATTTTGGCGGGCATTCGAACACGCTGGATGTTGAATTGCCAAATGCACACGGGCAGCTGGTCAGGCACGGGGTCGACACCGGTTTTCTGGTCTTCAACGAGCGGACCTACCCTGGTCTGATTGCCTTGCTGCACGAGTTGGGGGTGCCCGCTGCACGCTCGGACATGTCGTTTTCCGTGCAGGTGCCCGGGGCTGGCTTGGGCGGGCAGGGGCTGGAGTGGAATGGCGCCAACCTGGCAACCGTGTTTTCCCAGCGCAGCAACCTGTTGCGCCCAAAATTCTGGCGCATGCTGTGCGAGGTGCTGCGTTTCAATCGCTTGTGCACGGCGATTGCGCTGGCGAACGAGGAGGGCGCGCTGGCCCAGCCGTTGTCGGACTTCCTGCAGCAGCACGGTTTTGATGCCAGCTTTCGCGACTGGTACTTCCTGCCCATGCTGGGCTGTATCTGGAGCTGTCCCACCGACCAGATGTTGCGTTTTCCGGTGGCCACCATGATCCGTTTTTGCCACAACCATGGCCTGATCCAGGTGAACGACCGCCCGCAGTGGTGGACTGTGGCGGGTGGCTCGCGCGAGTATGTGCAGCGCATCGTGCAGCAATTGCCGGACGCCCGTTTGCAGACGCCGGTGCAGCGCATCGAGCGCGATGCGGCCGGGGTGCGCGTGTACACGCATGGGCAGGTGCAGCGTTTCGATGCCGTGGTGCTGGCCGTGCACAGCGACCAGGCCCTGCGCCTGCTGGCCCAGCCTTCGGCGCAGGAGCAGGCTGTGCTGGGCGCGATCCGCTACCAACCGAACCGGGCCGTGCTGCACACCGATGTGTCGGTGATGCCCCAACGCCGCGCGGCCTGGGCGGCCTGGAACTACGAACGCGCGCCCTCGGCCACGCAGGAATCGGCCCGGGTGTGCCTGCACTACTGGATCAATCGCCTGCAGCCGCTGCCCTTTGCACAGCCTGTGCTGGTGTCGCTGAACCCGGTGCGCAGCATCGCCCCCGATCAGGTGGTGGCAGAGATCGATTACGCGCATCCGGTGTTTGATCTGCCCGCCATCCGTGCCCAAGCCCAGGTGCCTGCGCTGCAAGGGCAGCAGTTCACCTGGTTTTGCGGCGCCTGGACGGGCTATGGCTTCCATGAGGATGGCCTGCGGTCCGGCTACGCGGCCGCTGCCGGCGTGCTGGCCAGCCTACGTCAGCCTGCGGAGGCCGCATGAGCCCCGTCATAGCGCCTGCCACTGGGGCCGTGCCCCTGATCGGCTTTGGTCATGTGCGGCATACCCGGCTGCGGCCGCGCCGCCACCGTTTTGTCTATCCGACCTTCTTCCTGATGCTGCCCATGCGCACGCTGCAGCGCCAGCCCGATGCCGCCGGCGTGCTGGCCTGGAACCGAACGGGTCTGCTGGGCTTCAGGGACAGTGACCATGGTGATGGGCGCAGTGCCGCGCAGGGCGGTGCGCTGGCGTGGCTGGAGACGCTGCTGCAGGCCGAGGGGCTGGGTGATGCCGATGGCGAGATCTGGCTGCAGTGCTATCCGCGTGTGCTGGGCTACAGCTTCAAGCCCGTGAGCTTCTGGTATTGCCACCGCCGCGATGGCACCCTGCGCGCCATCGTGGCCGAGGTCAACAACACCTTTGGAGAGCGCCACGCCTATGTGCTGGACCACCCCGCCTATGGCTGCGAGCTGCAGGCCAGCAAGGTGTTCCACGTCTCGCCCTTCTGTCCGGTGGAGGGCGGCTACCGCTTCGAATTCCAGCGCCGCGGGGTCGAGGGCCTGGACGCGGTGTCCGTGCGCGTGGACTACGACGACGCCCAGGGCCCCCTGGTGCTGACCGGCGTGGGCGGGCGCCTGCAGCCGCTGACCGCCGCCGCCCGCCGCCACGCCCTGTGGCGCTATCCCTGCATGACGCTGGCCGTCACGGCCCGCATCCATTGGCACGCGCTGCGCCTGTGGCTCAAGCGCGTGCCGTTCTACCGCAAGCCGCCGCCTCCGTTGCAGCCGGTCACCCGTTCCACCTTGCACCGTTAAACACCATGCATCCCACTGCCCCCACTTCCACCGCCGTGTCCCTGCCCAACGACATGCCCGCCGTGGCACGCACCGGCTTGCATCTGCTGCAACGCATGCGCCATGGCAGCCTGTTGCTGGAGTTGCCCGATGGCCGCCAACTGCACTGTGGCCCTGGTGGCCTGCCCGCGGCCAGCATCCGGCTGCGCAACTGGAACGTGTTTGCCGCCGTGCTGCGCTCCGGCGACATCGGCCTGGCGGAAAGCTATATCGCCGAAGACTGGAGCACGCCGCACCTGGCCGACCTGTTCCGGCTGCTGCTGGCCAACCGCGAAGCGCTGGCCTCGCTGGTCTACGGCTCCTGGTGGGGGCGGCTGGCCTACCGGCTGCGCCACCTGCTGCGCCGCAACACCAAGGCCAACAGCCGCAAGAACATCCATGCCCACTACGACCTGGGCAACAGCTTCTACCAGCTGTGGCTGGACCCCAGCATGAATTACTCCTCGGCCTGGTTCCAGGGGGATCTGCAGGGCGACCTGACCCAGGCGCAGTACGCCAAGGTCCGCCGGGCGCTGGACAGCGCCGCGGTACAGCCTGGCCAGCGCGTGCTGGAGATCGGTTGTGGCTGGGGCGCACTGGCCGAAATGGCCGCTGTCGACCATGGGGCCCAGGTGGTCGGCGTCACCCTGTCGACCGAGCAGCTGGCCTATGGCCAACAGCGCATGGCCGCCGCCGGGGTGGCGCAGCAGGTGGATCTGCGCCTGCAGGACTACCGCGACATCCAGGACGGCCCTTACGACGCCATCTGCTCCATCGAAATGCTGGAAGCCGTGGGGCGCGAATACTGGCCCACCTACTTTGCGCATGTGCAGCGCCTGCTCAAGCCGGGTGGCAAGGCCTGTATCCAGGCCATCGTCATCGATGACGCCCTGTTTGACCGTTATGTCCAGGGCACGGATTTCATCCAGCAGTACATCTTTCCCGGGGGCTGCCTGCCCAGCACCGAGCGCGTGCGCGCCGAAGCCCAGCGGGCCGGGCTGCGCGTGGAGCAAGAATTCGCGTTCGGCCAGGACTACGCCGAGACCCTGCGCCGTTGGCACCACCAGTTTGTGCAGCAGCGTGGCCAGGTGCTGATGCAGGGCTTTGACACGCGCTTCCTGCACACCTGGGAGTTCTACCTGGCGTATTGCGAGGCGGCCTTCAGCGTGCGCAACATTGATGTGGTGCAGTTCACCCTGGTCAAGGATTGAAAAATTCATAGCTGACAGCGCAGGTGCCATATGCTTCAAAGTCACTTTTTATTCAAAATGACCAGCCTGAAGATCCTGCGTCACCTCGTGGCCTGCGCGGGGTTGCTGGTCGTACTGGGCGGGGCGCCGGCCCACGCCGAGCTGCCCGATCCCGTGGCCCAGGCCGTGGGCCAGCCCCGGCTTGCAGGCCAGGGGCAGATGCGCTTTCTGGGCCTGCGCATCTATGACGCCCGGCTGTGGGTGGGCCCGGGCTTTGACGCCCAGACCTTTGGGGCTTTCCCGTTGGCGCTGGAACTCACCTACCACCGGGCGTTCAGCGCCCAGGCGATTGCCGAGCGCTCGGTCCAAGAAATAGGGCGCCAGCGCACATTGGACGCACAGCAGGCGGCACGCTGGACGGCTGCACTGGCGCAATGGCTGCCCGATGTGCAGCCGGGTGACCGCCTGACGGGGCTGTACTTGCCGGGCCAGGGCATGCGCTTGTGGCGGGGCGGGCAGCTGTTGGGCCAGCTCAGCGATGCCGATTTGGCGCAGCATTTCTTTGGCATCTGGCTGTCGCCACAGACGTCGGAGCCCCGGCTGCGCAGTGCCTTGCTGGCTGCAGTGGCAGAAAGCGCCCCATGACCAGCTTGCCCACCGCCCACGCGCTGCCCTGGCGGTCCGGGCTCTCCTATGGCCTGTTGGGCTTGCCGCTGGCTTTTGCGGCACTGCCGCTGTATGTGGTGCTGCCCCACCATTACGCCCGCAGCTTTGGCTTGCCGCTGGCCACGGTGGGTGTCTTGCTGATGGCGGTGCGTCTGGTGGACGCGGTGGTTGAGCCCTGGCTGGGCCGCGCCAGTGATGCCTTGTTCGCCCGCAGCGCCCGCGCCGTCCTGCTGGCGGGGGCGCTGGCGGCCACGGTGCAATGGCTGGGCATGGCCGGGCTGTTCTTCCCCGCCGTCGGCGGGCAGGGGGCCCTGGGGACTTGGCTGGTCGGCGGCTTGCTGGTCACCTGCATGGCCCACAGCCTGCTGGTGATTGCGCACCAGGCCTGGGGTGTACGCCTGGGCGGTGATGACCTGCTGCGCGGGCGCATCGTGGCCTGGCGCGAAGGCCTGGGGCTGGCCGGGGTGATTGCGGCCTCGGCCCTGTCGGTGGTGTGGGGGCCTGCCGCCATGCTGGCGGTGCTGGGCGGCGCCTTGCTGCTGGGCTGGCTGGCCTGGTGGCGCGCGCCGCAGCCTGTGCCCCAGCCGCCGACGGCCGCGCTGCCTTTGTGGGAGCCGCTGGCCCAGCCCGCATTCCGGCGGCTGCTGGCCGTCTTCATGTGCAACGGCATCGCCAGCGCCATTCCGGCCGCGCTGATGCTGTTCTTTGCCCAGGACCGGTTGCAGGCCAGCGAAACCGCCACGGCCGCGTTCCTGGTGCTGTATTTCATCTGCGGGGCAGCTTCCATGCCACTGTGGCTGCGTGCCGTGCAGCGCTGGGGGTTGGCCCGGAGCTGGTGGCTGGGCATGCTGCTGGCCGTGGTCTGTTTTGCCTGGACTGCCGGCCTGGGCAGTGGCCAGGTGCAGGCCTTTGCCGTCATCTGCGCGCTGACGGGGGTGGCGTTGGGGGCCGACCTGGCACTGCCCGGGGCCTTGCTGGCGCGCCTGATTGCCGGCCTGGGCGCCCAGGGACAGCGTGACGGCGCCTATCTGGGCTGGTGGAACCTGGCCACGAAACTGAACCTGGCGCTGGCGGCAGGTGCCGCGCTGCCGCTGCTGCAATGGCTGGGCTACGCCCCTGGCAACCAGGACGCCCAGGCCTTGCAGCATCTGGCCTGGGCCTATGCCCTGGTGCCCTGTGCCCTCAAGCTGCTGGCCGCACTGCTGCTGTATGTGCTGCTGATTCGCCGGGAACCCCATCCGGCATGGACCCCAAGGAGTTTGTCATGAACCGACGTCGCACCATGTTGCTGGCGGCACTGGGTGGTGCTGCCTGGCTGGCCGGCTGTGCCGGCCCCCAGCCCCAGGACTATGCCCGGGAACAACCGGTGCTGGAGCTGGACCGCTATTTCAACGGCCGGGTGCTGGCCCATGGCATCTTCCAGAAGCGCGATGGGCAGGTCGCCCGCCGCTTCACGGTGGTGATGGACTGCCACTGGGAGGGCAACCAGGGGGTGCTTGACGAGCATTTCACCTACTCGGACGGCAGCACCCAGCGGCGCGTCTGGCGCCTGGTCAAGCACGCCGACGGGCGCTACACCGGGCGCGCCGACGATGTGGTGGGCGAAGCCACGGGACAGACCGCGGGCAATGCCTTCCGCTGGAACTACACCCTGCGCCTGCCGGTGGATGGCAGCGTGTACGAGGTGCAGTTCGACGACTGGATGTTTCTGATGGACGACCGCGTCATGCTTAACCGCGCCACCATGAGCAAATTCGGCGTCCGCCTGGGCGAAGTGCTGCTGTCCTTCAGCAAACCCTGAGGAGCAGGACCATGCCACTCAATCAGCCCATCACCGACTGGCAGGGCCGGCGGGTCTGGATCATCGGCGCCTCGTCCGGCATTGGCCGCGCGGTGGCCGAGGCCTTGCAGGCGCGCGGCGCCCGCGTGATTGTCTCCGCCCGCCAGCAGGCGGCCCTGCAGGCGTTTGCGCAGCAGCACCCGGGCAGCCAGGCCCTGGCGCTGGATGTGACCGACCGCCAGGCCGTGGCTGCTGCGGCCCGTGAGGTGCTGGCCGCCGGGCCGCTGGACTTTGTGTGCTACTGCGCCGGGCACTACCAGCCGATGCGTGCCGACGCGCTGGACCTGGACGAGCTGCTGCGCCACCAGCAGGTCAATCTGACCGGGGCCCTGCACGTGCTGGCGGCCGTGGTGCCGGCCTTGCTGCGCGCGGCCCACGCAGGCCGCACGCCGCATCTGAGCCTGGTGGCCAGTGTGGCGGGCCTGCGCGGGCTGCCGCAGAGCCTGGCCTATGGCCCGACCAAGGCGGCCTTGATCAATCTGGCGGAGACGCTGTTTCTGGACCTGCGGCCCCAGGGCGTGGGCGTCAGTGTGATCAACCCGGGTTTTGTGGACACCCCGTTGACCGCGCAAAATGACTTCCGGATGCCGGCTCTGTTGACCCCGCAGCAGGCGGCCGATGCCATGCTGCGCGGTTGGGCGCGCGGTGCGTTCGCCACCCATTTCCCGCGGCGTTTCACGGCCTGGCTGCAGCTGCTGCGGCTGCTGCCGTATCGCTGGTACTTTGCCCTGGTGCACCGCCTGACAGGACTGTGAACGGATGACTTCTGATATTTTCCCCGCGTTGTCTTCGCCTTCCGGTGGCGCTGCTGGTGCTTCAGCAGAAACGCTGGCTGCCGTGGCGCGGTTGGTGCAGCTGTACGGACAACTGACGCCGCAGCACCTGGACAGCCTGCACCTGTGTTACGGCGCCCAGGCGCATTTCAAAGACCCGTTCAACGATGTGCATGGGATCGCCAGCATTCGCCAGGTGTTTGCCCACATGTTCGCCACACTGGAGGTGCCACGCTTTGCCGTGACTGAGCAGCTGGTGCAGGGCCGGCAGGCCTTTCTGGCATGGGAGTTCCACTTTCGCCTGCGCCGTTGGCGCGCAGACCAACCGCAGTGCATCCGCGGCGGCAGCTTGCTGCGCTTCGACGCACAAGGGCTGGTCCAGGAACACCGTGATTACTGGGATACTGCCGAGGAACTGTACGAAAAGCTGCCTGTGCTGGGCGTGCTGATGCGGGCCCTGCGCCGCGCGGGCGCGGCCCCCCAGGCACAAGCCTAAGCCTGAGGGAGACATACATGGGATTGACGTTGCACCACCTGGAGACTTCGCGTTCGCAACGCATTTTGTGGTTGCTGGAAGAGCTCGAGCTGCCTTACAACCTGCGCCTGTACCAGCGCGACCCCGCAACGCGCCTGGCCCCGGCCGAGCTCAAGCAGGTTCACCCCCTGGGCAAATCACCGGTGATCACCGACGGGGACACCGTGGTCGCGGAATCCGGCGCGATCATCGAATACCTGGTCGAAACCTATGGCGCGCAGGCCCATGGTGATCTGCAGCATTTGGAGCCAGCGCGTGGCACTCCAGAACACCGGCAGTGCCGCTTCTGGATGCACTACGCCGAGGGCTCTCTGATGAACTGGTTGGTGATGAAGCTGGTCTTCGACACCATTCCACGCCAGCCCATGCCCTTTTTTGTGCGACCGATTGCACGGGCCCTGTGTGGCAAGGTGCAGCACAAGCTGGTCATGCCGAATGTGCAGACCGCGTTGGCTTTCATGGACAGTCACTTGGCCCAGCACCACTGGTTTGCTGGCGAGCACATGACAATGGCGGATTTCCAGATGAGCTTTGCGGTCGAGGCCGCGCTGGCACGGGGAGGGAATGCGCAAGCCTGGCCGCACCTGCTGGCCTACCGCCTGCGCATGCAGGCACGGCCTGCCTACCAGCGGGCCTTGCACAAAGGTGGGCCCTTGGTGATGTCCGCCTGAAGGTGGCAATCCGCCCAAAACAACGATTGGCGGCGCAAGATGCATCCTCTGGATAACCAGGCGGCGAACCGGCCAGCGAGGGGGGCTTTCTGCATCGGCTCTCCGCCTCAAGCAAGGATGGCATCCACCTGGACATTGCGGTGCGTGTTGAACAGGCTGCCGTCGATACAATCCGCAGTCCCGATGCCGTAGCCGCGTTTCCTGTCCGCGATGCCCATTTACAACCCCAAGACTTTCCTGTTGATCGCCAGTTTATTGACGGGCTTGATGGGCTGTGTGCTTTTGCTGATGCCCGCGACGACCCGGCGCATCGCGGGTATCCAGTATTGGGCAGCGGGCTCGCTGATGGCAGCGATGGCCGGGGTGCTGATTCTTCTGCGGGATATTGCGCCCGTTTGGCTGACATTCACGGTCGAAAACACCGCGGTGATGCTGGCGTTCAGCTTTTTCATGCTGGGCAGTGCCAAGCACTGGGGGCAAACCTGCCATCTCAAACCGTGGCTGGCTTTGTTTGCCGTGGCTTGGTGTGTGCAGCTGTACTGCACCTACGGGCTCGATAGCTTGCGCGGCCGCTACATCAGCGTGGCCGGGTTTGTGTTTGCCACCGGGCTGATGCACACGCTGGTGTTTGTGCGTGAAATCCGCCGCCGGCATGTCCAGCGTGAATCGCGCGCGCTCGGCATTTACTTCACCGGTTTTTGGGTGGCTTTCTCGACGCTGATCTTTGGCGTCCGTTGGCTGCATGCGGTTGCGTTGCCGCAAACCGGGCAGGGCATGCTGGATACCACCTTGCTGCAAATGCTGTACATCAGCAGCTATGTGTTTGGCATCGTGATGATGAACATCGGCTTCCAGTTGTTGGCTGCGGAAAGCATTCGCGGTGAATTCGAAAAGCTGGCGATGACGGATGCCCTGACAGGCGTTCACAGCCGACGGGCGATTGTCAGCGCGGCCCATGCCTGCTTTCAGCGCAGCCAAAAGCATGCACGCTCGTTTGCCCTGATGATGCTCGATTTGGATCATTTCAAATCGCTCAATGACCAATTTGGGCATCAGATCGGGGATCAGGTACTGCAGGCCTTCTGTCGCCGAATTGAAACCAGCCTGCACCGTGAAGACGTTCTGGGACGCCTCGGAGGGGAAGAGTTCGTGGTGCTGATGCCTGATAAAAATGCCGAGCAAGCCACCCAGATGGCGAACAGCCTCGTGAATATCCAGGCAGCAGCCGACGCCCAGTTGCCGAGCACGACGGTGAGCATCGGTGTCTCGGAGTGGCGCCCTGGGGACGCCTCTCTGGAAGATTTATTGGCCCGTGCGGATCGGGCCTTGTATGCGGCCAAGGCCTCCGGGCGCAATCGCGCCATCATGGCGTGATACGGGATCTGCGGTCCTTGGGTATTCCAGAAGCTGCCGGCAAATGCGCGATGCCCGGCTGGGCAGCTGATCTGATTTGCGGAGCAACAAGCGGACCCCTTCCTGATGGGGGCCACGCGCAGTCATCATGCAATTCGGCATTCAAACCGGGCAGTAGTGCCCTACAAACTGCTTGGTTCTGCAATCACCCACAATGCCGACGAACTGCCAGACCGTCTCATGACCGTATCTGGGCGAATCATGGTCAACCCCGGCCATGCTGCACGGTTTTTCTATGCGAAATCCTGTACAGGGCGCTGCGTTGTGAAAAAACGCCACCGCACTTCACTGCACCAAGATACAAACTGCCGCCCCATACACTGCCTTGACAGATATTGCCGCAGTGGCCTCAGGTATCTACGGATATAAAAAACGGTCATTTGTTACTAAAAGTTGATACTCCAAAGGTCATTTGAGCCAGCCCATTCAATGACACGTCGTAAAGGGATGAAGCAATGAATCACTTCAAGATTTCCACTCGGCTTGCTGTTTCATTTGCCTTGCTGGTTTTGCTGATGGCTGTACTGGGTGGGGTGGCTTTGCTTGGGTCTTCGACACAAAGCGAGGCCCTCAATCAGGTGACGCAAAGGCAGATGCCCATCAATCAGGCCTTGGGTATCGTTCTGGATGGCACCAACGAACAGGCGATTCAGTTTCGCAACATCGGGCTCTTCAATTCGGAAACCATTCAAACATCCGCGCGCGAAAGAATTAAGTCTGCCCGTGCCGACATAGCCGCAGCCCTGGACCGTTTGCCAGGACTGATTCAAACCGAGCAGGCCAAGACCATGCTGGCCCAAGTAATGCAACAGCGTTCCAAATACTTGGCGCTGGGCGACCAGTACTTGGGCCTGATGAATGACAACCGGCGTGATGAAGCCATGGCCGCACTGGAAAATCAACTGCGTCCTGCGCAGCGCGAATACCAAGCATCGGTGCGTGAATTGCTGGCCTACCAAAACCAACGCGTTGCTACGGCCAGCGAGCAAGCAGAAACGGCAGCCCGGGATTTGATCCGCAATGTCTCCGTTTCTGTGGCCGTGGCGGTAGTGCTGGCCATCTTCTTGGCGGTTGGCAGCATCCGTTCCATCACACGACCCATTGCACAGGCGGTCACGGTGGCAGAACGCGTGGCTGGCGGCGACCTGAGCGCGAAGATTCTGGTGCAATCTCACGACGAGATGGGGCAGCTGTTGCGCGCGTTAGAGCGCATGCAGCACAGCTTGGTCAGCACCGTTTCGGCAGTCAGGTCCAATGCCCATGGCGTAGCTGCGGCCAGTGCGCAAATTGCCATGGGCAACGGTGATCTGTCCGGACGCACCGAAGAGCAGGCCAGTGCGTTGGAGGAAACCGCCGCATCCATGGAACAACTGGCAGCGACCGTAAAACAGAATGCCGACAACGCGCGCCAGGCCAACCAAATGGCTATCAATGCGTCGACCGTTGCGGTTCAAGGAGGCAGCGTTGTATCCGAAGTGGTCCAAACCATGAAGAGCATCGATGAAAGCAGTCACCGGATTTCCGACATCATCAGTGTGATCGATGGCATCGCATTTCAAACCAACATCCTTGCTCTGAATGCCGCCGTTGAAGCTGCGCGGGCAGGGGAGCAGGGACGCGGCTTTGCCGTGGTAGCGGCTGAAGTCCGGGCACTGGCACAGCGCAGCGCCGAGGCGGCCAAGGAAATCAAACAGCTGATTACCACCAGTGTGGCGCGGGTGGAACAGGGCTCGGTACTGGCTGACCGTGCGGGGCAGACCATGTCCGAGGTGGTCGCTGCGATTGGCCGGGTCACAGACATCGTGGGCGAAATCAGTGCCGCCAACCAGGAGCAAAGCACAGGGATGGCACAAATTGGGGAGGCCGTGACGCAGATGGACCAGACAACGCAGCAAAATGCCGCACTGGTCGAAGAAATGTCCGCAGCGGCAAGCAGCTTGCGCAACCAGGCCCAGTCGTTGGTGGCTGCCGTGGCGGTCTTCAAGATTGCAGACCACGAAAAGCCAACACCAGAGCCTGATAACGCGCCATTGGTTGCGCCAAAACGTACCGCCGCCTTGACAGCCAAAAAACCTGCAGACCAGAAGTCGCCCGGTGCCAGTCCGTCACAAAGCCTCGCTGCTTCCAGCGATGACGCCCAAAAAGATTGGGTGTCTTTCTAAGTCAGCAACTGCGATACGGCCGTCGATCACACGGAAGCGTGGGGCCTGCACACATACCAGGGATGCCCACCATGGCAGTCCCAAAGGAAACAGCATTAATGAGGGAAGTCGCCATAACCAGCCACCAAGGACGGAGCGATTGTCCTACCTTGATGCGCTGGACCGGGTCATGGCGATTGCGTCCTTCCGGGTGGATGGAGCCTTGTGCCACGCGAATGCCAATTACCTGCGCATGATGGGCATGACACATGAAGAGGCCCAAGGGCGTTTGCACAGCAGTCTCTGCACACCAGCGCTGCTGGCGACGAGCAGATACCACGACATTTGGGCGCAACTCTGTGCAGGCACCGCATATTCGGGTGTGGTGGAACGTGTGCGCAGTGACGGCCGCAGTTGCTGGATGGAGGCCACTTATTCCCCCGTGTTGGATGCGCAAGGCCAGGTGGTGGAAATCCTCAAGATTGCCACCGACATCACCGCACGACGCACGCAAGAGCAGGCACAGAAGGCGCATCTGCAGCGCCTTTCCTTGATTGCCGATGCGACCGACACGGCCGTCATCATGAGTGATGCCAGCTCGCGGATTGTTCATGTGAATGGCGGATTCAGCCGCTTGTTTGGCTGGCATGCGAAAGAGATCCTGGGACAGGACCCCATCACGCTGCTGTCGCCCAAGCTGCACGATGGTTTTGTGCAAACTTACCGCTCTCAACTGCGCGGGGGCCTTCCCGTCGAGCGCGAGGAAATTGTGGTGACCAAGACCGGGCGCCGTTACTGGGTCAAAGTTGTCAGCAACCCCATCCTGGATGATGCCGGACAGCTGCTGTTCACGGTTTCCACGCTCACCGACATCACCCGCGCGAAAATGCATGAGGCATTGCAGTACCGAGGGCTGGAGGCCATGGCGCGTGAACGCCCTCTGAGCGATGTGCTGGAGACCATTTGCAAAGAGGTGGAGCGGATTGCCCCTGAAATCACGGCCTCTATCCTGGAAGTCGATGCGTTCGGGATGCTGCATCCGCTGGCAGGTGCGTCTCTGCCGGCGTCTTATTCGCAATTGCTGGATGGCTTGTCCATCGGCCCCCAGGCGGGTTCCTGCGGCACCGCAGCCTGGCGCAACCAAGCTGTCTTCGTAGAGGATATTGCGAATGACCCCCTGTGGACCGATTACAAGCACCTGGCGCTGCCCTTGGGCTTTCGTGCCTGCTGGTCAACCCCCATTCAAAGCAGTGAGGGCCGCGCGATAGGCACGGTGGCCTTTTATTACCGCCAAACCTGCTCGAAAGCCTGGACCGAGTTTCACCAGCAACTGGCCGATGTGTGCGTACATTTGTGCGCACTGGCGCTGGAGCGCGAACATGCACGCAGCCGCATTCGACAACTGGCTTTTTATGATGGACTGACCGGCCTGCCCAACCGCAGCCTGTTGCAAGCCCAGGCAAACCAGGCCATCACCCTTGCTGCACGTGACAAGCAAGCTTTGGCGGTTTTGTTCATTGATCTGGATCGGTTCAAACCGGTGAACGACTCAATGGGTCACCCCGCAGGGGACGAATTGCTGTGCAATGTGGCTGCGTGCTTGCTGCAGGCGCTGGGACCCAGCGACATGGCAGGGCGCTTGTCGGGTGACGAGTTCGTTATGGTGCTGTCGCAGACCGATGCGGAACAAGCGACCAGCACCATAGAGCGGCTGCAGGAACAGCTCGCGAACTCGCTGGTGGTCGCCGGCAAACCCCTGGCAGTGTCTGCAAGCATCGGGATTGCCATGTTTCCCGAAGATGGACGGGACATGGACACCCTCTTGCAGCGTGCTGACATGGCGATGTACCAGGCCAAGAACGCTGGGCGAGGGCTGTTTAGCTTCTTCAGTGATGAAATGAACCGGTTAGCGCAAGAGCGACGGACCCTGGAGACGGCGCTGCGCGATGCACTGAAGAACCAGGAGCTGCACCTTCACTACCAGCCCCAGATTGAACTGGCCAGTGGCCAACTGTATGGTGTAGAGGCCTTGGCGCGGTGGACACATCCCGCGCTGGGTTTCATCTCGCCCGCGCGCTTCATCCCCTTGGCCGAGGAGTGCGGATTGATTGCCGACATCGGGCGCTGGGCACTCGGCGAAGCTTGCCGCCAACTGGCGCAGTGGCGCGCCCAAGGTTTGCGGGTGCCGTCGGTGTCGGTCAATCTTTCCCCGTCGAGCTTCCATGACCTGGACTTGCCGGACATGGTGGCGCAAACGTTGCAACGCAATGCGCTGCTGCCCCAAGATCTGACCCTGGAGTTGACCGAGAGCATTTTGCTGGACACCAACCTCAGCACGATGAAGACCATTGAAGCGGTGCATGCCCATGGCGTGCGCCTGTCCATGGATGATTTTGGGACAGGCTACTCGAGCCTCAGCTACCTTCGCCGCCTGCCCGTCAGCGAACTCAAGCTGGATCGCAGTTTCGTGGCCGATCTGGAACACAACGAATCCGCACGTGCGCTCAGCAACGCCATCCTGGGGATTGGCCAAAGTCTGCACCTGACCGTGGTTGCCGAAGGGGTGGAAACGCTGGCCCAGCGTTCGATGCTGAGCATGCAGGGCTATCCTGTCGCCCAGGGGTTTCTATTCGCTCACCCTCTAGCGCCTTCGGAATTGACGGAGTGGTTGTTGCAGCAGGGCCAAACGACCACCGAAGTCGAGAAAGTGGGCCGCAGTTCCAAGCTTTGACGTCTGCGCCTAGTGGACGGTTTGGCTGCAGTACGTCCTGCCTTGGAGGACTTCGATCGCTATGGCTGTCCTGCGCGATACTTCTGTACGCAGGTTTGCGATTGCCCCGACGGGGAAGGAATCCGCGATTGAGGCACCAGCCGCCAGCACCTGCCTAAGAGAGCGGCGGGTGGCGATCACGATGGGTTTGCACGCGCGATGGATGGCGCCCAGGATGCAGCGTTGGATGTGGCTGGCAGCCTGTGAATTAATCAGCTGTCAAACACAGTCCCTGTGCTGCAAGGCGTGATCGATGATCTGCAAGCCTTTGTGCAAGAGGTGCTGCGACAAGCGCTGTCGGCGGGGCGTTCAAGCGTTGTCAGCATCCACCATGGTTGGCCCATGCACCAGCAGTGCCTCATTCACCTGACCATGCAGCACCTGCTGGGTCAGGACCGGGGCGATGGTCGAGGCGGTCATGGGCCCGTACCAATGCCCACCGGGGTAAACGATCATCAGCGGCCCATGATTGCAGGGGTACTGGCAGCTGGTCTGCAGCAGCATCACCTTTTTCTTCAGGTCCTTGTTCGCCTGCACCGTCCGGGCCAACTCTGGGTACAGCTGTGTCGCACCTTTGGCCGTGCAACGCGGCCCCACGCACCACAGCACGTGGTGCTGGTGCTCAGGCACGGCCGACCAGGCGGCCGGGTCGTGCTCCCAGGGGTCATCACCCACCACGGCGGGCACATCCTGGGCACAGACATCACCGAGCGCGGCTTCGACGGTACGGGCCAGCACCTGGGCCAGATCAGGGGCACCCAGCAGCGGTGGCGCAAAAATCAAGCGTGGGCAAGGAGCCGTTGCCGGTTGTGCAGCCCGCCAGCGCATGACGAGCTTGTGCAGCCAGCGGCGCAGCGAAGGCTCGTCCGGCGCCATCACCGGCAGGATGACGATGGTCTGCGCCTGGGCGCACAGGTCCAGCGCCTGCGGCAAGCTGGGTTGGGATCGGTCCACCCACGCAGGCTGGACCCGCAGCACGGGGGGGCCTTGTGCGGCCATCACCGCTTGCAGGCGTTCGGCCAGCTGCGTCAGCTCGGTGGTGGCATTCGCATAGGCTGTGCCACGGCCCAGGAGCACCACGGCCGTGGCGGGGGGAGGGGGTATGGAAGTCATCGCACAGCGTCCGGCAGGAATTCGATCACCGGCTTGCCGGTGCGGGGGCTGGTGTGCACCAGGGCGTGCACGCCATAGACATCGGCAATGATCTCGGGCGTCAGCACCTCGGCCGGCGTGCCCTGGGCAGCGAGCGCGCCATCCTTGAGCAGGTACAGCCGGTCGCAGTAATGCGCCGCCAAGGGCAGCTCGTGCAGCGCAGCCAGTGCCGTCAAGCCCAGGCTGCGGATCAGGTTCATCAGCTCGAACTGGTGGCGCACATCAAGGTGGTTGGTGGGCTCGTCCAGAATCAGCAGCGGCGCTTGCTGGGCCAGCGCGCGGGCCATCAGCACACGCTGCTTTTCGCCGCCCGAGAGGGTGGAGAACATGCGCTCGGCCAAGCCACTGGCGTCCACCCGCTGCAAGGCCTGCGCCACGATGCGGAAGTCTTCCGCGCTGTCACGTGCCCAGGTCGTCTGGTGGGGCGTGCGACCCATGAGCACGACATCGCGGACCCGCAGCTCGAACTCCCCACCATGCTCCTGGGCCAGCACCGCCATGGCGCGCGCGTTGTCGCGCGCACCGCTGTGCCAGACATCACGGCCGTTCACATGCACGCTGCCGCGGGTGGGCTGCAGGGTGCGGTAGATCATGCGCAGCAGGGTGGACTTGCCGCTGCCGTTGGGCCCCAGCAGGCCGACCATTTCACCGTGCCCCACGTGCAGGCTGACATCGCGCACGATGTGGCGGGCAGCAGCGTACCAGCGCAGTTGCCGGGCTTCGAGGTGTGTGTTCATGCCAGCAGCCTTTCACGGGCACTCTGGCGGCACAGCATCCAGACAAAGAACGGCCCCCCCAGCAGCGAGGTGATGACGCCCACCGGCACTTCGGCCGGGGCAAACGTGGTGCGTGACAGCACATCCACCCAGACCAGGAAGATGGCGCCCACCAAGGCGGCCACGGGCAATACGCTGCGGTGCTCGGCCCCCACCAGCATGCGGGTGACGTGGGGCACGATCAGACCGACAAAACCGATAGGGCCCGTCAGTGCCACCAGCCCGCCGGTGACCAGGGAGACCAGGACAAACAGCCAGCGCCGTGTGCGGGTGGTGTCCACGCCCAGCGTGGCGGCACTTTCCTCGCCGGCCAGTAGGGCATTAAGCGCGCGTGCCTGGGTCAGCAGCAAGGCCGCGCCCACCAGCAGCAGCGCGGCCGGCAGGCCCAGTTCGTCCCAGCGTGTACCCGCCAGGCTGCCCAGTGTCCAGGTCAGGATGGCGTTGGCCAACTCGCGCTGGTCCGCGGTCAGCACGATGAGGCTGGTGAGGCCACCCAGGCAGTAGGCGATGGCCACGCCGCCCAGAATCAGGCGCGCGGCCAGCACGCGCCCGTTGACGCACGCCAGGACATACACGGCCGTGCAGGCCAGCAGCGCCCCGCCAAAGGCGCCCAGCGACAGGGCCAGCTCCCCCATGAAAGACAGGGCCCCCCAGGCCATCACGCTGACCGCGCCCACCGACGCCCCGGAAGACACACCCAGCAGGTAGGGGTCGGCCAGGGGGTTGCGCACCATGGCCTGCATGGCCACGCCCACCAGGGCCAGGCTGGCGCCCGCCAGGGCGGCCAGCAGCACGCGGGGCAGGCGCACGTGCCAGACGATCTGCCACTGGGCGGATGTCCAGTCACCGCGCGGCCAGTCCAGGCCCAGCCGCCCGCCGATCTCGTGCGCCGTGATCCACCAGGCCTGCTGCGGCGCTATGCGCACCGGCCCCAGGGTGATGGCCAAGGTGAGCGACAGCAGCAGCAAGGCCAGCAGGGCGGCCAGCCACAGTGCCCGCCGCCGGCGCTGCAGGCCAAAAGCAAAATTGGCATCCATGTTCATGGCGATGGGATCCTCTCGGGGTGCAAGGCGTGGGCCAGTCTGCGCACGGCCTGCACATTGCGGGGACCGGGCGTGGCCTCGGCAAAATCCATCAGCACAAAGCGTTGCGCACGGATGGCCTGGACCTGGGACAGCTCTGGCTGGCTCAGCAGGAACTGGCGTTTGCCATCTGCCGTGGGGCGGTCGTTGTCCACAATCACGATCCAGTCCGGATCGCGGGCGATCACGTCCTCCCAGTTGCCGCGCATCCAACTGCTGTCCAGGTCATCAAAGATGTTCGTCGCGCCCGCAGCCTCGATCATGGCTTGCGGCATGGCATAGCGGCCCGTGGTGACCGGAATGTCGGTGCCGCTGTCGAACACGAACACCCTGGGCTTTCGGGGCAGGTCCTGCAGGGCGTCCGTGGTGCGCTGCAGCTCGGCCCGCAGGCCGTTGACCAGGGCCTCGGCCCGCTCCTCAATCGCGAAGATGCGCCCCAGGGCGAGCAGATCGTGGAAGGTGTCCTCCAGCGACACGCGCTCGCGCGCGACCTGGCGGATGCAGGATTCGCTGAGCACATAGCTGGCAATGCCCAGCGCCTGCAGGCTGGCGGGCGTGATCTGCCCTTGGCGAAAGCCGTAGGACCAGCCGGAGAAGACAAAGTCCGGCTGGGCGTTGATCAAGGTCTCCAGGTTCATGCCCTGGTTGGAGAGGTCGGGCACCGTCGCCAGCAGCGGCTGCTGGGCGGGTGGCAAACGGGTGATGTCGCGCAGGCCGCCGTAGCCCACCAGCCGGTCCTGCAGCCCCAGGGCCAGGAACATCTCGGTGATGTTGATGCCGTGGGTGACGGCGCGCTGGGGCACCTGGGTGTAGGTGACCGGCTGGCCACAGACGTCCACCGTGACAGGCGCCCGCGCTGCAGGAACGGCCTGGGCGGGTGCATCCCGCACCTCGGGCGGGCGTGGGTCGGAGCAGGCCACCAGCGCCAGGCCCGCCAGCGCGGGGATGGCACGGCGCCGCCAGCCACTCGAAAACAAGAGCTGGTTGCGCAGGTGTTGATTGGTTTTCATGGTGTTTTGGCTATGAATGCAAGTCAATACATGCGCTAACAGCTACTGTTTTTGAGAGATCGCCCTGGGTCAGAACGCGAACTCGGCGCTCAGGTCCACGCGGCGGCCTTCGCCGGGATAGGCCTGTGCGGCGGTGGCGCTGGAGACGGCGGAGTAGGTGTAGAGCTTGTCGCTCAGGTTGCGCACCGTCAGGCGGTAGGTGCTGAGCGGGTGGGGGCGCCAGCTCAGCGCGGCATCCCACACGGTGTAGCCAGCGCTGCTGGCGGTGTTGGCGGTGTCCGCAAAGCGCTGCCCCACGGCGCGCGCCCCCAGCGAGGCCTGCCAGCGGCCCAGGCTGCTGGGGGTGGTGTAGTGCAGCCACAGGTTGGCGGTGTTGCGCGCCACATTGGCCGGGCGGTTGCCGGATCGATCGGCCCCACCGGCTTCCAGCAGCCTGTCGTACTGCGCATCGACGAACGCGTAGTTGCCCTCGACGCGCCAATGCGGCGACAGGCGCAGCGCGGCACTCAGCTCGAGCCCCTGCGCGCTTTGCTCGCCGCCCTGCACGGACAGCAGGCTGTTGTTCGGGTCGCGGGTGATGATGTCTTTCTTCTCGATGCGGTAGGCTGCGGCCGTCCATTCACCCTGGCCCTGGGCCCACTGTTGCTTCAGCCCCAGCTCGATCTGGCGTGCCGTGGTCAGCTTGAACGGGCGGTTGCCCAGGTTCAGCGTCAGCACATTGGTGACGGGGTCGTGGCCTTGGGACAGCTGGCCATACAGGCTGGTGCGGGCGTTGAGCCGGTGCGTCACCCCCAGCCGCCAGGCCGTGCCGCCCAGGCGCTTGTCGAAGGAGCCGCTGCCCACCAGGTCCTGGCGCTCAAAGTCTGTGATGTCGCGGCGGATGCCGGCCAGCAGCAGCCAGCGATCGCTGAGCGTCCAGGCGTCCTCGACATAGAAATCGTGCGTGGTCGCCTGGGTGCGGTAGCTGGGTAGCATGGGCGAGGCATTGGGCCAGTGCCCCAGCGACGGGTCGTTCACGCCGACCAGGTCGCTGCCGGCGTAATCGTTGCGGGCAAAGTCGAATTGGGCCTGGCTGGCTTCCCAGCCGATGACCAGCTTGTGCGCCCCGGTCTGGATGGCGGCCTCCAGCCGGTTGCCGGTTTGCACCAGGTCGTGCGACAGCTCCAGATAGTCCGAGAGCGCCACCTGTTGGGTCGCCGGCAGGTAGCGGTAGGCCTCGATGTTGCGCCAGTAGCGGTTGGCCTGGAAGCGGTAGAGCTCGTTGCTCACGGTCAGCCAGGCGTTGGCCTGGTACTGGGCCCGGGCGCGCAGGCGCTGGTCCTGGATGCGGATGCGGCTGTCGGTGGTGTTGAAGTTGCGGCCCAGCAGCTCGGGCACGATGGCGCCGTTGAGCGTGGGGGTGCCGAAATAGCGCGCGGGCCGTTCGTCACTCACATCGGCCAGCAGCTCCAGGCGCAGCGCGGGCGTGGGCTGCCAGCGCAGCGTGCTCATCAGCTTGCCGCCACGGGCACGGGCCATGTCGTGCTCACCGTTGGTGTAGTGGCCATAGGCGTCGACCCGGTAGGTCACCGTGTCGCTCAGCGCCCCGCCCATGCCCAGGCCCAGCCTGGACGCGCCGTGTGAGCCGGCACCGACCAGCACCTCGCGCACCGTTTCGCGCGTGGGCTGCTTGCGCACGACGTTCGCTGTGGCACCGACGGTGCCCGTGCCATAGACGATGGAGGCCGGGCCGCGCAGCACCTCCACACGCTCATAGCCCCAGCTGTTGGCCGGGTAGGGCGTGGTCGACGAGGCCACACTCAGGCGCACGCCGTCTTCGGCAATGCCGACCGAGTTGGTGCCCGTAAACCCGCGGGTGCTGAAGGACAGGCTGCTGTAGCTGGTCGCAGACAGCGGCGTCATGCCCACGGTGCGGCCGATGATGTCGGCCATGCGGCTGTCCCCGCGCTCCTGCCAGGTTTGCTCGCCCACCGTGTCCAGGCTGGCCGGCAGATCGCGCGTGGCGATGCCGGTGCGACTGCCTGAGGTGGTGGCGTGCGACAGGCCCAGGCCGCCTTCGGCACGGTCCGTGACGTGGACCGTGGGCAGTTGGGCTGGAGGGGCGGCGCTGTCGCGCAGGGTGGGGGCCGGTTCGGCCGGAGCATCCGCAGCGATGGCGCAGGCCGCAGGTACAAGCCCAATCAGGGCGAAAGGCAAGGCGAGATGGTGCATGGTGTCAAAAGAGGCTGGCCGTCTGCCTGCAAGTGACGAATCCATGCTGCGAAGCTGAGGCTGCGTACGCAGCTCTTGTCGCTAGCTGGTGGCCATCACGCTGCTCCCCGCAGACGGTCGTTGCACATGCTGGCAAGAGGAGGGTGAGCTCCATTGCACAGCGCTCAACAGGCCGGTATCCGGGCTGACAGATGGCCAAAGGCCTGCCGATCGCCTTCCCAGCGCTTCCGCACACCCCGTGAGGGGCCACGTAAAACGCCAGTGGCTGGTTCTTGCATGCAAGAACCCTGATTCGGATTGATCTGCTTACCGTTGCGGGGGCAGCCAGGGCATTGCACCCTGTTCCCGTTTAACCCGGGATTGAACCCGGGCACCTGTTGCGTGAAATTGGCTGGGAAATGGGGCGCACAGCGTGCGCCGCCACCTTTCCGGTCCAATTTGCGGCTCAGTATATCGTAGCAACGGTGCAAGTTTGGATGCGCCGTGGACAAGGGGACGGACCCGCAGGAGTGCCCCACGGCCATTCACCCTCGGACCACACGAGCTGACAAGGTCCGCGCCCTGGTGTTAGTCCAGGCCCTGCAGGCGCAGTCGCCGTGGGCGGTTGCCATGCCCCGCACCATGTGCAGCCAGCGCAGGCTGGGGGCGCCCCTCCTGCCGCAAATGCGCGTGTCTGCGGCCATGGGCCTCGGTGGGGAAGGTTTCCAGTTCCAGGCTGCCAGAAGCAAGCGGTTCAATCGAACGGTACTTCGTTCAACACATTCAATGCCGCATCAAATGCCAGCGTTTCTATGCGTAGTTTGAGCACGGCAAACTGGTCTGGACGCAGCCTGGGTGCCAGTCCAGGGGCCAGGGCCTCCCAGTGGTCCAGGGCGTCCAGATCATGGCGCTGCAAGGCGGCACGCAGCGATTCGAGATGGGCGCGCGTGGCCGCATCCAGCGGAGGCAACACCGGCGCCTCGCCCCCGGTGACATCGTGGCCAGTGTTCCCCTCCACGCCTGCATCCGCAGCTTTGGCATCGTCCTCTGCGGGGGCCAGCACGGCGTCCCACCCCTGCAAGCTCGGTTGGATTTGGGCGATCAATGCCCGCAGCTTCTCCGTTTGCTGCGACTTGGCGGCGTCTTCAGCCTGGCTGATCAATTGGTACAGCTGTTCAGCGCCCATCGAGCCCGACATGCCTTTGAGGTCGTGCAGTCTGGTTTTCAAAGCCTGAAAATCTTCCGCCGTTGGCGTTGCCGAAGGCATCGCTAAATGGTGCACGCCATCCAGGATGCGCCGCGCCAGTTGCCATAGCAGCGGCGCGTGCCCCTTGAGCCGGACAAACGACTGGATGGCCGACACGCCCGGCAGTGCAGGCCAATCACCGGGGACCGATGCCGAGTTGGCGGCAGGGGCGGGCGCTGCCACCATGCGATTGCGCTGCGCCAGTGCCGGCAGACAACGCCAGAGAATGCGGATCAACTCCGGTGGATCAAAAGGTTTGCCGACGACGGCGTTCATACCGGCGTCCATGGCCTCGGTCTGTTCTGTCAATGAGACCCCGGCGGTAAGTCCAATCACAGGCAGTTGGGCCGTATGCTGGGCCGCACGGATCTGCCGCGTGGCATCCAGCCCATTGAGTACCGGCATGTGCACATCCATGAGCACGGCATCGTAGGGTGGTGCACTCGCTTGCAGCATGGCAAGGGCTGCCTGGCCATTGGCGGTAACGTCGACGGTGGCGCCTTCGGATTTCAGGATCAGCGCAGCAATTTCCTGGTTGGTTTCGTTGTCATCCACCACCAGCAGGCGTGCGCCCAACAGACCACGCCCGGCAGGGATGGGCGGTACCGCATCCCGGTGCAGCAACAGTCCGGCACTGCGATACATGGGGAGGGTGACCACAAACAGGCTGCCTTGGCCCGCGGTGCTGTGCACCTCGACAGTGCCACGCATCATCTCCACCAGCTGCTTGACAATTGACAGGCCCAGCCCGGTGCCCCCATATCGGCGGGTGGTGGACAGATCGGCTTGCACGAATGGCGCAAACAGGCGCTTGCGGGCTTCTTCATCGATGCCGATACCGGTGTCCTTGACACTGATCTGCACCTGGAACGTGCCGCTGCCCAGTGCCTTGTGGCGCACGGTCAGACGCACTTCTCCGGCGTCCGTGAATTTGATGGCATTGCTCAGCAGGTTGATGAGGATTTGCTGCAGGCGAACGCTGTCGCCTTCCAGAGGCTGGGGCACAGGTTCATCCACATCCACCACAAAGGCCACGCCTTTTTCACGCGCCTGCAGGGCGATCAGCGCAGCGACATCGCGCACCACCTGGTTCAGATCAACGGGCACACGCTCCAACGCCATCTCGCCGGCCTCGATCTTAGAGAAGTCCAAAATATCATTGATGACCGCCAGAAGCGCCTTGCCGGCGACCTGGACGCTGCGCAGCATGCCTTGCTGCTCTTCACTCAAGGCGGTGCGTGACAGCAGGTACGACAGGCCCAGCACGGCATTCATCGGTGTGCGAATTTCATGGCTCATATTCGCCAGAAAGCGGCTCTTGGCATCATTTGCCGCATTCGCCTGGTGCATGGCGACGCGCAGCGATTGCTCCTGCTCCAAGCGCAGGCGAATGTCTGAAGCGATGCCCAGATAACCGATGAACTGATCGCTGGCATCCTGCATCCGTGTCACTGCCAGCGAGACCGGCACACGCAAACCATCGGCACGCACCATGGACCACTGCGTCTTGGGATTCTGTGTGGCTTGGTAGAACTTGGCCATGTCGGTCGGCCCACGGAATCCGAGCATGGGAAACTCAATGCCATCGTCGTCGAGGCTCTCGGCCGGATCCCCACCATTCACTTCCAGAAACTCCAGGACTTGCATTTTCCCTACGACGGTATCGGCGTCCGTGTTGAGCAGCAGCTCAGCCCCCCGGTTCAGCAGCGAGACTACGCCCCGCGTGTCGGTCGCCACAATTGCAACTTGGGTCGATGCCTCCAGCACGGAGCGCAGCAGTGCCAGGGTGCGTTGCAGCTCCAGCTCGGTGCGCTTGCGGTCCGTGATGTCGGTACGGATGGAGACGTACTTCTCCACACGACCTTGTGCATCGATGAACGGCGCAACGACGCTGTCTACCCAATAGAGGGTTCCATCCTTGGCGCGATTGCAGACTTCGGCGTGCCAGCTGCGCCCGCTGCTGATGGAGCGCCACATGCCCACCCAGAAGGCGCGCGGATGTTCGCCGGAGTTGACGATGCGATGGTTCTGCCCCAGAAGCTCTGCGCGCGCAAACCCTGAAATGTGGCAAAAGGCATCGTTGACTTCGATGATGCGCCCCGTCCGGTCGGCCACAGACACAATCGCATGCTGGTTCAGCGTTTGCAGCAGGGCAATGTTGTCGCGCTGTGCCGCAGCAAGCTGCAGGCGGCTTTCGGTCAGCTCGGTCACATCGTGCACAAAGGCGTAGAAGCCCTTGACGGCACCATCCTGGACGTCCGGCAGGAAATGCAAGAGCATGTGGCGCGCAGGCTCGGAGGCGGTGGCCGGGCGTGTTTGCTCAAAGCTGCGGGGCTCACCCGCTAACGCGGCCTCAACATGGGGCCGGCAAAGCTCGTACATCTCCCGACCAATGAGCTCGCGCAAGTGCATGCCATGGACTTTGGCCGGTTCGATGTGGAACCAATCCCCATACGCCCGGTTGGCAACACGGTTGCGCAGCGCCAAATCCCAGTAACCAATTTGCGAAGGCATCGCATCCAGCACCGTTTGCAGCGCATGGCGTGCGGTTTCCAGGTCTGTGGTGCGCTCGCGGACCTGGTCCTCCAGGGTCGCATTGAGCTCTGCGACACGACGGGCAGTGGCCCGCACTTCACGGACATCGCGCAAGGTCTTGGCCAGGCCCACCACGCGGCCATCGGCACCAACAATCGGCCCGGCTGAAATGGACACCTCGATCATGCTGCCATCGCGGTGACTGCGCACGGTCTCATAGGCTTTGACATGCTCGCCCTGGGCGACTCTGGCCAGCATGGATTCGTCCTCATCCCTGAGCTGGGGCGGCACCAGCAGCTCTTGGGCCGTGTGACCCAGGACATCGGCCGAGTCATGGCCGAAAAGACGTTTGGCACCGTCGTTCCAGTCCGTGATGATGCCTTCCAAGGTTTGCACAATGATGGCGTCTTCCGAGCCTTCCACGATGGCCGCACGCCGTGCTTGCTCCAGGCGCTGCACGCGGCCGCGATGCCCCAGGTGCAGCACCGACATCGCCAAGGCGGACATCAACAATCCCAGCAACCCGGCCTCCATGGCCTTGCGCTCCGGAGAGGGCTGGCGCAGTGAATCGATAAAGGCTTGTGTCGGTTGCAGGAGCGCTTCCCACACGCGGCCAAAAAGCATCAAGGGCGTCGGGTACTGCTTGAGGTGCGCTGCGACCTCTGGCAACTCGCCGCCATACAGCCATGTCTGGGGAGGTGAAGCCTGATCGCGCAGGTTCATCGCGAAGAAGTTTTCATCCGTGTCGAGGTTGCGCAGCACCTCTGACATTGCCAGCGGCGCATACACCCAGCCCAGCAGCGATTGGTCCTTTTCGGTATCGGTGTTCGAGGGCATGCCGTAATTGAACACGGGCAGCATCAACAGCAGCCCCAAGGACTCGGAGCGAGAGTCTTGAATCAGAGTGATTGGAGCGCTGAGCGTGGCTTGCCCTGAATGCATGGCAGACAAGGCCGTGGCCTGTCGCACGGGATCAGAGGCGATATCCATTCCCAACACCGGCCGATTTCGCTCCAAAGGCTCGATGTACTGAATGATGTACTTGTCGCCGGTGTGGGGTTGCAGCTCCTTCACATGGTAATCAGCGCCCATTTCATCGCGCGCATGCTGCACAAACGCATCAAGCTCGTCCGGTCGTACTTTGCGGATGAAGCCAAAACCTCGCGCGCCAGGGAATTCATGGTCAAAATTTCGGCTGGCGCTATAACGTGCAAACGTGGCCGCATTTAGTCCATCGCCCACCGCAACGATTGCGCCGCGTGTACCGCGCAACCCGTACTCGTATTGCTGCATGCGCAGAAGCACTTCACCCAGCACGCGGTTTTTGAGGCGTTCAAATCGCTCCGTGGCCTCGAGCGTATTCTTTTTTAGTTGCTGGTGGTATGCAAAAGCAGCAGCAGCCATCGTTAAACATATGGCCACCGAGGCCATCATCATGGTTCGGTCGACAAACCCCATGATGTATGGCCTTTCGCGGGTCATGCATGCACTCCAGACCACGTCATCCAACGGTTGCGTCCCTCGGCTTTCGCTTGGTACAGCGCCCGATCAGCTGCGCTGTAGAGTGCATGCAGCTCTGCTTCGGCTGCGTTGTGTGGCGTGCACACCGCCAAGCCAACGCTGATGGTGACGTGCTCGGCGGTCAGGGAGCTAGCATGTGGCAACCTTTGCGCACGGACGGCTTGTACGGCATGCTCTGCGACCTCCTGTCCGCCCGCCAAATCCGTATCTGGCAACAGGACCGCAAACTCCTCACCACCTAGTCTGCCCACCAGATCACTCGGGCGTTTGGCAATCGACAGCAACGCTTGTGCCACCGCTTGCAAGCACGCATCGCCGGCAGGGTGACCGTAGCTATCGTTGTACCGTTTGAAGTGATCGACATCGGCCATGAGCAATGTCATGTGCTTGCCATCACGCGCGCAGCACTTCCATTCACGACGCATCAGGCTCTCAAAATGCCGACGGTTGGCCAGCCCTGTCAGGCTATCAATCGCCGCCATGTGGCGTAGCTCATCGGCCATCGATTTGATGCGCAGCTGCGTTCGGACCCTTGCCAACAAAAGTGCTTCGTTCACGGGCTTGGTAATGAAATCCACGGCACCTGCATCCAGCCCACGTACCTCGTAATCCGTATCTGTGTGACCGGTGACAAAGATCACGGGGATGTCCGTCAGCACAGGGTCCAATTGAAGGGCTTCGCACACATGGTAGCCACTCATTCCAGGCATCTCAGCATCCAGAAGAACCAAGTCTGGCGGCTCCATGCGCATCAATCGCAGCGCTTCCTGACCATGGGTCGCGAAACGCAGTCGCGCCACCCCCTTCAGCATGCGTGCCATCAACTGGATCATGTCCGTATTGTCATCCACGATCAGAATGCTGGAGTTCATAGATAAGGACGTCTCAGAGGTTGCTTCCAAGTCGCTCCCAATAATTCACCGCTTCATAGTTTGATTACAAGGAGTAACAACTCAAAGCTAATTTACATATTCAACAAATGATTGGTCAATACCTAATCGACGTTGTCTTATTAGCCCTCCAAGGGGATTGAGGTGAATTGACGTTTTACGGCGGAACTTAATCGAATCAGATTCCCTAGACACTCTTGAGCTGTTGGGAGTGACGTCATTCAAACGCTACTGGCGAAGTATTTCCGGCAGAGCCGTGGCGCCGCTTTGGGTTGTAGAACATTTCGATGTAGTTGCAGACGTTGGTCTTGGCGGTATCGCGCGTCGAATAATAGAAGGCGCGATGGGTCCAGCTGTCGCAGCGTTGGTCGGTGACGCGTGGAGTGCATCCTGCTCATACATGTCGCCAACTCGTCGCTGATAAACACGGCTGTTGCGCGTCAGCGCTTCTGCAGCATGTGCTCCTATGATCCGAAAAAAGGAGAGGGCATGTATAGACGACAGCAAACAGAAAGCGACTGGGGATTTTTAGGTGATGTAGCCAAAATTGCCCTGGGCGTATTCATCGGCAGCATGGCTGCAATCTTTGCCTACGAGGGCGTACTGGCCTGGCGCGCAGAGCAGGCTGCACGGCAGCTTGCACAAGAGCTCAAAGCCATGAACGACCAGCAAAGGCAAGCACAGCAACAGATGTTGCAGCAACAAAAAGAAGAGCAGCGACGCCAGATGCGGCAGGAGCTGGAAAAAGATTGGGAGCGACAGCAGGTAGAGTTTGCCGCCAAGCGCAAGGAAGCAGCTTGGCAGAGCTACTACAAGCCGTCACCGATTTGCCGCCTCGATAACGTACGTGCCGACTGCGCGAATGAACACATGAGAGCAAGGCGAGCATTTGAGGCTGAATACCGCGACTAGCGGACGTCAAAGATTGGGCTATTGGCGGCCTTGTCCACCTCGGCCAGTGCTTTTTCAAGCTCAAGGATTTGGCGTTGCAGCTTTGCAATCTGGCGTTTGAGCATCGCGTTTTCCTGAAACTGGAGCCTTCCCCAGTTCACTGCATCGCAGTTTGCAGCCGATTGGCCCCATGTGGACTCCCAAAACAGGGCCAACATAACCACACGCGGTGCTTGGCCTTTGCTGCGGTAGCTGCTCAAAGTTCGGGGCGAAATATCCAAGAATTTGGCCAGATCTGCATCGTTGCGCCCGATGTTGTCCAGCAGCGAATGAAGGTGCGGAAGTTGCGCGGGTCTAGGTGCTCGGAACATGCGCAAAGCTGGTCAGATCAGGCCATGCGCAGTGGGCTAAAGAAAGGCTCAAAGCAACCGCTGCAACGGCGCTTAAACGCACGCAAAAGCAATTTAACATAATATACAGACTGCCGCCCTGGCAGCGGTACTTGCTACAGCAGCAGTAGCAGTACCGGCAGCGCCCATCAGGGTTCCTGCGATAGCTGCTCCGGTGATGAACTTGCGCACCATGCGCGATTTGCAGGCGCTTTCGCGCTCGCTTTCCAGTGCTGCAATCACGATCCATTCTTTGGAATCAAGCCCCAGTTTTTCCGCCAAAACACCGGCTACTGCTGGGCTCAAGTGCTCCCGATATTTGGACGTGTAAAGCACGCGTTTCGATAGGCCCAGCTCTGCTGCCCATGCGCTCAAGTCCTTAACTTTTTCGGCTTCAGTTAGCAGATTCATCGTCGTTTGCATAGGGCCTCCAGTAAGTGTGGCTTGATTGTTACTCAAATGGAGTAACGCGCTTTGGGCTTTGTTATCCAGATTGAGCAATGTTAGCTTTGGTGCGTTATCCGATGTGGGTAACTCAACTGGAGCAACCATGATCAAAATCTCGGTGACGTCGACCGAAGTCCGCAACCAACGCGGAACAGCCAAAGCCTCTGGCAAAGCCTACGACCTGAACTTCCAGACCGTTTGGGCCCACACCTCTGACCGCAACGGCAACCCCAATCCGTTCCCTGAAAAGGTCGAAATCATCCTGGAGAAGAACGAGCAGGGCGCTGCGCTGTTCTACCCCGTGGGTGAATACACCCTGGCCCCGAATTCGGTCTACGTGGACCGTAGCGGCAATCTGAGCATCAGCCCCCGGCTGGTGCCTCTGAAGCCCAAAGCTGCTCCTGCAGCCTAAAGGCACATCATGGAACACGCAGCGCGTGAAGCCATGGCGGAAGGGGCCTTGCTGTCCCTTCTCGCTCAATTCAACGGCACACACGACCAGAAAGCGGACCGTGTGACTGTCTCCCTCACAACTGGCGCCGATGGCGGCTGCTTCACCGACGTGACCTACTGGGCTGGTGACGTGCCGGTTGGCGGGGAGGGCTTCTGATGAGTACCCCTCGCGATCCAGATCACCTGCCGGGCTGGTACCTACTGCTTTTTATCGGCATTCCGCTGGGACTCGCATTCTGGGCGGGCGCGCTTAGTTTGGCGTGGATGTGGCTAAGTAATGTAGGTCTGATTGGGGGGCACTGATGCTGGTCGGTCGCCTCGCCCCAATCCCCGATTCCCTGCGCTTTGGGCAATCCAACGGCGCAAAGCTGCTGGAAGCCCTGCGTGCCAGGGCTTGGCGGCTTGACCACCCCCAGCGTGGCCGGGAGCTGCCCCCCGACTACGACCGTCAATGTTTTGACACGGCAATGCGCCTGCGTGAGCAGGGGGCGTACCTCATTCAAGTGGGGGTGCAGTGATGTCTCTTATTGCTCGTCTTCATCGTGATGCTGTTCGCTATCCCTTGGGGTGGTTTGCGTTGCAGATGGCGTTTGTCGTGGTGAATTTTTTGCTCACCCTGGTTTTGTTGTTTCAGATTTTGCTGGGGGCCTTGTGATGCTGCTCGGCACCTCCCACACCAAGTACCCGGCGCAGGCCATGCCTGCTGCTGATGCTTTCCGTGATCGCCCCTTTAAGTACCGGGACGATGACGAAAAGCCGCACTTTGTCGACCACTCCAAGCGTGTAACTCCGGGCCATCGCGCTGCAGTGGCTCGCCACGCCCGTAAATCGGCAATTGCGTTCATGGAGGAGCAGGGCGCACGTGCTGCCCAGCTTGGCGGCGTAGCCGCCGGGCTTGTCTCAGTTTCAACAAGTTGCAAGGAACCTGAAAACGCTAGTTTTTCCGAGCTGCTTGCTGAGGCTGAGACCGTAGAAATCGACAAAAACATTGCTCGCATCACCAGACTGCGTAAATCCCTGGGCGTGGCAGCAAAGTGCCTTCACAACCTCGGCGACCGCAATCAGCGCGTCTGGATGCTCACGCTGACCTATGCGGGTTCAAACCGTCAGTGGCATGCGCGGCACATCAGCCAATTTCTGGATGGCCTTCGTAAGTGGCACTACAGCCGCACAGGCTCCAAAAAAGTTCGCTACGTATGGGCTGCAGAGCTGCAGGAGCGGGGCGTCATTCACTACCACGTGATCTGCTGGCTAGACCATGCCTTAACGCCTCCAAAGCCAGATCGCCCATGGCGTAACCGTGACGGCTGGCAGCCCCCTATGTGGCGCCACGGCATGTCAAACCGCCTGGAATCGACCGCTCCTGTGGCCTACATCATGAAGTACGCCTCAAAGATCGAAAGCAAAAACATCGGAGGTTTCCCACGTGGAGCACGCATACATGGCTGTGGTGGTCTTGATGTCGTTGGCCGCGGCATTCGTCGTTGGGTTATGTGGCCTGCGTATGTGCAGGGCAATGCTGACTGTTCCGAGCGCTGGAGACCTGCAAAGGGCGGCGGATATGAGAACGCTGCAACTGGTGAAGTCCTCCACGCTGAGTTTGCCCCAGCAGGCGGCAGTTTTACGCGCTTTGTCCGGGTCCGTAGGCACCCTCGATTGATTGAGGCTGGCGGCCCCTTCATGTGGTTGAGGAGCTGATTTTTCAAGGGCTGCTGCTGACGCCTCTAGGCTGCAGCCCCAATTTGAGGCGCAAGGAAAACGTATGTTCAAAAACCGTATCAATGCAGCCCGTGCGCTGCTGGGCGCTGGCGCTTTGGCTGTCGGCTCTGCAGTCCACGCTGAGTTGCCTGCTGCTGCCGGTACAGCCATCACGGCTTACGAGACTGACGCTCTGCAGGCTCTGGGCTTGGTCATGGCTGCAGGCGTGGCTGTCTGGGGTCTGATGAAGCTGATGTCCAAGCTGGGCTGGCGTTAAGCAGGCGGCGGGCATGGCTGAGACTGCACCAGCTACTGAGCTGCCAGTGGGAACGCTGGTGGTTCAGCCCGCCCCGCCCAGTCCCGAAGGGCAGGCCGACATGCTAGAGCTTGCCGGCCTTTTCTTCGTGTCTGCCCTTGTCATTTTCTTGGCGCGGCGTCTTCTGGATTTGTTCCGCGTCGACCCTGAATGAAGCTATGTCGTATGTCCAATCCACAAGACTATCTGTTTGCCGGTGGCTTGCTGCTGCTGCTCTGGGCTTCCTGGCACTGAACGCGCACGCCATTGACCAGATTTACAACTGGAACGGTCTGGAGTTCGTCCGTTCTGGCAACGCCCACCACGTCCACCCCGCATCCCCTGAATCCACGCGCCTACGCGGCGGTTGGGTGCTCGATATTTCTGACGTTGAACCCAAGGTGACCGGCAAGCATGATCTGCCGTATCAGCACAAGGGCGGGGCGCTTGCTAAGGTTTCAGTAATCAAGCCGATTAACAAGCAATCACTTGCAATATCTGCTTCAGATTTAATGAAATCTGCTGCTGCTGCTGTGTCAGTGGCTGCATCAAATCCTTACGTTCAATTAGGTGCGCATGCATGCCTCATCTTTTGCGCTCCTTTAGCGGAATGGGGTTACAACCAAATAAAAAAGAATACTGACGGTTCTTTGTCTGTTGAGGCTACGGACCCAAATACGCTCGTATCTGTCGCGGACGGTTATTCATATTGCACCACCTCTGGCTGTGGAACTTCCATTCATGGCGCATGTTTTGCTTTTTTAGCTGCGCAAAGTCAAATCATCTTTAGGCCACCGGGTAGCGCCTCTGTCGTTTCCTGCACATCTTCTTCTGTAGTTATTGCAGGCACTGCATATAACGGCAGTTATCAGCAGCGTGATTCCTACCTTAGCCGTAGTGGTTCTTCTAGCTGTACTGCTGGTTCAACGGTTGTTAATGGTGTTTGCAATGGTGTCGCACCCAAAGTTGACACACCTTTACAGCGTATATTTGAGGACAATATTGTTAATAAACCCTGGGGGCCTGTGCAGGTTTCTGTGGTTAAGGCGCTCATTGAGAACGGACACAACGTTTTTACCGATGGCACCGACACCACCATTACCGGCCCTGATTCCGTCCCTTTGGGCACGACTAAGACCTCCTGGCCGGTCAACGTCCTGCCTGGCACGACAACGCCTGCCCCTGCTGGCCACACAGGTGCCACGGATTCCGGCACGCAGACCACCACCACGACCACCACGGCAAAGAACACGTTTTCGCCTTCTGGTTCATCGTCTGGTGGCTCTGGCTCGTCCGGTGGGCCTGCATCGCTGGGAAGCATGACCACGACCCAGCAGACCACCACCACGACCACGATCACCAACAACATCACTAACAACACAAGCACCAGCGTGACCAACAACGTCACGGAGACCGACGAAGCGCCAAAGGAAGAAGAAAAGGACTTCTGCGAAAAGAATCCCGACGCCTTGGCCTGCGCCGAGCTGGACACGCCGGAGCAGGACGTGCCACGCAGGGAGATCAACATCAGCTATGAGTACGCCAATATCTTTGGCAATGGCGCGTGCCCTTCGGATGCTTACCTCAACACCCACGGCCAAAGCCTCAAGGTCTGGGACTGGCAGGCCACGTGCAGCAACGTGCAGGACTACGTCAAGCCTGTGTTGATTGCCTGCTGTGCATTTGGTGCGTACCTGATCATCGTGGGGGTCAAAGAATGAAGCTCGGCACCTTCTTGTTGGCCTTGGTTGAGCCCATGATTGGTCGAATTTTGGTCACTCTGGGTCTTAGCATCGTCACGGTGACCGGCTTTCAGCAGGTCGTGAACGTCCTCCAGGATCAGCTTGTTTCGTCCGTCAACGCGCTGCCGAATAACACGCTGCAGCTCTTTCTAATCGGTGGTGGTGGTATTGGCATCAGCATGATCGTCTCTGCCATCGCCGTGCGCGTCATGATCTGGCAGGCCATGAACGCCAAAAAGCTCCTGGGGGCTAATCCATGATTACCTTGATCACCGGCGTTCCTGGCTCCGGCAAAACGCTGTACTGCGTCCATGACATCATTCGCCGTGTCATTGGCACCAAGGTCGTAGAGCATGACGATGATGGCAATGAAGTCGAGCATGAGCGCATCGTCTTTTCCAACATCAACGGTCTCAAGCTCGACCACGAGCTGATCGACGGCAGTGATACGGGTGGCCTGCGCAACTGGCACCAGTGGTGCAAACCTGGGTCCATGATCATCTATGACGAAGTCCAGAAGGTCTGGCCGTTGCGTCCGAATGGCTCCAAGGTGCCTGACGATATTCAGCACTTGGATACCCACCGTCACTACGGAGTGGATTTCGTCCTCATGACCCAGACCGTTAACAACGTTGATCGGCACATCATGGGCCTCGTTGGTCGCCATCTGCACGTGCGCCGGATTGGCAACATGCCTTTCGCCATCATCTATGAGTGGGACCACTGCTCTAGAGCGCTGCAGTATTCGAAGTCCATTGCGAAGAAATTCTTCAGGTACAGCAAGGCCGTCTACAAGCTCTACAAGAGCGCCCGGGTGCACACCAAGGTAGAGCGAAAAACGCCAACCTTGATCTATGCCGTTGTGATTGCCTTGGGTGTCGCGGCATGGGGCATTCCAAGTTACATCAGCCGCATGAAAGAGCGAACCATGGGCGGTGGGGTCGCAAAGCAGGAGGCGCAGCATGTTTCACCGAAAGCCAGTGACCCCAAGGGCCCTGATGCTGCGCACGCTGAGAAAGCTCCTGCGCAAGCTGCTGTGGCGGTTGCTGTAGAGCCTGAGAAGCCCAAAATCGCGGGCTGTGCAGCTACTGCAACGCAGTGCGTCTGCATGACTGAGCAGGGGCAAAAAATCGAGGCTGAGCCCGGTTTTTGCCAGTCCATGACTGCAAAGCCCAAGCTAGTCTTGGCCGGTGGCAATGTCGACTGGTATCCAGATCCTCGCCCCCCGGTCGACAACAGCGCAACTTGGACCGGAACGGTTGTCGGAACGCGCAAGGGCTGGCAGTTCTAACAGGGCCATGTGCGCGCATGCGTCGTTTCGGGCCTGCCGCCAGCAGTTCGCCGGTTCTCGCGCGCCTGCCCGTTGATGTGCTCGCATGGCTTCCTGCGCGCCTTGTGATTGCTTCCCAGTTTCCTGGCTAGAAGTAACTGCCGCGTCGTTGCGGTTGCGCCTGCACTGGCTCGTTACGCGTGGCCGGCTGTTTGATCAAGCATGCTGCCGGCCCGTCGCTGATAAACACGGCTGTTACAGCGGTCGATCGCGCATCAGCTCGCTGTTACACGTACCTGGCGCGTTCTCTCCCTCGCGAAGGGGATCGTTAGTCGGTCTACCGATTGGGACGATGTGACGCGGGCGACAAGAAAGCAGGAGCCTTGCAATCTGCGAATGACAAGCCAGTGCCGGGCCTGGGCAAAGGCGGGCAAGCTTGCGCCGCACGCCTGCAGCCCGGATCAGCCCGGCCTAATCGTCGGGCGTGGATTTCATGGAATCGGCGTTACCTGGGACTGTGGCGGATTGGCTCAACAGCCACTGCTGCTAGAGCCCGGTCCACGCTTGCGTGGATTCGCCCAGCCTCTCTATGATCGGCGCATCAGAGGAGGGGAGACCATGGGAATTCAGGACCGTGACTATTACTGGCGCGATAGAGACGCAAGAGAATCTGCTGCTACTTCTGCACCTCAGCCCCATGGCTCTGGCCGGCCGCCAGTTAGAGTTTCTTCTGACTGGGCGAACTTGCATAAGCCAAAGCGTAATTCCGTCTGGGCTTTCCTTAATCGACCATGGGTGGCACCGTTTGTCTGGGGCTTGCTTATTGGCAAGAACTGGGACGGCTTAAAAACGCTTGGGCAGCTCTTTTACGATCGGTTTATTGGTGTGCTTTTTTAGCGCACGTCGAAGATCGGGTTGTTAGCTGCTTTGTCTGTTTCGGCTAGTGCCTTCTCGAGCTCCAGAATCTGGCGCTGCAGCCTTGCAATCTGGCGTTTGAGCATCGCGTTTTCCTGAAACTGGAGCCTGCCCCAGTTCACTGCATCGCAGTTTGCAGCCGATTGGCCCCATGTGGACTCCCAAAACAGGGCCAACATAACCACACGCGGCGCTTGGCCTTTGCTGCGGTAGCTGCCCAAAGTTCGGGGCGAAATATCCAGGAATTTGGCCAGATCAGCATCGTTGCGCCCGATGTTGTCCAGCAGCGAATGGAGGTGCGGAAGTTGCGCGGGTCTAGGTGCTCGGAACATGCGCAAAGCTGGTCACATCAGGCCGTGCGCAGTGGGTCGAAAACAGGGGTGTTGCTGTCGCTGCTACGGCGGGTACAAACGCCTGTTTTTGCGATTAAACATAATATACATTGTATTTAAACAAGCGACGTAGGCACCTGCGTCGCCATGACCCGGATTCCCGCATGCAGCTTGCTTCGAGGTTCAAGGCTATGTACCAGTCCCTGGGCATGGACTTGGCTGCTTGTGCGAAGTATCTGCACGTCACTGAGCGCACTTTGCATAACTGGCTGAGCGGCAAGCACGACATCCCGTTTGTGGCCTACAAGCTGCTGAGACTGCTCAACCGCATGGATCTGCCTGGCCAGGCGTGGGATGGCTGGTGTTTTCGAAGCGGCAAGCTGTGGTCGCCTGAGGGGCGATCGTTTGATCCAGTGGATGCCTCATGGTGGGGACTGCTGGTACGTCGTGCGCATGCATTTGAGTACCACGCTCGTAGGGTCGGCCTAGGAGCTTCGCGCACGGCACCGGGCAAGCTTGCGCTGCACGGTGCCGGGAGTGAAGCGCCTGGTCCCACGGCTGCGGCCGTGGGACGGCGCGAAGCGCCGGCCCTAGATTTAG
Source organism: Comamonas sp. CAH-2 (assembly GCF_009668305.1). Classification (NCBI taxonomy): domain Bacteria; kingdom Pseudomonadati; phylum Pseudomonadota; class Betaproteobacteria; order Burkholderiales; family Comamonadaceae; genus Comamonas; species Comamonas sp. CAH-2. The sequence goes on from NZ_VSWF01000001.1 coordinate 462,454, forward strand.
TCGCTGGGCTTCAGCTCACTTGCGCGGCAAGCGCAGCGCACGTTGCGACAAGGCGCGGCGTTGCAGTGAGCGATTGTTGGTGCGCTGTTTGTCTGCTTGCGAGTCAACTGCAGTGGTGGCGGCCGGTTGCGCGGCGCGCATTTCCAACAGTGCCTTGAGCTCCTGCACCCGTTCCTGCGCCACTACGGTCGACTGCTGCAGTTGTAAATTCGCAGTGCGGGCGCTCATCAGTTCTTCCTCGCTGTGCAGGTAACGCGCCTGCAGCTCTTCGTAACGGGATTCGGCCTTGCGTTCGGCTTCTTGCTGGGCTTTCTTGCTTTTCTCCACCTCCTGGCGGGTGCGGTCCAGGTCGGCCAGCATGCGGCGTTCATTGCCAGCGAACTGTTCCGCCAGGCGTTGGCGCTCCTGGCTGGCCACTTGCAGTTCCTGGGCATGTTGCTCCCGCAACGCTTCCTGGTGCTTGCGCTGATCGGCATTTTCCAGGCGCAGTCTTTCGACCAGGGCATGGCGCTCTTGCAGTTGTTGCTGCATTTCGTCCAGTCGGCGCGACAGGTCTTCGCGTTGTGCATGGGCCAGCTTCAGGGCGGCATCCATCGCCTCCTTTTGCTGCTGCAAGCCCTCTTCCCGCTGCGCCAAACGGGCTTCTTGCGCTTGCAGCTGGGCCTGGCTCTGCTGCAGTTCCGCCTCACGGTCCGCCAGGGCCTGGTCAGCCGCTTGCTGTGCGTGCTGCAGCGCGGCCGACCACAACCCTTGCGCGGCTTCCAGCACCTCGGTGGGCACGCTGTTGCGCAAATCCTGGGTGTGCTGGTTCAGCCCCAGCCGCGCGCCGAGGGTGCTGAACCAGGCTTCCAGCATCGGCGCCACAGTGTTGGGCGAGCCCCGCCCCATGTGCAGGCGCACTTTTTCGATGGTGGGCTTGTGACCTTCGGCCAGCAGCGCGTCAGCTGCGGCCCATACATCGGCTTCCTGGATGCCGCGCGGCGTTTTGGGTGCTGTGGGTTGCATAGAAGTTAGATTACCATCGATAAGAGATTGTTATCGTGAGTTGTTGAATATTATTATACAACATCACATGTAATACATATTATTTGATACATACGACAGAAGAAATACAACAGATGACCGACTTCCGCGCACTTTCCCTGGCACAGCCCGCCTCTGCCGTTGTTCACCTCAGCGACAGCACCCTGCACGCACTGCGGGAGCTGCTGCGTGAGGGAGAAGCCGAGAACACGGTGCGCAGTTACCAGAGCGCCATGCGTTATTGGGCCGGCTGGCACCAGTTCCGGCTGGGTCAGGCGATTGCCCTGCCCCTGCCGGTTGACACCGTGTTGCTGTTCATTGCCGACCATGCCCAGCGCAGCACGTCTTATGGCCTGCGCTGCGAGCTGCCCCCCTCCATCGATGCGGCCCTGGTGCAATCGGGCTGCAAGGCCAGGCTGGGGGCCCCCAGCCACAACACCCTGGTGCACCGTGTGGCGGTCATGTCCAAGGCGCACCAGAACCGGGGGCTGCCCAACCCCTGCCACGATGAGAAAGTGCGCGAACTGCTTTCGCGCACGCGCAAGGCCTACGCCAAGCGTGGCGAACGCGCGCAGAAAAAAGACGCCATCACCAAGGACGTGCTGCAGCAATTGCTGGTCACCTGCGACGACAGCCTGCGTGGCCTGCGCGACCGTGCCCTGCTGCTGTTTGCCTGGAGCAGTGGTGGCCGCCGCCGCTCAGAGGTCAGCAATGCCGACATGCAGTACCTCAAGTGCATCGGTCCCGGCCAATATCTGTACGAGCTGGCGTTTTCCAAAACCAACCAGAGTGGCGTCGACCTGCCCGACAACAGCAAGCCCGTGCTGGGGGCCGCTGGCCAGGCCCTGGCCGCCTGGCTGGCCGCCAGCGGCATCCGCGAAGGCGCCATCTTTCGGCGCATCCGCAAGGGCGGCCACCTGGGCGAGCCCTTGCAGGCCGCCGCCGTGCGCGCCATCGTCAAGGAGCGCTGTGCGCTGGCCGGGATCGAAGGCGATTTTTCCGCGCACTCCCTGCGGTCCGGCTTTGTGACCGAAGCCGGCAAGCGCAACGTACCCCTGGCCGAAACCATGGCCCTGACCGGCCACCAGAGCGTGGCCACGGTGCTGGGCTACTTCCGGGCCGAATCCGTCATCCACAACCAGGCGGCGCATTTGATGGACGAGGATTGATCGACCAGCCGGGTTTTGTATGCCAGACCAGCGCAGTCACCCTGCGCCACAGCAGCGCCGGTCATCTTCTACCGCTGGCATACACCGCGCAATGGCCTACTAAGCCGCCGCCAGCATGACGAAGTGAACACGGAGGCCGACGGCTTTCACGCCGCGCCCGCTGCGGCCATACTGGGTGCGATTCTGTCTTCGATGTGAGGAGCCGCCATGCACCACCCAGACCCTGCCTCTCCCACCCTGCGCACCACGGCGCTGGACGCGCTCGATGAACGCGCGCGCAAGGTGGCCGAGCACATCACCCACCGCCGGCACATTTCACGCAACCTTGGCCAAGAGCTGGAACGCGGGCAGGGCACGCTGGGGCAGCGCGCGGCCGATGCCGTTGCCGGCTTTGGCGGTTCGTGGACGTTTGTGCTGCTGTTCGGGGTGACCATGCTGATTTGGGTCAGCATGAATGCGGTGCTGCTGGCCTGGCAGGGCCACACCTTCGACCCCTACCCCTACATCCTGCTGAATCTGGTGCTGTCCATGCTGGCGGCCATCCAGGCGCCCATCATCCTGATGTCGCAAAACCGCCAGGCCGACAAGGACCGCGTGCGCAGCGAGCACGACTACGAGGTCAACCTCAAGGCCGAGCTGGAAATCATGATGCTGCACGACAAGATTGACCAGCTGCAGAAAAACCAGTGGACCGAGCTGATTGCGCTGCAGCGCGAACAGCTGCATTTGTTAGCCGACCTCGTGGCCCAGCGCCCCCACACCCCACCGCCTGCAGGCTGAGCACCAGGCACACGGCACGCAACCCTCCGACGCACGACCGCGTGGCCCCATGGCCGCACCGCACAGGCGCTGCGCTGCAGCCCCCCCCCCCATTCTCGGCAACGGCAGCATCGCAGGCCATCGGCCGCGCGCACCCCAGCGATTGCGCGGTGGCCCGGCCCTAGCACATGCCCTCTGGGCAAAAACGGGCGCGCTGGGCATAAAAGCAGGCTGACTATCTATATAGACACGAGGGAGCCCACACCGCCATACCCCATTCCCGCCGAGCTTTTCTGGCCAGCGGTGCCGCACTGGGCACCGTGCCTTTGCTGGGCTGCGGCCCGCAGTTGCGCGATCTGCGCCTGTCCGACCTGACCGCCGCGCTGGAGGAAATGCGCCGCCTGGGGGCCGCGCCGGCGCTGCAATCCCAGACCGCCTGGGGCTGGGCCCAGACCCTGGAACACCTGGCGCAAAGCGTCGAATACTCCATGACCGGCTACCCCACGCAGCAATCCGCGCTGTTCCAGCGGCTGGCGGGGCGCCCCGCGTTCCAGCTGTTTGCCTGGCGCGGCCAGATGCGGCACGACCTGGCCGCACCCATCCCCGGCAGCCCGGCCCTGGCGGCGGAGACTCCGCTGGCCGCCGCCAGCGTGCGCCTGCTGACGGCCTGCGGGCAGTTTCTGCAATGGCGCGGGCCGCTGCAGCCGCACTTTGCTTACGGCGCACTCACGCATGCCGAGTACGAGCAGGCCCACGCCATGCACCTGGCCAACCACTTTGCGGCCTTCCAGATCCCGGCGGAGTGACGGTGTGGGCGGCAGATGCCCATTACCGCCCTGGCTGCCGCGTGACACCGCACGGCTGGCGGCATGGTCCCGCATGATCGCCATTCAGTCTGATCGCCTCACCGTGAGCGGCTTGCCGCATGCCATCGGCACCCTACCCGCTTTCCACACCCCCACCC